>CAYUFW010000161.1:0-17728 GCA_964443915.1 uncultured Pirellulaceae bacterium
CCGACCTGGTCGGGTCGGAGACCCAACCTACGCGGTCTGTAGCCGCAACCGTAGGCCGCTCGCTCCGCGAGCGGGAATCCGCTCGCGGAGCGAGCGGCCTACGGTGACCTACTTCGGTTGCGGACGCGAGTCCGCGTCAGGTTACTCCTATGACCACTCCCCCGACAATTTGCCCGTCATGGATTCAGGAAGGGCGGCCCTGTCCGCGGGTCGTGCTGTTGGGCAGCGGCGAAAGGCCGCGCGTGCTCAGCGAGGCAGAGAACCTGCGTCCGTTCATTGAACAGCACGCCGAGATCGTCCTGACCGACTTTCGCTTTCACGAGGATCTCACGACGGTCCGCGCCGATCTGGCGATTGTTTTCGGTGGAGACGGTTCGATCCTGCGCGCGGCAAAGCAAATGGGGGCCAAGCAGATTCCGGCGTTTGGTGTCAATTTGGGGCGATTGGGGTTTCTGGCGAATGTGTCGCCGGAGGAGTTTCTGCAGTGCCTGCCGGGAGTCTGCGCGGGGAATTGCACAATCCTCGATCATCTCATGTTGCAGTGCTCGCTCGTGCGTGGCGGGCAGACGGCCACCAGTCAGTTGGGCCTGAACGAAGTGGCAATTCTCGGCGGGCCGCCCTATTCGATGCTGTCCATCGAACTTTACGTTGACTCAGATCTCGTAACCACTTATAGTTGCGACGGCTTGATCATCAGCACGCCCGTGGGTTCGACGGCCCACAGCCTCTCCGCAGGCGGACCGATTCTGCGGAAGAACCTGCAGGCGTTCGTGATCTCGCCCATTAGCCCGCACACGCTGACGATGCGTCCGGTGGTCGACACGGCGGATCGTATCTACGAAATCGTCGTGAGTCAGCCGCACGACAACACGACGGTGGTCATGGACGGCGTGTCGCTGTGCCGCTTGACGGCCCAGGACCGCGTTCGCGTCGAGCGGGCGGAACCGACGTTCAAGATGGTCGAGATTCCGGAGCGTCATTACTACCGTACACTGCGGGAGAAACTCGGCTGGGGCGGCGACGTCCGCAGCCACGCGGCGAAGTAAGCGGGGTAGGCTTCCAGCCTGCCATCTTCCTTTTTTTGAGCGACCCGGCCCATTCTGATTACGGGCCAGACAATTCCGAGTTCCTGGTGGGGCATGGAGGCACACTCATGAGAATCGCGATTGGACTCTGCACACTGGCCGTCCTGGTACTTTTGCTTCCCGCCGGCCTCTTGATGGCAGGCGACAGCCCGGCGAGCGTGGATTCGTCGAAACCGGCTGCGGCGGCCGACGACGGCGCTGCCACGTACCAACTGCGTTACCAGTTCAAGCCAGGCGAGGTCTTCCGCTGTAAAGTGACCCACCTGACGACGGTTGACACCAAGATCCGGGGCGTGGCGGAAACCGCCCAGACGCGCAGCGTCTCGACCAAAGCCTGGAAAGTCACTGGCGTCGACCCGCAGGGCAATATCACGTTCACCTACACCGTGGAAGACGCCAGCATGTGGCAGCAGCTTTCCGGCCGCCCGGAAGTCCGCTACGACAGCACCAAGGACAAGGCTCCGCCGACGGGCTACGAACATGTGGCCGAATCCGTGGGCCAGCCGATGGCGACGGTGACCATCGGCCCCAGCGGCGAGATCGTCCGCCGCGAGCATGCCCGCCCGCAGTTCAATCCCGGCATCGGCGAGTTGACCGTCCCCTTGCCGGCGCACGCCGTCAAGGTCGGCGAGAGCTGGACGAAGGAGGGCGAACTGCCGATCCGGCTGCCCGGAGGCACGGTCAAGCGGGTCAAGCTGCGTCACGTGTACGAGTTGAAGAAAGTCCGGACCGGCGTGGCGACGATCGAGGCGCGGACCGAGGTCCTGACGCCGATCGACGACCCAGCCGTGCAATCCCAATTGGTCCAGCGGGTCAAGCGTGGCGAAATCAAGTTTGACGTCGACGCGGGCCGCGTGCTCCAGCAGCAAATGGACGTCGATCAAACGGTCATCGGCTTCAGCGGGCCCGACAGCATGATGAAGTATTTGGCCCGCCTAACCGAAGAGATGGTCGAGCAGAAGAACGTCGCCCGGCGTGCGGGGCCGGCACGGCAGTAAGCCCTCGAGAAGAAGCGGGGATCTCTTCGGCGAACGGTGGGCGTGAGCCCACCGGTTCCTTTGATACTGGGCGAACGGTGAGGCGTGAGTCCACCGGTCCCTTCGATACTGGGCGAACGGTGGGCGTGAGCCCACCGGTGTCTTTGGTGCTGGCAGGCTGACACCAGAAAAACCGGTGGGCTAACGCCCACCGTTCGCCAGGAGCAGCGCAAAATGCAAGCAAAAGCGGCCCGCATGAATGAACCCGACCGCGAGTCCTCGACGCTGACCTGGGCGGACCGCTTCCGCTGGCTGATCGCGACCTGTGGCGGCGTGGGCTACTGCCCCATCCTGCCCGGCAGTTGCGGAGCGCTCTGGGGTGTGGCCATCTACGTCGTGCTGGCGGTTTGGACCTCCGAGCCGTGGCGAACCGTCGGCATCGCAGTCAGTCTGCTTCTGGCTTGCGTGGCGACCTTCCGCCTGTCGCCGTGGGCGGAACGATTCTTTCAGGAAGAGGACTCCGGCAAGTTCGTCACGGACGAAGTGGTTGGCTTCCTGACCACGGTGCTGCTGTTTCGCACGCCCAGCATCCTGGTCACCGTCCTCTGGGCCTTTCCCGTGACGCGGATCCTGGACATGATCAAACCCCCGCCCGCGCGGCGGTTGGAGCATCTGCCCGTCGGCTGGGGCGTCTTGGCGGACGACATTTTGGATTCCCTCTATGCAGCCGGCCTGCTCCACCTGCTGCGGTCGCTGCAGCCGGAGTGGTTTGCGGTTTGAAGCCCCGGCAGTCAGTCAGCCTCCTCCGTCTTGTTCCGCTCATCTTCCTGCCGCTGCGAGATCGGTTGTCCTTCGTGCCGTTGAAACCTGACGTGGAATGTGCCATTCTTGACCTGGAGCGGCCTGCCGAGGGACGGTCAACACGTCGTTCGAGCACTGGAATAGCCTGACCGCAAAGACAATCGGAGTGATTCCATGACTCAACCGTTGCTGCCCGTGGACATCGTCTTGGCCCCGGACTGGTGGCACCGGCACGCGGGGATTTGCTTCGACCCGGATTTCTTTTTCCATCCGGCGCGGCGGGTGGAGGACGAGCGGAAGATGGAACGGGTGCTGAGCGAGCGCTGGGGGCGGTGCGGCCTGAGCGCGGACGCCGACACGGACGTTCCGCTGGTGGGAGCGACGCATCTGGCCGCGGGCTACCTGCTGTCGGAAATGATGGGCTGCCGCGTCGAATACCAGGAGTCAGCCCCGCCGCAGGTCATCCCCGCCGGTCTCGACCGGCCCCAAACGGACCCCGAGGCGGCGTTCCGCAGCGAGGCGTTCCGCCGCTTCCAGACGCTGCGCGAACAATTGCGCAGCCGCTACGGCCGCTTGGCCGGCGACGTCAACTGGAACGGCGTGCTGAATCTGGCCCTCGATCTGCGCGGACAAGAGCTGTACCTGGACTTCATCGACCAGCCGGAGCAGGTCGCGGTGTTCTTCCGGGACATCGCGGCGGTGATCGACCGTTTTACGGACAGCATCGAGCGGGAAACCGGCACGAGCAGCATTTCCGTGAACCGCACGGTCCGGTTCTTCGAGCGGCCGGTGTATTTGCACTCGGAGTGTTCCCTGACGATGATCTCGGTGGAGGACTACGAGCGTTTTTTGCTGCCCTTCGATCTGGCTTGGAGTGCCCGGCACGAGATGTTCGGCATTCACTACTGCGGCCGCGATCCGCACCGGTACGCCCAGGCGTTTGCCAAGATCCCCAACCTGCGCTTCCTCGATGCCGGCTGGGGCGGCGACCTCCGGGTGCTCCGCCGTCATCTGCCGGACACGTTCCTCAACATCCGCCTCGGACCGGTGGATCTCGTCCAAATGACACCGGACGAGATCCGCGCCGTCGTACACGGCCTGGTGGCCGATGCGGGCGGTCCCGCCAACGCCGGCCTGTGCTGCATCAATCTGGATGCCACCGTGCGGGATGACCAAATCGCGGCCATCTTCGAAGCCGCCGAGGAAATCCGCCGGGCCTATCGGGAAGGGAATCAACCCGTGCCGCTCGCTTGACAGCCGTCACCAACCCCGCAGCACGGGACAGGAAGTCGCGGGAATCTGGGTTCAGATCCTCGTTTGGGCATCGCGGGGAGACGTATTGAGGTTGCATCACAGCGCGTGTAGCTTGTGGCAAAGAGATGCACCAGTTTACCAGGACCAAACAGGACTGAATTGGAGGATCGCCATGAACGATTCTTTTCTTGACCGCTGGATTCGATGTTCCCGCCGCCGAACTTGCCGTAGGAGTTTCGCCGCGTTCGTTGCCGGGATGTTGTTGGTTGCCGGCTTGTTTCCCTGTGCCAAAGCGGCCGCTGCTCAACTTCAGGCCGGGGTCGCCAAGGTGGAGATCACGGACCGTGACGCGGCGCCGGCCAATGACCCGTTGTACGCCAAAGCCCTGGTGCTGAAGGATGACGCCACGACCGTGGTGCTGGTCACCGTGGACGCAGTCGCGATCGGAGGAATCGGCAGAATCAAGGACGACTTCCTCGGCAACGTGCGAACCCAACTTGAAAAGGAACTGAACATCCCGCCCGCCAGCGTCGTGGTCAATGCCAGTCATTGTCACGGCATCGTGTGCGCGGATGTCGAACAGCGGACGATCCAGGCGGTGAAGGAAGCATACCGAACCATGGAGCCGGTGAAGGTCGGTGCCGGCGCGGGCCACGAGAACCGGATCATGGAGAACCGCCGGCTGAAGCTGAAGGACGGGAGTGAAGCGGACGTGCGCCATGCCTACTCGCTGCCCCCTGACGAGCAAGTGGCCGGCATTGGGCCAACCGACCCGGAGATCGGGCTGCTGCGGATCGACCGGAAAAACGGCCAGCCGCTGGCGGTCGTGTACAACTTTGCCTGTCATCCCATCCAGGGCGTTCCCAGCCGTGGGAACACGGCCGATTTTCCCGGCTTCGCCTCGAAGGTCATCGAGGAGAATCTCGGCGACGGCGTGCTGGCCCTGTTCGTGCAAGGCTGCGCCGGAGACGTCAATCCGGTGCAGTACAAGGACGTTCACAACCCCCGCGACGCGGAAACGTTGGGAAACCTGCTGGGTCTGAGTGCCATGCGGGCGTTGCGGAAAATCCAGACCAAGGAAGACGGTCAACTGAAACGCGTCAACGAGGTCCTCACGCTGCCCCGCGGGGCCGATTTGGAGCAGCGGATGGCGGCACTGCAAGCCGAGCAGACGAAGCTGATGCAGTCGTTGAGAGGAACCAGTCTGAACCTGAAGACCTTCCTGCCCTTGTACGTCCAGTACAAGCTGGACGCCGACTTCCCGTCGTACTATTCCCACCGTTACCTGCACGATCAGGCGATTGGCAGGGAAGACCTGACCAAGCTCGACGCCGAGAACCGGGCGAACATGGAGGCCTACATCCGGAACATCCAAGTCATGGAGCAACTGACGCGCGTCCAAACGAACATGAATCTGCTCAAGATGCATCAGGCGCAGAACGTGGCCGCGGGCAAAGACACGCTCGACACCGAGGTCGTGGGCCTGCGGATCGGCGACTTCGTGCTGGTGACGTTTCCCGGCGAGTTGTCCGTCCAGATCGGACTGAACATCAAGCAGCACGCTCCCGCCGAATTCACCTTCGTCGCCGGCTGTACCAACGGCTACATCTACTATACGCCCACCGCGGAGCAGCGAAACAACACGGGCCACGCACAGGAGGACTGCGACTGTCTGGTGGCACCCCAGTGGCAGAAGCTGTTCGAGGACAGGGTGGATGCGATTCTGAAGAAACTCTGAGGCTTGAATCCGTCGCCCGGTGCGCCGGCTTCTGGGCAACGTCCACGGATAGAGTGTCCCCACGGATGGCATGGCGATACCACGGATCGCCGAGACGCAATCTGGTTCGCAAGAACGGTCGTGGTCTGTTTCCCTCTTTCTCCCATCCGTGGGGACTTGTCAAAGCGTAACGGAGGTTCCATCCGTGGTATTGCCATGCCATCCGTGGGGACCTAAAAAGGGGCGGCGGTGCAGAATCGCATTTTCCTCGAGCAGCGTGGCCGTGGGCTGGCCCGAAACGGCTGCTCGGCTTGATCCGGGCGCGTTTCTGACGGCCCAGCTGGCGAGGGCGCACTCAGAGAGGACCGAATGCAGAGTCTCGGCCGATGTCGACAGGCACGCTGCCTTTTGCTGGTCACGCAGGTCGTCGGTTTGTTCGTCGGCTTTTACTTCTATGTGCTGCTGCGCATTCGGCCGGAGTTGTTCTATCAGCAGAAGCCTGATGTGTTCTTGTTCGACGGCTATTTCTTCGCACCCTACCTGCAGCAGCCGGGGGGGCTGGTCGAGTACGCATCCGCCTTCTTGTCACCGCTGTTTGCCTTCGGTTGGCTCGGCGCGCTGGCCGTGACTTTATTGGCCGCGTTCATCTGCGCGGCGACGCGGCAGTTGCTGGCGGCCATGGCGGCGTCCCGCGCTGACGGATCGGGGCACGGAGACGGCGCGAACAATCCGGGCCACGTTGTGTTTCTGATCCCGGCGGTCCTGATCCTGATGGTGTTGGGCCGGTACAACCATCCGGTCAGTCTGTGCGTCGGGCTGTGCGTGGTCCTGGCGTTGGCCGGCGCGTACGTGCGGATCGGACGCGGGCCTGCGGCCGTCAGGCTGACGGCGTTTGTGATCGGTTCTGCGTTGGCCTACTACGCCGCGGCGGGGCTGTATGTGGTGTTTGCCGTTTTGTGCGGCATTTTCGAGTGGCGGGTTCGTCGCTGTCGCTTGCTGGCCGCGTGTTGCGAGTTGTCGGCCGTGGTCGTGCCGCTGGTGGCCGGGGTTTGGCTGGGCGGGCTGAGGGCCCCGGAGGCGTTTCGCGGAATCCGGCTGCCGACGGAGCGATACTGGCTCGCCGTGCCGTCATCAGCGCTGCTCAGCGAGGCGATCCGGATGTCTCTGCTGCTGTTCTTTCCGGTCGCAGCGTTGGCGATGACATGGCGTCGGCGTGCCGACGGATCGCCCGTTGTTCCCCTGGAGACACAGACGCCGAACGATCGCACGGACGACGCGACTGAGACGACAGCTCGCCCGGTGTCCGGGCTTCGCTCGGCTGCCGCGTGGGCCGCGCTGATCGTGTCGGCGTTGGCGGCGACCGTCCTGTTGTTTGATGCCTCGACGAAATACTCGCTGCTGGTGGCGTCCAGCGCCGAGCGCGAGCAGTGGGCCGACGTGCTGACGTACGCTGGCCGTCTTCCGCCCTCGGATGCGTGGAACGTGTTTCAGGTGAACCGGGCCCTGTACCATCGCGGCGAGCTGCTGGAGCGGATGTTTGCGTACCCGCAGGTCGCGGACTCCGTGCCGACGCTGACGCTGCAGTTCCCGAGCCTGACCGTCACGGCCCAGCGGGCGCCCTTGGATTGCGGCGACATCCTCTTCGAGTTGGGGCGCGTCAACGAGTCGCAACACATGGCGTACGAGGCGCTGGAGTTGTTCGGCGAGCGGCCCCACACACTGCAGCGGCTGGTTTACCTGCACGCGATCAAGGGCGAGCCGGATGCGGCGCAGCGGTTCCTTGCGGTGCTGGAACACAGCCTCCTGCACCGCGGCTGGGCGCGAGATTGTCTCCGCCAGCTGGACGCCGATCCGACGCTCGCCAGCGTGCCCGTGGTTGCGTCCCGCCGTGAGTTGATGGTGGATCGCGACTTTACCGGCAAGTTGGAACTGGAGCCGATGCTCGTGCAGCTTCTGGAACGCAACCCGCGGAACCGGATGGCGTTTGAATACCTGATCGCCTACTATCTGCTGACCCGGCAGGTCGACAAACTGGCAGCCAATCTGCACCGCTTCGACGATTTCGGCCAGACCCGCTTGCCGCGGCATTGCGAAGAGGCGATCCTGATCCACTTGGACGCACCGGGCGCGCACGCGACCGACGTGGGAGGCCGCCAGATCAGTCCGGAGACGCGGCAGCGCAGTGTGGAGTTTGTACGGGCCGCCCAACGCCTGCAGGGGAACGCGTCGGCGGCGTTCGCTGCGCTGCACCGCGACTTTGGTGACAGCTATTTCTTTTTCTACGTGTTCGGACACAACGACCTGCAACTCGCACCGGCGAGGCCGTCACGATGAAGCGACTGGCCATCTTTGGAATCGTGTCTGTCGGGATCCTGGCGGCCGTTGGGCTCGTCGGCCTCTTCGTGATTGGGGCCAGCGGCGCGGCGGATTTGGCGTCGGCGGTGGCCGCCGGTCGCGCCCCGCGCATCCGGCCGGACTACAGCGGCACGGTGATCCCGCCCAACATCGCGCCGCTCAATTTTCTGGTCGAGGAGCCGGGCACGGACTTCCGGGTGCGGATCCGCGCGGACCAGGGGCAAGCCATCGACGTGGCGAGTCGCAGCGGAACCATCGAAATTCCCTTGCGGCCGTGGCAGCAGTTGTTGGGTGCCAATCGCGGCCGCAACCTGACCTTCGACATCTGCGTCTGCCGCCCGGACGGGCAGTGGACGCGGTTCGAGCCGATCGTCAACAAGATTGCGGACGCGGACATCGACCGCTACCTGTGCTACCGGCTGATCAAGCCGATCTACATCGTCCGCGTCAATGTGGGCATCTATCAGCGGGACGTGCAGACGTACGACGAATCGGTCGTGGTCAGCAACCAGTCGTTTGGGCGCGGGGGCGGCTGCGTCAACTGTCACACCTTTACCCCCAACCATCCCGGCCAGATGATTCTGCATTCCCGCGGCTCGGGCGAGATCTCGGACCTGAGCGGGATGATCGTGGTCCGGGACGGGCGGGTCGTCAAGGTGGACACGCGCAAGCTGGTCCGCGACGCCGCGTCCGGCCGCGGCCGCGTCACGAAATCGCTGGCCGGCTATATCGCCTGGCATCCCAGCGGGCGGCTGGCCGCGTTCGTGGCCGGCGACATGATTCAGTTCTTCCACGCCGTCGGCGAGACCCGGGACGTCTACAACTTCGAGTCGGATTTGGCCCTCTACCACGCCGACTCGAACAGTGTGACGACGGCGCCGCAGATCTCTCAAGCGGACCGCGTCGAGACGTTCCCCACTTGGTCGCCGGACGGCCGCTACCTGTATTTCTGCAGCACGGCCCCGCTGCCCGTGGAACGCTACCGGGAAGTCCGCTATGACCTGATGCGGATCAGCTACGACCCGGACTCGCAACGCTGGGGCGAGGTGGAGCCCGTGCTGTTGGCCAAAGACACGGGGCGGAGCATTGCGGAGCCGAGGGTTTCGCCCGACGGGCGCTGGCTGCTGTTCTGCACGTCGGACTACGGCGAGTTCCCCGTGTTCCAGCCTTCGAGCGATCTGTACCTGATGGACCTGACCACAAGGCGTTACACCCGGCTGGACATCAACAGTCCCCGTAGCGACTCGTGGCACTGCTGGTCCGGCAACGGTCGCTGGATCGCGTTTGCCAGCAAGCGTCGCGACGGCGTCTTCGCGCGGGTGTACTTCAGTTACGTCGACGGGCAGGGCCGCGCCCACAAGCCCGTGCTGCTGCCGCAAGAGGACCCCACGTTCTACGACCGGTTCCTGAAGACCTACAACGCCCCCGAGTTGACCCCTACGCCTGTTCCGGCAACCCAGCGAGCGATCGTGGAAGCCATCTGCGGACGCGACCTCGGGGCGAACCAGAGCCCAGCTGAAGGGGACAACTGAGCCAACCTGCCGCCTGACCCGGCGTTCGGACTGTAAGGTGTTGCAGCGCCAACCGGCCTGAACTATAAGTGGTCTCAGAGACACTCGCCCGCAAACGCCGCCATAGCATCGCGACAGGCGGCGGCGCCGCCGGATGCCGACCCGCCTCGACTCCGGCCGACGCGCAACCCGCGCGACTTCAAGACACCTGGGTCGGGCTCGTGTTTCGGCGTCCTGCGCCGGGGCGACGAGCAACTATCTGTGAGGGAGGACCGCCATGCGTCGCATCCACTCGCTTCTGTTCGGTTTGGCAGCGTGGGGCGTCGTCTGCGCTGCCTTGGGAGCCGATTCGTCCGAGGCCGCGAAGCCGGAACCCGGCTCGCTGATCGAGGATCGCGCGGCCGGCAAGCTGATCGAGGCGGGCCAGGCCCGCCTCGAAGCGGACGAACCGGCCAAGGCCGTCGAGATCTGGCAATCCGTGATCGAGCGCTATCCCCGCAGCCGCGTCCGCTTTGCCGCTCACGTGCTCCTGGGCAAGCACTTCCTGGAGCGCGAGCGGGCTTACGACCGGGCCCGCGTCCACGTCGAATTGGCCGCCGGCAAGGAGAACGGCGACCAGGACCAGCGGGCCGAGGCGATGATGCAGACCGGGGCCTGCTACTATCACCTGCGGAACCACGGCAAGTGCTTTCAAGTGATGCGCGACATGATCGACCAGTTCCCGGCCAGCCCGTTCGTGAACGACGCCTACTACTACATCGGACTGGGGCACTTCCAACTCGGACACTACAGCCGCGCGATCGCCGCCCTGGAGAACGTCGGCACTGCGGTCACCGCCGAAAAGGGAAAAGTGGAAAAACTTGAGGCCGGCAAGCGGCTCTTTGTCCGCATTGAGGACGCGGACCTTGCGATCCTCGATCCCCAGCAGCCGATCGAGGTCCAATGCCAGGCCGCCAGCGGCGATCGCGAATCGCTCAAGTGCTTCCTGGTCGCCCGTAATACGCGGCTGGCGCTCGGCTCGGTCCCCACCCGGCTTGGCAAGCCCGTTCCCGGCAACGGCCAGTTGGAGATCAAGGGCGGCGACCAGGTGAAACTCACCTACGCCGACCAGCATACGGCCGAGAAGGAGATGAACCGCCAGGTGGAGCGGGCCGTCGAGGTGGTGGGAACCGCCACCGTCCGCGTCACGGACGGCGCGTTCAGCGAATCGCTCCAGGGCGTGGTGCTCGGCAAGGAACTCAACCTGCAAGTGACCGACGGGGACCGCGATCTGACCGACGGCGCCGATACGGTCCCGGCCACCGTCTTCGTCTACCGGCTCAAGACCGACGAGGAACTGGAGGCCGAAGCGATCCAGGCTCAAGCCGCCGCGGCAGACGCCCCGGCCGCGAAAGTGAAAGTCGCCCCGGAGCCCGCGGCGGCTGCTGGCGAGGCGCAGAAGCCCGACGTGCTCAAAGAAATCGACCGGCGCCAGATCGTGCTCACCGAGGTCCGGCTGCCGCGGAAGGTCGAAAAGGGGCTGACGGACGTGCCGCCGGCCGAAGCGCCAAGGGAGGTCCCGGAGAAGCCGGTGTCCGAGAAAACGGAACCGGCAAAGACCGGGCCGGAGAAAACCGCCCTCACCCCCGGCCTCTCTCCCGCAGCGGGCGAGGGGAGCGAAGACGACTCGGTCCACAGCGGCGTCTTCCGCATCTCGCTGCCCTTGGAGAAAGCCGAGCAGGTGGTGGGCGGTGATGACAAGCTGCAGGCCCTGCCCGGCGACGTGATCCGCGTGGTCTACCTGGATCAGCGGCACCGCGGCGACGGCCCGCGCGAGGTCACCGCCCAGGCCCGCTGCCTGGAAGGCAACATCGGCGCGGTGCGGGTCAGCCAAGCGAACATCTCGGACCAGGAACTGCGGATCCAGACCCAGTTGAAGACGGCCAGCGCGTTGACCAACATCGGCAACCGCTACAAGGAGTTCGGCCTGAAAAAGAACGCCGACGACAAGTACGCGCAGGCCCTGTCCGTCTGCGAGGAGATCATGCAGGACGCGGCCAAACTCGGCGGCCGCGTGCTCGAAGAATCGTACGTCCAACTGTGGCGGATCTACTTCGAGATGGAACGGCTGGATCTGGCGGCAGCCATGTGCCAGCGCTTGCAGCGGCAGTTCCCCTCCAGCGGCTTTGTGGACGAAGCCTTGCTGCAACTGGCCGAGGTGGCCCGCAAGCAGAACGATCTGAACCGCGCGATCCGCACCTACTCCAGTCTGCTGTCGGTCCGCACCAGCCCGCTCCGGGGCGAGGCCCAGTTCGGCATCGCCCAGTGCTACGACGAGATGGCCAAGGCGGCCGACGAGCGGCAGGCACCGGCACTGCGGGCCCGGGCGTTCGAGGAATACAAGAAGGTCTACGACCAGTTTCCCGACAGCGGACGAGTCGGCGATGCCGTCGCGAAGATGGCCGACTACTACTACGATCAGAAGGACTACGCCCGGGCCACGGAGGTCTTCGAAAACGTGCTCGCCAACCAGCCCGACGCGAAGTTCCTGGACGTGATTCTGTTCAATTACGGCCGCTGCCTGTTCCGCATGGACCGCAAGCCGCAGGCCCTGGCCAAATTCGAACAACTGCTGAGCGAGTTCCCCGACAGCCCGCTGGCAGCGGACACCACGAAGATTATCGATGCCATGCGAAAAACCGAGAATTGAGGTGGGAACCATGAAGAATACAATATCCTCCGTCGCAGCGCACCGGTCGGCCGTTTCGCGTCATCCCGACGGCCTGGAAAGGCCGTCCTACCTCTCCTCCCTCTCATACTTCACATTCTTCCCCTTCCTTCCCATCGCGTCGCTGCTCCTCGCCGGCGCCGTGTTCACCCCCGCACTGTCCGCCCAGCAGCCCGCGCCGAACTCGGCCGACCAGGAAGCGGCCCGCCTGGAAATCGACCTCGTCCGCTACAAGGACACCACGCCCGAGGCGGCCGAGATCATGGTGCGGTTGGTCGACCTCTACCATGCCAACGGCCGGGTGTTCGGCCTGGTCCGCACGGCGCAGAAATTCCTCACCGCGCAGCCCGGAGACACGCGGCACAAGGCGGTGATGCTCAAGCTGATGGACGCCCTGGAAGCGCTGTCGCGCAACCAGGAACTGATCGCCGCCTGCCGCCAATTCCTGGAACGCTATCCGAGCGAGCCGGAAAGTGCGGCGATCGAAGTCCGGCTGGCCCGCACGCTGGAACGGATGCCCGACCGCCTCCGCACCGCGATGGCGTGGCGGTCCGTCTGGCAGCGGCAGCCTGGGACGCCCGTCGGGTGCCGGGCCGGGGCTCGCGCGATTGTGCTCTGCGAGCCGCTCCGTTCCGCCGAATCGGTGCAATTGGCCGCCGACCTGGCCGACGACATGCTCGGCAAGCTGCCGCCGGGCCCACTGGTGGGCGAGGTCGGCTACCGGCCGTTTGTCATGCTGTGCGCCGCGAATCAGCCGGCCAAGGCGAACGCGCTTGCCGCCAAGATGCTGGCCGAGGGTGGCATCACCGACCAGCGACTGCTCCGCGACGTCCATCAGCGGATGTCTCAGAACTACCAGGTCCTCCGCCAGTTTGCCAACGCCGTCGAGAGTCTCCGCAAGGCGCTGGCGATCGAAGCGACCCCGGAAGCCCACAGCACGCTGATCGTGCTGCTGAACGAGGTTCGGGCCGCCCCGGCGGAGGTCGAAGCTGCCGTCACCCAGTACGTGCAGAAGTACCCGCAGCGCGAGGACCGCTACGAGCGTCAAGCCTACGTGGCCCGGGCTTACGAAAACGCCGCCGACAAGGCCAAAGCGCTAGCGGCCTACAAGGCCTTGCTGCCGCTGGACCCGGCAGCCCTAGAGGCCGCCCGGCGCGTCGTGCGGCTTAACGGCGACGAGCCGCCGCAACTGGCCGAGACCGAACGGCTGCTGCTGGACGCGATCCAGCAATGCCCGCGCCGCGCGGATTACGTGACGTACGTCCTGGCCACGGAAGTGTACGACCAGCGGATGAAGGACCGCCCCAAGGCGCGGCAACTCGTCCGCCAGCGGCTGCTGAGCGCCAAGAGCGACGACCCGTACGCGGCCCTGTCCGCGCATTGGCTCCTGCAGACCGCCACCGACGAAGCAGAGTTCCGCGCCGACGTCGATCGCTTGGCCGAGCTGCGGCGGCAGTTGCCCGACAAGCTCGGCCGCTGCGATTACCTGGGCGGTGCTCTGCCGGGCCTGCGCAACGACCGGAAGAAGGAGGCCATGACCAACTACCTGGCGAACGCCATCAAGCAGCTTCAAGCCGATCCGGTGCTCGGCCTGTGGTTCAGCCAGCGCTCGTGCGGCGGCAAGGAGCCGGACGAGGCGGTCTGGGCGGCGATGCTCGATCCGGTGATGATCGGCCGCTTCCCTCGCCCGCTGCAGCTCCTCGCCGCCGCGCAGTACGCTCAGTCCCTGCGCTACGTACCCGCCCGCCGCGCGCCGCGTCTGGCGGCGCTGGCGCAATGGTTCAAGCTGGCGCCCACCGACTACCAAGCGGCCGCCGGCTTGTTCCATGTGGCCTACGAGGAGAACCGGCCCGAGACGGCCAAGGAGGCCCTTGCCGCCCTGTTGAAGCTCCCGCCGCCAACGGCGATGGATGCCGAACTTGGCGTCCGGATGATGACGCTGGCCGAGCGGGAGAAGAATCCCGAACTGGGTAAGCAGGTCTTCGCCTGGGTCCAGAAGGCCATCGCCGCCGCCACGCAGCCCGTCGTCGACGCCCGCGTTGGCGATTCGCTCAAGGCGCTGGGCATGGACCAGGAGGCCCTGGAGTACTGGAAGTCGGGCATGACGCTCAACCGCGAAGAGTCCTACGTCTACGATTGCGCCGCCCGCGTGCGGCGGCAGACGACCGGCCCCGCGCGGATGGCGATGGACCGGCAGTTGGCGGGCTCGCCCAGCCGGTACTGCGGCCAGTACGCCTCTTGGCTTGCCGACGACCACCTGGCCGCCCGCGACCTGAACAGCTTCGAGAAAGTGCTCCGCGACCTGATCGCGTCCGAACAGCAGCGCGTGGCCCGCAGTCCGCAAGTCGACCAGCAGGTCGTCTACAGCTGGGTGGATCTCTGCCGCACCGACAAGACGCTGCCGGAGGCCGACCGGGGGCGGATTCTGAGCGTGGTCCGCGAGCTGGACGTGGGGAGTCCTTCGGCGGTCGCCCACGTGTTGCTGCTGGACGCGGGTGAGGCGGAGAAACTGGAGCCCTTGCCGCGGCTGCTGGCTTACCAAGCGGCCTCGCGCATGATCGCCAACGAGTGGTCCAACTGGGAACGGCTGGTCCCGCTGGCCCAGGCGCTGATGGAGCGGAAGCAATACGCCCCCGCCGCGGCCCTGTTGAGCGGACTGCTGGCCAACGTGACGGTCGTGGACGAATCGCGGCGGGAAGCCGCCCGGGCGCTGACCGCCCAGTGCTACGCGCAGATCGGCGCCGTGGGGATGATCATCGACGAAAAGAGCCCCCTGGCCCCGCTGCTCACCGCCGCCCTCTATCTGCGCTTGGGCGATGAGCGGCTGGCGTTCGAGGCCTTCACGGCGCACCGGGTCCTGTTCGCCGCCCGCCGCCAGGAATTGCCGCCGGACCTGTTGGTCTTTACCTGCGAGCGGCTGATCGCCGCCGGCGGCGAAGAAAACCTCACCGACGTGGAAACGTGGCTCCGCGAGTGGCTGATCCGCAACGGCGAATCGAAGCAGTTCGACGACGAGTTGAAGGCCCAGGTCCAGCTGCTGCTGGCACGAGGCTACTTCAAGGCCGAGCGCTACGACGTCGCCCGCGCCGAATTCACCACGACGATCAACCGCTATCCCAAGACGCCGCAGGCCCTGGAGGCCCAGTTCGGCATCGGCGAGACGTACGTGGCCCAGAAGGTCTACGACCAGGCCCTGGCCGTGTTCGAACGGCTCGCTCAGAGCCGGGACACCGACGTGGTGGTCCGCGCCGAGTTCCTCCGCGGCGTCGTGGCCTTCCAACGCGGCGATGTCGACGAAGCGCGGGACATCTTCCGCGCCGTGCTCGACCGCGTGCCCAGCATCGAGCTGGCCGACCAGGCCCTGTTCCGGCTCTCCGAAATCTACGGCCTGGAGCAGCGCTACCTGGAACAGCTGACCCTGCTGCGGACGGTGGGACGATTGGGCCGCACCAGCAAGCGGAGCCACGTGCCCGGCCAGCCGCTGGCCATCGTCGTCTACGACAGCGACTTGGGGATCAGCCGCGGCCATAACCGCATCCCGGTCATGGTCGCGACCGAACCGGGCAACGACAAGGAACTCGTCTACCTGACCAGCGCCGGAGCCGGCAAGTGCCGCTGTCCGACGTCGAGATCCACGTGGCCGCGGACGGCAAGCTCGAAGTGGCCTCGACCAAGGAGTTCGACGAGAAGAAGGTCACCTTCAGCGAGGAGTTGCAGAAAGAGGTCCAACAGCCACAGGCCGAGGCCGATCAGCGCGTCTCGCAAACCCGCCCGCTGAACCAGATCAAGCCGGGGAACCCGCTGTACGTGCGAGTCACCGACCCGGACCGCGATCTGACCCCCGAGCCCGACGCGGTGATCGTCAAGGTGGCTGGCGACAGCGGCGACGAGGTCCAGGCCACGCTCCAGGAGACGGGGCCGCACACCGGCGTGTTCGAGGGCATGGTCAAGACGGGCGAATTGCCCGCCGGAGCCACGGCCACCGACGCGGCCATCAGCCGCGCCCCGATCCTGGCCATCGACCAGGACCCGAAGACCTTCTGGCAGAGCGAGCCGGACGGGCGCACGCCCAAGGCCCTGACGATCGACATGAAGGACCTCAAACGCGTCGCCGCGGTCAAGCTCGCCGTGCCCGACCCGGCCAACCGAGCCCCCGTGCGCGGCGAACTGCAAGGCAGCTACGACGGCGTGTTCTGGTTCCGCCTGGGCGGCAATCCGCCGCTGGAGCCTGCGGAACCCATCGCCTGGGCCTACGGCAAGATGAAACGCCGCGTGTACGCCGGCAACTTCACCAAATTCAGCCAATGGCAGCAAGTGATCGACCTGACCCAGAAGACCCAGGCAATCGAGGAAGCCGACGCCGAGGAGTTGACCTGGACCCAGCCCGTCAACGCCGCCGAGGAAAGGACGCCCTATGCCGTGGTGTGCCATGGCAAGCTGGTCCAGCCCCGCCCCGGCGCCGCCCGCATCCAGGTGGCCGGAGTCCGCACGGCCTTGGTCATCGATGGCCGGGCCGAACTGCCGCTGGGCGAGGGCACGCGCTCGGTCGACGTTTGGCTCTCCGCCGGCACGCACGACGTGACCGTCTTTGCCGCCACGACCGACGGCCGGCAGACGATCGGCGCCACGTGGTCCCGAGCGACTCTCGCCTCCGCCCAAGTCACGCTCCATCCGTTCCAGGCGACCGATTTCGACCTGTCGCTGGCCGAGGCCAAGACCGCCGGCACGCCGGCCCAGGAAGCCGAACTGAAGCGCACCGAGCCGGCCTGGGAGTTCCGCTTCCAGCCCGTTGCCTTGCGCTACGTCCGCTTCGTGGTCCACGAGTACCTTGGCGACGCAGTCGCCGTCAGCCACGTCGAAGTGTTTGGCGAGAAGCCGGAAGAGCAGTTCATCCCGCCCCAGGTCGACGTCGTGGCCCTGGCCGGCAACCAGGAACTGGAGATTGCCGGCGGCGACGCCATCACCGCGACCTACATCGACGAGGTCGTGCCTGGCGACTCCGGCCGCGCCCGCGTGCTGACCGCGAGCCTGACCGCCACCTTCTTCAACGCCGACGTATCGCCGATCGTCTACGATTTCGCCCGCGCGTACGGCGGCGGCGTGAACGTGCGGCCGCGGCGCGTGCTGCGCATCGAGCCGGGCGAACGGTTCATCGTCCAAGTCCGCGACTATGACGAGGACCGCAGCAACGATCCCGACACGGTCCCCGTCGAGATCGCCGTCAACGACGGCCAGCCCATGACGCTGACAGCCGCCGAGAACCAACCCAACTCGGGCGTCTTCACCAAGGAGGTCGATACGTCGGCCAAGGAGGAGACGAA
>CAYUFW010000162.1:0-4964 GCA_964443915.1 uncultured Pirellulaceae bacterium
AAGGACCGGTAGATCCGTCACTCGCTGCAGGTCCGCCATCCGCTGCCTCATGCTGGATTGGGTTCAGTCTGACTGCTTGGTGTCCTCCGCTTTGCTAGCTGTCAAGGGTATCGTACCCCAAGTGCGGAGTCCTGACAACCCAGTTTCCGGCAACGACGACGTTGTCTCACGGGTTCATTCCGGGCTGTCTCCGCATCGCCCGTCTGACGAGCCGGACCCCTGAGCGCCCCGCGGCGCACGTTGGAGTACCTCACGTGGGTTTTGCCGCCAGATCGCGGTAAGATGGAGGCGGGGCGTCATTGTTGAGGATCGGGCAGTCCTTCGGCGCGCCAGTTCGCCTGTCGCGCGAAGCTTCGACGTGTCCGATCCCGCATCCCGCGCCCCGCAACTTCCATGAGGCAAACCTTGTCGACCACGTGTATCCAACTGCGGGGCGTCCGCGTCCATAATCTGAAGTCCGTCGATCTCGACCTCCCGCGCGGACGGCTGATCGTGTTTTGCGGCGTGAGTGGCAGCGGCAAGACCAGTCTGGCCCTGGACACGCTGTACGCCGAAGGGCAGCGGCGGTACATCGAGAGCTTCTCCGCCTACACGCGCCAGTTTCTGGAGCGGCTGGAAAAGCCCGAGGCCGACCGCATCGACGGACTGCCGCCCGCCATCGCGGTCACCCGCAAGAGCACGACGCGTTCCAATCGGGCCACGATCGCGTCGGCCACGGAAACGATCGACTACCTGCGGTTGCTGTTCGCCAAGATCGGCCGCGTCTTCTGCCAGGGCTGCGGACGTGAGATTCAGCGGCAGACGCCGCAAAGTGCCGCCGAGCATCTGGCAGGATTGCCGGAGCGGACGCGGTACATGCTGACCTTTCCTCGGCGCGTCCTCCCGGACGAGGACCTCGCCGCCGTGGCCGCCGAGTTGCAGGGCGCGGGGTTCGTGCGGGTGATTGCCGGCGACCGAGTCATCTCGCTCGCGGAGGAACCGTTGCCAGCCGGCACGGCCGAGACCTTCCTCTCATCCCTGCTGGTCGTGACCGACCGTTTGACGGCCGGTGGCGTCACCTTGCCACGTCTCCGCGATTCGCTGGAAACCGCTTTCGCGCTCGGCGGCGGCGTTTGTCATGCCTGGGTGTTGGCGGACGGCGAGGCATCCGGCGCAACGGGCCTGCGTCAGATCGACGATCGCCTCTGGCGGCGGATCGTTTTTGGCGCCGCCCTGCGCTGCGAGGACTGCGGGCGGGATTATCCCGCGCCGGAGCCTCGGTTGTTCGACTACAACAGCCCGCTGGGCGCTTGCCCGCAATGCGAGGGCTTCGGTGACACCGTGGAAATGGACATGGACCTGGTGGTCCCGGACCCGTTCAAGACGTTGCGCGAGGGCGCGATCGCTCCTTGGAACACTCCGGCCTACGCGCACGAACTGGACGAGTTGCTCGCGCTGGCCGACGATTATGGCCTGCCGGTAGACGTGCCGTTTCAGAAGCTGGGCGAGGAACACTTGCGGATTGTCCGCGAGGGCGTGCCGGAGCGGAACTTCGGCGGCCTGCGGGGCTTCTTCGACTGGCTGGAACGGCACAAGTACAAGGTTCCGGTCCGCGCGTTCCTCGCCCGCTGGCGGAGCTACCGGCCGTGCCCGACCTGCGGCGGCCGGCGGTTGCGGGCGGAGGCCCTGGCGACGCGGGTGGGCGGCCGAAATCTGGCGGAAATCGGCAGCCTCAAGATCGACGCGGCGGCCAGCTTCTTCCATTCCCTATCCCTGACGGACGCGGAGCGGACCGTCGCCCGCACGATGCTGGAGCAAGTCGAGGCCCGCCTGCGTTATCTGGGCGCCGTGGGACTCGGCTATTTGCCCCTGGACCGCACGATCCGGACACTCAGCGGCGGCGAGGCGCAACGCGTCGCCATGACCTCGACGCTGGGCTCGAACCTGGTCAACATGTTGTACGTCTTGGACGAGCCGTCGGTGGGCCTGCACCCGCGCGACGTCGATCGGCTCACGGACGCAATTGTCCGCCTCAAAGACCGCGGCAACACGGTCGTCGTCACGGAACACGAGGCGACCGTGCTACAGCGCGCCGACCAGGTCGTCGAGTTCGGTCCGGGGGCGGGCGAGTGCGGCGGCCAAGTCGTCTTTCAAGGCACGCCGCAGGAACTCCTGACGCCGGGTGCGAGTCTGACCGGCGAGTACCTCGCTGGCCGGCGAGGCGTCACCGGGCCGGACTGCCGCCGCCCGACGAATCGGGGCTGGATTCGCTTGCGGGGCGCCCGCGGCAACAATCTGAAGGACTTGAACGTCGATTTCCCTCTGGGCGTCCTCTGTCTGGTGACCGGCGTCAGCGGCGCCGGCAAAAGCACGCTCGTCCACGAAACGTTGTACGGCGCCCTGTGCCGCCGCAAGCGGAAAGAGGCGCCGAGCCCGCACCCGTTCGACGACGTGATGGGTGACGGCCAGATCGACGACGTGCTGCTGGTGGACCAGAGTCCCATCGGCCGCTCGCCGCGTTCCAACCCGGTGACCTATGTCAAGGCGTTCGACCCCATCCGCGAGGTGTTCGCCGGCACCGTCGAGGCGCGGACGCACAACTACTCGGCCAGCTACTTCAGTTTCAACGTCGAGGGCGGGCGCTGCGAGGCTTGCGGCGGCGACGGCTACGTGCAGATCGACATGCAGTTCCTGCCGGACGTACTCATGAAATGCGTCCAGTGCGGCGGCACGCGGTACCGCAAGGAGATCCTGGGAGTTACGTATCGCAGCCGCAACATTGACGAAGTGCTGGAAATGACCGTCCGCGAAGCGTTCTCTTTCTTTCGCGGCCAGAGGAAGGTGCAGGCGAAGCTGAAACAGCTGATCGACGTAGGCTTGGATTACCTGCGGCTCGGACAGCCTGCCACCACACTGTCGTCCGGCGAGGCGCAACGTCTCAAGCTGGCGGCCTACATGTCCGCCGCGACCCGCAACCGCACGCTGTTTCTCCTGGACGAACCCACCACGGGCCTGCACTTCGCGGACGTGGTCAAGTTGCTGGACTGCTTCGACGCCCTGCTGGCCGTGGGCCACTCGCTGATCGTCGTCGAGCACAACCTGCAGCTGATGAAAGCGGCCGATTGGATCATCGACCTCGGCCCCGGCGCCGCCGACGGGGGCGGCCAGATCGTCGTCCAGGGGACGCCGGAAACCGTGGCCCAATGCGAAGCATCCGTGACGGGGCAGTACCTGCGGCGTGAATTGGGGTAGCCAACTTTGGAGTGCGGTGACTTGTCGCCGCTTTCTTTTCTTGTTTTTTGCGTTGGAGCCAATGACGGGGCGGAAAGGCGATGGATCTGGGCATGGGTGGCATGGACTGCTTGTTGTCCGTGTTTGGCGGAGGCAGTTCCTTGCCCCTTGGGTCGAACGTCGTTTTTCTCATGGAAGTGGTGTAAAGAAAAGCGGCGACAAGTCGCCGCACTCCAAGGGAATCACCGCAGCCGGCGGCGGAGTTGATCCAGGAGTTGCGTCGTCAGGTGACTGCGGCCCGCCTCCCCGCTGCGGACTCCGAATCGCTGATCCTCCAGCCGCCCGTCGGGATGCCGGAATACGACTTCGACGAAAGTCGCACCGCGTTCGTCCCGCTGCGCGTCGCCCACGACGATCGCCCATTGCGCGGATGTGGCGGCGGCAAGCTCGGTGGCCAGCAACTTCGTCTTCTCGACCGGCGCCGCGGGAGCCGACCATTTCTCATCCGGCACCCGGAGCAAGCTTCGCAGCCGCGCGTTGGTGCGGGCCACGTACGCGCCCAGCAGCAGGCGTTCCGCGCCCTCGACGCCGTCCAGGGCCGCCGCCAGCGTGCCGCCGCTGCCGGCTTCGGCCAGCGCCAGCGTCGCTTGGCGCTGTTCGAGCAGTGTCAGCACGTGCTGCTCCAGCGTGGTCGTTTCGTCGTAGGCATAGATATAGTCGCCCAGGCACTCCGCTGTCTTCTGCTTCAGTGCCTCCAGACGCGATCGGTTCTCCGCGTTGTCGTCGGGCAGCGAGAAGGTGAAGTCCACCCGGCCGCCCTCGAACTGCGACGAAACCAGCACATCGGGCGGCAGCGGCGCATGTTCCTTCATCGTCTGGTCGATCTGCGACTGGCCCGGCCCCACGAAGCGGATCGTCAGCGAACTGCCGGGCAACCGCGTGCCGAACCGGCGGCTGAGGTACGGCACCAAGGTGTCGCGGACCATCGGCTGCAGTTCCCGCGGCGGCCCCGGCAAGGCGGCGACGACCTTGTCGCCCAAGTCGAACACGAGCCCGGCCGCTGAGCCGCTGGCGTTTTTCAGATAGGTGCCGCGCGTCGGCACCTGTGATTGACGCCGCAGGTTCGCCCGCAACCGGTCCCGTGAAACCCCCATCCGCCGTTCCATGTCCCGCAGGATGTCTTCGTGCTCGTGCAGCGGCACTCCGGTACACTCGGACAACGCCTGCCGCGTCACGTCGTTTTCCGTAGGCCCCAATCCGCCGGTGACGATCACCAGGGGGACTTTCGCCAAGGCACCGCGGACCGCCTCGGCAATATCGGCGAAGCCGTCGTCCACGCTGATCGAGTACAGGCAATGCAGCCCCAGCCCGCGCAGCGTCTTGGTCAAGAACTGCGTGTGGCTGTCGGCATACGCGCCCACCAGCAGTTCACGGCCGGTGACCACGATCGCGTAGTCGACCGCTTTTTCCAGCATCGGTGACGGCATCTCGGCAGCTGGCAACAGTCCGGCGTGCAGCATCAGCAGCAGAAAGCCGCTCCGTACGACAGCTCTTCCCGCCTGTCCTTTCGCCGTTCGACAGGTCAACTCCCCCGGCCTCCATGACATGCACTGAGTCATTCCGTCTGTCTCCAACTCTTCCAAACCTTCATCGACCGTTCCAGATGCTTCCGCGCGTCGCCCTGGATGCCGTAGCACATTAGCCCGATGGGGCCGCGATAGCCAGCGGCCTGGAGCTTGCCGAGAAAGCCGCAG
>CAYUFW010000162.1:4974-17722 GCA_964443915.1 uncultured Pirellulaceae bacterium
TCACCACGAAGATCTTGGCGGCATTCTCGCGCAAGACCGGCCGATAGTCCTTGTCGCCGTCGACCTTGAGCCAGTGGCAGAGATTGAAATTCACCCCGACCTGCGGATGATCGGCTTTCTTCACCACCTGCAGCGCAAACAGCAGGCTTTCCGTCCAATCACTGACATGGTGATAGACCGAAATCCGCAGCCCGACTTCCGCGGCCACGTCGCCCAATTGCCGTAGGGTCTTCACGGCGGTGTCCTCACCCTGCGGATCCCCCGGCTTGAACCCGCGCAGCAGCACACACACGGTCACCGGCCGACCCTTCAGCTTGCGGATGGCATCCGGCAACCGGGGATCAAAGGGCGGCTCCTTCGGATTGATGTTCACCGACGCGTACAGCAAGAACACCTTCAGCCCCGCGGCATCGAGCGTCTGCAAGTTCTTTTCCAGGTTCTGGTCCAGCCACAACGGATACCCCGCGCCGTCAAAGCCTAGTTCCCGGAGCATCTGAGCCTGCTCCGGCAGCGTGCGTTTCTTGGCGTCGTGGATGTCCATGCAGAAGCCATACAGGGGCGGTGCCCAAGCGGCTGGTTCGGCAGCTGCGGGGCCAGCCGGATCCGCGCCGCGAGCGGTCCCGGCCCAGACAAGGCTGGCGAAGCCTAGGACGGCAAGCAGGCAACGCGTGACAGGAAATCGGTACATGGTGAGTCTCCTCAGGAAAGTAGGCCGGAACAAGTCTTCGCAGTTCCGGCAGGACGAACGGGTCGGAAACCGCGGGATTCGCTTGCCGGAACTGCGCGGACTTGTTCAAGCCTACCCAATGCGTCCCGGTCAGAAATACTTCGTCACGCCTGGCACCGGCAGCGGGTAATTGCCGGTCGCATCGGGCTTGACCGGTGCGTCCATGTCCAGCCGCACGTCGGCCAGTTTGGGCTCGAACTCGAAGTCGGCACCCATCATCTGGTCCCACGTGACCGTCTTGCCGCTGTAGCACGCCAGTTGTCCCATGATGGCCGTGTACGTGCTGTCGATCATGGTGTTCCCGTGGTTCACGACGCGGCCTTCGCGCAACGCCCCGATCAGGATTCTCTGCTCCTCGACGTTCGGATCGTTCGTCGGCCCGGCGTACTTCCAATTCGTCTCGCCCTCGATGCGGCAGGCGGTCCAGTGGCAGACGCCCTTGGTGCCCATGATGATGTCGTCCCAGAGCGGATAGCAGTTGCTGCGCGTCTGGCAGAGCGCGTACAGCCGCACGCCGCTCGGGAACTCGTACACCACCGTGTGATGGTCGAACATGTCCCCGTACACTTCGCCGAACGAAGTCGAGCGGCCAGCCAGGCCGAAGCACCAGGTCGGGTTTTCCTCGTGCAGCACCCATCGCATCCGGTCCAGGTTGTGAACCAGCGACTGGGACACGTCGTCGCCGGACAGCCAGCGGAAGTGGTACCAGTTGGAAAACTGGTACTCGACTTCATTCAGACTGGTGTCGCGAGCCACGGTCCCGTACGGCCCGCGGAGGAACATCGACTGGATCGAGACGATGTCCCCGATCGCCCCGTCGTGGATCCGCTTGGTCTGTTCCTGGTAGGCGTACGAGTAGCGGCTTTCGTGCCCGGAGACGAGGCACAAATTCTTCTCCTTCGCCATTTGGGCGACGCGCTGCAGCCGGCGGCAGCCGGCCGGATCGATCGCGTGAGGCTTCTCGACGAACACGTGCTTGCCCGCCTTGACTGCCTCCTCGGCGTAGAAGGAATGATATTTCGACGCACACGCGATCAGCACCGCGTCGCTGGCCTCGATCACCTTCTTGTAGCCCTCCAGGCCGTACGCGCAAGTCTCGTCAGTCGCGATGAACTGATCGGGGAAGTTGGCCTTGAACCAGTCCTTTCTGCCCCGCATCCGCTTCTCGAAGACGTCGGCCATGCCGGCCAGTTTGACGTCTTTGCCCAGCCCCAGGGCCTGCGCCGCCGCCCCGCTGCAGCGTCCGCCGCAGCCCAACATGCCGATCTTGATCCCTTCGTTCCCCGCCGCATGGGCGCTGCGGGCCAGCGACAGCCCCGACGCCGCGGCCACGCCCACGGCCGAGGTCTTGAGAAAGTCACGGCGAGACGCTGGGGAAGACGACGATCGCTGCGAGTTGCTCATCTGTGCTCTCCTTGAAGGCAGGTCCAGCAAACGGAGCCGGGAAGGTCGGAATCGCCCGTGCAGTCCCGGCTAGATTGTAGCCGTCCCCAATGCCGCCGCAACAAGCCATCCTGGCACTTCGCGCCGCACGATCGGATTTGATTTCCAAGCGGTGATGCCGTATCGTAACACGACAGATAGCCAGTTCGTGCCCCGAGTCCGATGCGCCGGCGCACTGCGTTTCCTGAGGCTGAGGCAGCTGTCGGCGGCACGTCGCGGCATGTTCTTGACCCTTCTAGAGGTCGCAATTGCGTTGCCGCTTCCGCGTCTGGGAGCGGCCAGCGACAAGACGGCAGCGACAAACCACGAGCCGTCCCGCGTCGAGGATTTCGCCCCTCGAATGCTGTAACCGGCAGGCAGGTGGTATAATGCGTCGAGTGGCCCTCCCAGTTCAGTAGTAGAATCAAGAGTTCTGGGTGGTATACCGAGACGACTGACGCGAGGAGAGATTCATGTCCATTGAAATACCGCTCGACACCCTGTCGGTTTCCGAAAAAGTCCGGTTGCTGGAAAGCGTCTGGGATAGTCTTTGCAGCCAAACAGGCGATGTGCGGTCGCCGGAGTGGCATCGTGAGGTGCTCGAGACCCGAAAGCGACGCCTCGAAGATGGCCGAGCGACTGCATCCCCGTGGAGCGAGGCAAAGGCACGGCTTCTGGAAGTGGGACGATGACCATCGATATTTCATCAGATGCCGAGGAAGACCTGGTAGAGGGCTACTGGTTTTTTGAGCGGCAGTCACCCGGTCTTGGTGACTACTTCCGCAGTTGCCTGATTGCGGACATCGAGTCACTGGCCTACTACGGTGGGATTCATGCAATCGAATTCGGCCACCACCGCGCGCTGTCAAAACGGTTTCCGTTTTGCATCTACTACCGCGTCGACGAAAACCTCGTCACCGTCCTGGCTGTTCTGGACGCGAGGCGCGATCCACTGTGGATAAGGCACCGACTTGAACAGGACAGAACCCGGAACTAGCGAAGGGATGAAAGCGGCGGTCTCGGTCTTCGAGGATGGTTGGGTGAATGGCCGCCGCCCGCGCCATCCGTGTCGCTTAGTCGATACTCAAATCCGTTTGGAGCGATACCGTGCATGCCCGGATCAGTGCTTGGACGGCGGTGGCCGCAGGTCTGTTTTGGTCGCCCGTGGGCCTCGCCGAGGACGTGCTTTTCAGGGACGACTTTGACGACGGGTTGTCGAGCAAGTGGCAAGACGAGGGACGTGAAGGCGATCTACGAGCTGACCGATCATGTCTTGAGGGTGTGCTTCTCGAAGGGTGGGACGGAGCGCCCCAAGGACTTTAATACCAAGGGCATCGAGAGCGCGGTCTACACGTTCAAACGAACCAAGGCCCAGAAGCGGTAGCTGATCTGCTGAGTGGCCGTGACCGCGTCGCTGTCGCACTCGCGGGGGAACATGGGGGGATCTTGTTCGTCAAGAAAACCGCCGCCCGCCCGCCGCTGCCCACGTTGGCAGTACGTTGGCCGCCCAAATCGCCGTCAGAGCCATCAACCACCTGGGAGACGCGGCAATAAGGATATTTAGGTCGGAACAATTTATATGCGTTTATAAACCAAATCTTGTATAATCAGGTATAATCAGGTATAAACGAGCGTCATGGACCCAATCAAGAATCCGTTTTGTGCAGGAATGGGGTTATCAAGCGTGGAACTTGGCTGCTGCGAGTCCGATTACCGTGCAGATCGTCAAGAATGCGACGGCAACCGTGATTTCGCGCCTGGACCAGAATTTCTTTCGGGTGCGGTTTGATCGTCTAACGCCGAGCGAAAAAAACTTCTTGCGAGCGATGGCCGCTCTCAGATCGGCTGTCTGCCGCACGGGCGACATCGCGGACACACTGGGAGTCAAAGTCACAAGCCTCGGCCCGGTGCGTGCCAAGCTAATCAAGAAAGGGATGATCTTTAGCCCGGCACACGGCGAAATGGCTTTTACCGTGCCGCTGTTTGATGAATTCATGATCCGGACCATTCCCCGATTCGCCCCATAGTCGACGGTCTCGGTGCGCACTTCCGCCGAGGTCCCCGAAGTGGCCTTTCGTCATCTCTTCGACGGACGCGAAGTCCAGCCCTCCGAAGTTGAAGGGTGTGGCGTCGAAACGCACACACAGCACGTGCGTGCCTGTGGTCAACCGCACGGTCTGCCGCGCAATCAGCAGCTTGTCTCCGAAGTCGCGCACGCCGTCGGTCCAGCTGTACAGGGTCGTGTCGGGCGTGTTGCCGACCAGCATTGGCTCTCGCCGGCTCACGTCGTACCGGGCCAGTCACGTCCGCGGCCAATAGCCTCTTGGGAGCCCAATCGCCGGCCATACAACGCCTCGTCGTGCGGCGGCTGCAAGGCGTGCTGATCCTGGGCCGCAGGGACGATGCTAATCAACAGAAGCATGGGGAGCACGGGCATCAGGTGCGTCTCCGTCACGGTTGCCTGCGTCCCTTGGATTTTCCCTTGACCTTGGCCTCGCCGTTGAGTAACGCCGGCAGCGGGAGGTAGTCCCAATCGAGAATCATCTTCTCGGCCAACGCCTCGCGCAGTTCGCGTTCCACAGCGGCCAACTCGGGCTGGCCGCTGAGGTTGTTCAGCTCCGACGGGTCGTTGTCCAGGTCGTACAGCTCGTACACCGGCCGCGGCGTCGTGAAGTACGTGCCCTGGACGCCGGGGGCGAGTTTCCCTTCGGCCGCAACGGCCTGGATCTGCGTCCAGGCTGCCCCGCCCGCCGAGTCGACGGGGCTGTAAGGAATCCAGGGCGTGCAATTGTAGATGAACTTGTAGCGGTCGCTACGGACGGCGCGGCTCAGATCGTAGCCGCTGCTGCGCATGTGTACGCTCACGGGAGCTGCCGAGCCGTGCGAGCCGCGTTCGACGAAGATGTGTTTGCGCGGCGTATGCGACTCGCCCTTGAGCAGCGCGAGGAAGCTGACGCCGCTCATCCGCGGATGCGGCTCGAGGCCGGCCGTCGCCAGCAGCGTGGGGCCGAGATCCTCGCCGCTGAGCAGGGCCCGCGACTCGCCGCCCGCCTTGACGACGCCGGGCCAGCGGACGATCAGCGGCACGTTCGAGCCGGGATCGTACAGCGAACCCTTGCCGTGCGGCAGCGCCGCGCCGTTGTCTCCGCCAAAGACGATCAGCGTGCTGTCGAGCAGATCGCGTTTTCCCAGCACGTCCAGCACGCCCGCGATCGTGCGGTCCAGCCGATTCACCTCGGCACAGTAGTCGGCCAACTGTTCCCGCATCCCCGGTAGATCGGGCCAGTGGGCGGGCAACTGCAGCGACGCCGGATCGGGGCGGAATTCGGCCGGCGCGTTCCAAACATGGTGCGGATCGCTGAAATTGGCCCACAAAAAGAACGGCTTCTCGGCGGGCTTTTGATCCAGAAACTCGGCCACTTGCCTCGCGACCTCCGTGTCGGGGCCGGTCCGCAGATAGTCAACTCGTGCGGCGAAGGTCTGCAGATTGTGCTCCTGGTACACGCGGGCAATCGCCGGGCCCTGGCGGGCGGAACCGTCCAGATGATAGCTCCGCCCGCAGACGCCGGTCGCGTACCCGGCCTTCTCGCGCAGCAACTCGGGGAACGTCACCTCGTCGCGCGGCAACGGGGCTGAGAACCGCGTCATCCTGGCGGCGACCGCAGACCGGCCCGTCATCAGCGTGGCCCGCGACGGGACGCACTGCGGCGCGCCGGTGAAGAAGCGATGAAACTTCATGCCTTCGGCCGCCAACCGGTCCAGCGTGGGCGTCCGGACGTTGCCGTCTCCATAGCACCCGACGAAGGGATAGCTGTGGTCGTCGCTCAGGAGAAACAAGATGTTGGGCTTGTCGGCGGCCATCGCCAGCGACGAAACCAAGACCGCGGCGAGAAAAGCCCACGAGCCAGCCCCCCACAGGATTCCCGCACGTCCGCCCGCGCGAGCAAGCTCTCGACAGATCGAATGGTGTGTCAACATTCAGGTACTCCCACATGCTGCTCTGGTTCAACCAGATCGGATCTGAATTCCTGCAAACAAAACTTGTCCCCTCGCCCTCATCGGCCGAGCAGTCGCGGGGCCAGGCTTAGCGATCGGAATGCTGGTCGATGGTCGGGCCACGCCGTCGCGCGCTAGTCGAACAGCGGCAGGCAGCTTCGTTTGCCGGGCTTGCGAGCGCCGGACGTGGGGCGAGGCGGATCGGCAGCGGACGGCGGCGCGGGCGGCGGGCAGGCCTCGGCCGACGACCACTGCGCGATTTCGGGATAGGTCACAATCCCCTCGCCGTCGCACGCGACCCAGCCGCGGCGGACCAGGGCGGCCAGGACGCGCTCGGCGTCGAGACCCTCGCGGTTCTGGAAGAAGGTGCGGATGCCCTTCAGCAGGGTCCTTCTGCGTTTGGGGCGGTGCAGCTGCGTCCGCAGGCGTTCGGTGTAGTATTCCTCGGCCGCGGCGTCGTCCTGGTCCACGCCCGTCGTAGCCTCGACCGCCGACCCCGCCCGCCGCGCGGCACGATGCTCGCGCCGCAGCAGGTTGACCACGTGCTCCAGGCCGTTGTCGCGAGACAGGATCACGAACTCGGTTTCGGCCGGCAGCCGCTCCAGCAGCCTCCCGGCCCAGAACGCCAAGCCGAAGTCGGCGGCGTTCTTGCCGCGCAGATCCATGCCCACGAATTCCAAGCGGCCTTCCGCGATCGCCGGCGCCAAAGCCCGCACCAGTGAGATGCTCAGCCGCGGCTCGTTCACCCCGTAGCAGGCCACGACCCGCGTGAAGCTTGCCAGTTGGTTCGGCAGCTCCGCCAGTTCCTTCGGGCAGTTGTCCAAGTCGATCAACAAAACGCGCGAACTTGGCGGGCCAGGGGAAGCCCGTCCGGTCATGGTTCACCTCCTGCGGTTGAGAGCGTGATGGATTTCAGCGGCAATGTGGGTCTGGTTTTACCACATCATCCGCATCTCGGCGATGGTCGGACCGCCTCTTCGGCCCATTTCAACTCAGGGGCAAGTTCTCGTGAGAGCATGTTTCGGGGTCTCACAGCACTGGACCAAGGATCGCGACGGTGTTGTTCAGCAGCCGCCGGTGTACTGGCCAGTCGGCGACCATTTCGGCGGTGACGGGGCGGGAGTGGGCGATGTAGGTGTCCTGACGCCGGCGCATTGCGGCGGTGAGCGCCGGATCGTAGAAGAGGATGTTGTTTTCGTAGTTGAGTTCAAAACTGCGGCGGTCCATGTTGGCGGAGCCGATCAGCGTGATGTCGCCGTCCAGCGTCAGCGACTTGGTGTGCAGCAGCCCGCCTTCGTATTCGAAGATCCGCACCCCGGCAGCCAGCAATTCGGCGTAGTAGCTGTGACTCGCCGCCGCCACGATCCACGAGTCGTTTCGCGCCGGGAAGATGATCGTGGTGGCGACGCCGCGGCGGGCACTGGCGCACAGCGCGGCCTGCATCGACTCGTCGGGTACGTAATACGGGGTCGAAATGACCAGCTCGCGGCGGGCGGTGTACATCAGCGATTCGAACATCTCGGGCATGGCCGAGTAGCGGACCGTGGGTCCGGTTCCGATCACCTGCGCCGTGAGCCCCGACTCGGCCGGCGGGAGCGGGCGCCGCAACAGGTCGGCAATGTCGTCGTCGACGTGGGCCATCCAGTCCCCGGCGAACAGATGTTGGTTCTGACGAGCGATCGGCCCTTCGAATCGCATCACCGCGTCGACCCACGGGGCGTACTTGGCTTTGACCCGGAATTCCGGGTCCGCGCAATTCTGACTGCCGCAGTAGGTGATGCGATCGTCGATCACGACGATCTTGCGGTGGTTGCGCAGATCGATGCGGCCCTTCAACGGCCGCAGCAGCAGATTGCCAATAGGCAAGGCCTCGGCCAAACGGACGCCCGCCGCGCGCATCGCCGCCCAATGTTCCGAGCGGATCATCAGACGCGAACCGAGCCCGTCCGCCATGGCTCGGCAGGTGACGTTGCGCGCCGCGGCGCGCTTCAGGGCTTCGACGACCTTGCAGCCGTTTGTGTCCGGCAACCAGATGTAGAACAGCACGTGGACATGGTCTTGCGCGGCGTCGATGTCGGCCACCATCGCATCGATGGCCGCGTTCGAGTCCGGCAGCAGGTGCGCCCGGTTGCCGCCGACCGGTTCGAATCCGTTGATCGAATGCCCGACCCGAAACAGGTGTACGTAGCGTTCCGGGACCTCGGGCTGCAGATTCTCCGCGACCGATCCGGCGGCGGCTGGTTTCGGCATCCGTTCGAGCACCTCGCGCATCCGCGCGACGCGGCGCCGGCCGATGTTCACCTCGCCGAGCAGGATGTAGGCCACGATGCCCACCACCGGCATGGCGAGAACGACGACGATCCAGGCGATCCGCGAGGCCGGCTCGCGATGCGGCCGCAGCAGCACGCGCACGCAGAGCGCGAGCTGCACGAGCACGTGCACAATCGCGGAAATCGCGGCTACGAACGGGGCGTCCATCTTCAGTCAACTCCTGGCGGTGGAAGTTGATCTTATACCGCACGCGGTTAGGTTTGACACTAGCCCGACGCCGCGTGAATGCCACCGGCGTGCCCGGTGGATCGTTACGCTGGCCGCTACAGAGCCGAGCGAGGAGCGTGAACCTCCACCGCACCCAGAGGGTACCCGGCCGGTGGCATCTCAGCGGGGTTTGTGCTTCTCGGTGTAGCAGCGAACGTAACCGTCCCTCGGACAGGCCGGGGGCATTCGGCCCGCAAAGTGCGCAACGGCCGACATGCCTTTGGCCGGTCGGCAAAGCGCGGCTGCGCCGAGACCATCAGGCCCCCCCCTGTGGTTTCCGCAGGCGGCGTCTGTTCCGGATCGTCTTGCGCCGCAGCTTGCGTCTTGCCGACGCCCCCGAACCACATGATGACGTAGTAGAAGACGGGCGTGAAGACGAGGCCGAAGAACGTCACGCCGAGCATGCCGGAGGCGACAGCCACGCCCAGCGGCACGCGCATCTCGGCGCCGGCACCCTTGGCCACGGCCAGTGGGATCACGCCCAGGATAAAGGCGAAGGACGTCATCAGAATCGGCCGCAACCGCGTGCGGGCGGCCTCCACCACCGCGTCGATGCGGCTCTTTCTTCAGCATGTGCCGCAGCTTGGGGGACGAATGGCTGCCGCTGGGCTGGAACGTACGGGACCGATATCGGGGGCCGAGTTGTATCGGCTTTCTGGTGGTCTTGTGGATTTGGGGCGCGGCAGGCAGAATTGGAGTTTTGGAATTCTGGAAACCTGGAAAAACGGACGCGACGGGATGGTAGCGCTGTCGGTACGGTCACCTGAAATGTACTCGTTTTCGGGCGAACGGGGGGACATTCGACAGTCGGCGTACCGACGGTCCTACCGCATGAACTGCCGCGTGGCCGAGACAAGGGGCCGCCTTGGCCGTTGCTTCCCCGCTGGTCGATACCGCCATCCAGAGACCACTGGTCTTGCCTGCCAGACAAGATCGGCGCCATGCTGCTCGAATCCGAGCACCAGGGTTCGCTCCGCCTGGGCAAGCTCTACGGCGAAGACCGTAACGCGGAGACGGCCCCCAGGCCCAACCGGTGTGCTCTTGCCGGGGCCGCAGGCCTCGGTGTGATTCGCCTAAGTGGTCCCCTGCTCTTGCGGTCGGATCTTCCTGATCCAGGTTTCCCCCGGTGCTTCGTGAGATCTTCCACCCCCAAGAAATCATCGAATGGGACGGAGCTGACCATTCGGATCGACGACCATTCCGAGCGCGTCAGGAATCAGACCGTCACCTGCGGCGCCACCAGTTGCCGCCACTGTGGCTTGGATTCAGTCAGTGCCCAACAGCCATTTGCGTTTCACGGCACCCGCACCCGACGCTTTCTCGTACTTGTCGACTCGTTCGTCTGCCAAGTCGGCGCTCGTCTCGCGCGATGGCGGTGTCCTCGTTGCCGTAGGACGTTTACGGACTACCCGCCGTTCGCCCGCGCGCATAAGGCGTACACTTTGCTGCAGATGGCCGAGCGCGCCGCAGAATACGTGAGCGACCCGTCCACGAGCTATCGCAAGGGGGTCTGTTCGGGAAATCTGCCGATCTTCTATGAAGAACCGCCGTCGGTCGGGGCTGCGTCGCTCGGTTGCGTCGACGGAGGTTCGGGCGTCCCGGCCATGGCGCACACCTCGCTTTTTCGCTGGGTGAGTACACTTGCTGATGACGCACAGCGGAGGTCCGACGACATCCCCGCCGATTTTGCTCCGGCCCCCCACAAATTCACATCGGAACAGCGCCGATCTACCCTTGTGGCCTGCCGCGCAGCCTGCTTGATTCTGCTCTCAGATCAGGCTCTAGCCCGTTAACTTTTGTACCAACGGCCTTTCCTGTCAAGCGGTTTTTCAGCCTCCCGGAACAGCGGCGCTTGCATCGCTCTGCGCCTTGTCGTTGCCACCTGCGCGCCGCGACGTCCCGTCATTCGCGTTGTTGCTGTTTGATCGGCAATTCACGCACTCTGGTGTGCTTGAAGAGGCCGCAAGATTTCACCGAGTATGGAACAGCGGCGACATCGTTCGTGATTAGGATGAATCCGTCGCCGCCACGAACATCTCAACTCGGAATCACAACATGCCAAACTGGTGGGAACGTCAAGACAGCAGTGATCAACCGCCGAAGTTCGCGTACCGAGCGGTCGCATACTACCGGCACTCCGCGCAGGATCGCCAGGAGAACTCAATCTCCATTCAACAGGATCAGGTTCGTCCCTGGGCCGAGAGCAATGGCGTGGAAATCATCCACGAATTCATGGACCCCGGCAGGTCCGGGCTGACCGCCGAAGGTCGACCGGGATTCCGGGACATGATGGAGAGCTGGGTCAAGAAGAGGGACGACTTCCAGTACATCCTGTGCCTGGACGTCAGCCGCTGGGGCCGGTTCCAGGATATCGATTTGTCAGCCCAGTACAGCGCCGAGTGCCGGAAGTACGGCAAGGAGGTCATCTACACAACGCTCGGCAAACCGCGGGAAGATGATCCGCTCTACCCCGTCTATGTCCAGTTTGAACGCTTCCGTGCCGCGCAGTACAGCCGCGAACTGAGCGACAAGGTCTTTCGCGGTTGCGTGAAAATTGCCCAGCAGGGCTACTGGGCCGGCGGCAAACCCCGGTACGGCTTTCGCCGCCTCTTGCTCAATGAAACGCGTCAGCCCGTCCAGATCCTCGGACCTGGCGAACGCAAGAGCATTCAAAACCAACGTGTCACGCTGACACTCGGTGATGAGCAGGAGGTAGCCGTTGTTCGGCGAATCTTTCACGAGTTCACACAAGAGGGCCGACACGAACAGGTCATTGCCGAGGGTCTAAACCGCGACGGCATTCCGTCTCCCGGCGGACGTCTGTGGGACGGCGCCAAGGTTCGCGATATCCTCACGGACGAACGCTACACGGGCACCATGATCTACAACCGCACCACCCAGAAGCTCAAGACTCCGTCTCGTGCAAATCCCAAGGAGAAGTGGATTCGCACCCCCGACTCCTTCAAGCCGATGATCAAACTGGAGGTCTTCGCCCGGGCCCAGGAGATCTTTATGGAGCGGGCTAGGTTCTACACCCCTGCCTACATGTTGGAGAAGCTCGGAGCGGTTTTCCAGGCACACGGCACCGTGCGGTCGGCCTTAGTCCGTGCAGCGCCGGACATGCCGTCCCCCTCGACCTATTTGAAACATTTTGGGTCGATGGATGCGGCGTTTCAGCAGCTCTTTATCGACGTTCGGGCAGCGGCTGGCGCCCAGGTCAGTGACCTCATCGAGGCGTTGGTTGACCAAATGATCGTTTACGATGACTTCCTGGTCATCAACGAGAAACTCACGGTCCTCGTGCAGCCTTCCGTGCCAATGCCCTACGGGCTCGCCGCCTACTGGTTCTTCCGGCCAGACAAACGGGAGGTCATCGATATTACCCTCGGTGTTCCCCTCTCCGAGGGCGCGCAACCGCGGATCCTCGGGTACCTGGCTTTGCCACGGCTTCTGGTCCAGGAATGTTGGATCCGGTTGTTCAGTACTTCACAGTCCCGCCTGGAGATGTACGGGCACAACGGCCTGGCCATCATCAAGCAATTGTCATCTTGAGAGGACAACGATGGAAATGCCCACCATCCTGGCGATGAAAGATCGCCGCTACATGATGATCCCTATCGAGAAAATCAAGGTTATGAACCCACGCATCCGGGACGAGGAGCAGTTCCAGATGAACGTGCAGAGCATCGACAATAACGGCATGTTAATGCCCATCCGCGTCAACGACAAGTTCCTGGAAAAGACTGGCTTCTATGAGCTGATCTGTGGCGAAGGACGCTTGATCGCCCATCAGCGTTTAGGAAAGCGGGAGATCAAGGTCGAAGTCTTGACCTGTACGCGAAAGGAAGCCTATCTCCAGTCCCTTGTCGAGAACTTGGCCCGGAGTCGGCCCGGAACGATGGAGTTCGCGCGGGAACTGAAGCAACTGCATGACGAGGGCTGGGATTACGATCGCATCAGCAAGATCTGCTGCCATAGCCCGGAATACGTGCAGCAATACGTTGCCCTTGTTCTGCACTTTAGGCGATCTACGTAGTGTTCACGAAATTGGTCTTGGCAAGAAAA
>CAYUFW010000163.1:0-3603 GCA_964443915.1 uncultured Pirellulaceae bacterium
CGGTGGTAATCATGCGTGGATGTTTAGTTTCCCGCACGGATGGCAGAGCCAGAGCGCGGAGGAAGAGTCACGCGTCGGGCAGTTTGCGTAGATTCTTGCTCCTTCATCCGGCCCCTGGCTCTGTCATCCGTGCGGTTCGTCTCCGGTTCGTGCCGTTTTGCTGTCCCGGCCCCACAAAAAAAGCTCCCACTACGCCTGGTCACCGGGGGGCTAACGCCGCCCCGTTCGCCAAGTCCCGGCCCCACAATGATAAAAGCTCCCATTACCCAGCGTCGTTCACGCCGCCAAAGCCGGCAAACCGTTCGGCGGGGCCGAACTTCGGTTCTTGTCATCCCCGTCGGCCAACTGGAGTTCGGCGAGGCAGCGGTAGTAGCTGCTGGCGCGGAGCAACTCCGCGTGCGTGCCGGCGTGCGTCAGCCGGCCGGCACGCAGCACTAGGATGTAATCCGTCTGCTGCAGAGTGCTGATCCGATTCGATACCAGGAACGTCGTCCGCCCTTGTTGGGCCGTCGCGATCGCCGCGCGGATCTCCTGCTCGGTTTCCGGGTCGACCGCCGAGGTGGCGTCGTCCAGGATCAGGATCGGCGGATCGATCAGCAACGCCCGGGCAATCGCCAAACGCTGCCGCTGCCCGCCCGACAGGCTTGCCCCGTACTCGCCGACGATCGTCTCGTAACCCGCCGGCAACTTGCGGATGAAATCGTGCGCGGCCGCCAAGCGGGCCGCCCGTTCGATCGCGGCCGCGCCCGCATCCGGCCGGCCGAAGGCGATGTTGGCGGCCACCGTATTGCTGAACAGGACACTCTCCTGAAACACGATGCCGATGTTGCGCCGCAGGTCGTCCAGGTTCCAGTGGCGAACGTCGACCCCGTCGACCGACACCGCACCCTCCGCCACGTCGTAGAAGCGGGCGATCAAACTGAGCAAGGTGCTCTTGCCGGCTCCCGTCTCGCCGACGATGCCGACGCACTGTCCCGGCTGAACCTGAAAGCTGATCGATTCGAGGACCGGTTCGCCGGCTTGGTACGCGAAGGCCACGCCGTCGAAGCGGACGGCGCCCAGCGCCTGCCGCCGCCGCACGGCGTCCGGCCGGCTGACCACTTGCTGCGGAGCGTCCAGGACTTCGAACACGCGTTCCGCTCCCGTCAGGCTTGCCTGAATCGTGTTCGCGATGTTCGCGATCTGGGCGACCTGGTTGGCAAACTCGGACAACAAGTTGGCCATCACAAACAGTCCGGTGCCCAACGGCAACTCGCCGCGGATCACCAAATGGCCGCCGTAGCCCAGCAGGACCAGCATGTTCAACTGTGCCAGCAGGCCCATCAGCGGCTGATAGGTGCTGAGTCTCCAGAAGATGGTCCGCTTGTGGCTGCGGATCTGGCAGTTGTCCGTCCGGAACTTGGCGATCTGGTCGACCTCGCGGGCGAACCCTTTCACCACGTGAGCGCCGTGAACGTTCTCGACCAACGTCAGGACCATCCGGTCGCCCAACTCCGTGGCCCGGCGATACGCGGGCTGAATCCGGCGCGAAAACGCCACGGCGCCCCACCACAGCAGCGGCGTCGTGATGAGGCAGGCGGCGGTCAGCGGCACGTGGATCCGCAGCATGTACGCGAGATACACCAGCAGCGTCAGGCCGACCACCAGCAGCTTGATCAGCACCCCGTCTACAAAGGTTCGCACGGCCTGGACGTCGCCCGCCGCCCGGTTGATGATCGAGCTGCTGGGGTTGGCGTCGTAAAACTGAAAACTCAGCCACTGCAGCTTCTCGTACACAGCGGTGCGAAGGTGGATCAGGATCCGCTGGCTGAGGCCGGCTGCGGCCAGAGCCGCGACGTAACGCAGGCCGGCGCTGAGCAACGCCACCGCCAGGAAGGCACCCGCGATGACGCTCAGCGTGAACGACGGCGGCCAATGCCCCGGCGGCTGCAAGCCGAACGGCCACGCGGGAGGCCGGTGGGCCGAATCGACCTGGCTGCGGAGGAAGTCGATCCCCAGCCCCGTCAGGCCCAGCCCGCTCACGGTCATGGCGACCAGCGCAGCCTGTAGTAGCAACGATAGCACGCACGCCCAGCGGTACCGCCAGGCCAGTGCCAGCATGCGGCCAACGAGCTTCCAGTTCGAACGGGCGGCCGAGTTGGAGGACGCGTGGTTCTTGGTGATTATCGTTTCTGATGACGCAGCAACCAACGACACAGCAGCTTGTTTCGTACGGGATAATATCCTTAGAATGATTTTGGAGAGCGGCGGATTGTAGCGATTTGTCGCCGAAAACAAAGACCGCCTTGCAGAGCTTTCAAGATGCCGATTACGGCCTATGTCGAGCCGACCTGCTTCGGCCGCGTGTTGCCGGACATGCCGCTGTTCCTGACGCCGAAGCACTATTCGTTGAACGCCCGCAGCAGTTTGCGGCCTTTGTAGATGCAGTAGGCCACGTCCGGGTCGATCGGGCGGGGGCTGCCGCGGCGGGGCCACCACAGGCAGTGCTGCTGGTCCGCCACGGCTACACCGGGCTGGCCTTGGCACATGGCGGTCGCCACCAGGGCCTTGTCGCCGAAGAAGAACCCCAGCGTGTGCGGCTGGATGGCGTCGTAGCCCGCGTCCCTCAGCCGGCGCTCCAGTCGCAGCACGTCGACGCGCTGCGGGTCGGACAGCCCGTCCACCGGCAGCTGGTACACGTCCTCGTGCTCCGCCTGCCAGCCGGCAAACGCCGCGTAGATGTCGTCGGGCGGCAGGTCGGCCAGGTCGGCCGCAAAGGCGTGGGTGAGCGGACCCGCGATGCCGATGTTGGTGAACGTGGCGGGGCCGAATTCGTAGACGAAGCGGAACAGAAAGCAGTCCACGGGCTCCTCGTAGCCGGGCCAAGCCTGCTGGCGCGAATCGACGAGTTCGCAACGGCTCGGTGGCACGCCCATTTGCGCGGGTTGGGCGAGCCACAAGGCCAGGTCGGCCTCGGCTTTTGCCTCGTCCGTTTTGAAGCGGTCTTCGACTCGATCCAGGATGCCCAGTTCCTCGGCGTACGCCAGGACGCGGAGCCGGGTGACGGGCTCCTCCGCCAGTTGGATCAGCGCCTCCTGGCCGGCCTTTTCGCCCAGCTTGGCCAGCGCCGCCGCCGCTTCGGCGCGGACCCGGCGGTGGCTCAATTCCAGCGCCTGATACAACTTGCCCACCGCCGATTTGTCGCCGATCAAGGCCAAAGCGTCGCACAGCGAGACGGCCAGCGAGACGCCCTCTTTCACTTGGCGGCTGGTCGCCTCCACTTCCCGGCCTTCGGCGGGCGGCGACGCTTCGATCTGGCCCATACGGCCAGCCAACCCAGCCAGCAGCAGCGCAATCTCCTGCGATCTGCCGGCCGCCGGATGCTGCGGCACGATTCCTTCGCGCGTCACGAAATTGGACAGATCCAGGATCGCGGCGGCCAGGCTGACGTGCTTCAGGCCGTCCAACAGGGCCGGGAACAGGAGCGCCGGGTCGTAGTCTCGATGCTGGAACAGCGGACCGAAGACCGCCGCGACCAGCGTCGGGTCATTGGGAGGATCGGCGACGATCAATTCCGCAAAGGTTGTCAGAGCCCACGGCGTGCGCGCCCCGGTCAGCAAGCAC
>CAYUFW010000163.1:3652-17620 GCA_964443915.1 uncultured Pirellulaceae bacterium
GCGGCGACGGCCGCGGCCGTGCGGCGCTGGACGGACCCAGATTTCGGTACGCCGTAGCGGCCTGCCTCAGGATCGCTTCTTCCAGCGGCAGCGGCGCCGCTCCCTCCGCCGCGCCTCGCTGCCGCGCCAACACCTGGCGGAGCACCGCAGCCAGAAACACGTCCTGGACCTTGCTCAACTCCGGCGGCCGGTCCAGGAGCCCCTGCAGAATCCGCTGGATTTCGTCCGCGGCGGCGTGCAGGATCCAGCTGGTTTGCCGCAGGGCGGCTTCGCGCTCCGGCGCGTCCAGCTCGGCGATGCGATCCAGGTGGGCCAACAAGTCCGCTGCACGATCACTCAAAGTCGAATCTCCTCGGTACAATGGCGTTACCGTATTTCCGGTCCTGGCGGCGAAACCTATACTGTCACCCAAACCGTTATACCGCAACTTGATTCGGTGTGTGAGGAGACCTCCGGGAATGCCCGACAAATTCGATCGTTACCGGGAAGCGCTAGTCGTCGAGACCAACACGATTTGGCCCGCCGAGTACCAGGGCTTGGACGCCGCCGAGAAAGGGCGGATCGAGCAGGCCTTGCACGCGGATCCCAAGCGCTGTACGCAGCTGGAGTACATCCGTGTGCACACGGGCTTCTGCCGCCAAATCACCGTGACGGCGGAAGACGTCCAGCGGGTGGGCTGCCACGCTCCAAGTCCCTAGCAGCTTTCGAGAAACAAGTGAGCGGAATGGCGCTAGCCGCCGGTTCCGGCGCCAGCCACCGGTTTCGGATCGGCCGCAGTACCGGCGGCTAGCGCCTTGCCGCTCACGTGTCATCGTGTCCGGATCGAACGGAATGACCCCTCCAAGCGAAATCGGGAAGTTATTTCGGCCACCGTTGCTACCGACGAGACTGTAACCTGCCTGTCTGAGAGGAGCCAACCATGCCACGCCTTGCTCTGATCGTCTGCCTTGCTCTGATTTCCGCTGATCCTGTCAGCGCCGGCCCGCCCCAGCCGCTCGAACGCGGGCAACTCGGCCGCAACGTGAAGTTGCGCATTCTGGTCGATAAGGTCATGCAGCCCACGGCGGGCTGGGTGACGCAGGAGTGGATGGTCAAGGCCACGGCCGAGGCAGGCTTCAATGTGTTTTCGCCCCGCAGCGGCCACGAACGGCTCGACGAAGTGCGCCAAGTCGCCGCGTGGTGCAAGCAGTACGGCATCTACTACATGCCGTGGATGCGCGGGTCTCTGGGCGCTCCCACCGGCCCGGCTGCCGATGGCAAGAGGATGGTCTGGGCCGGCGGCGGCGAGCAGGCGCTGTGGAGCCCCAATGCCGACGAATTCTGGCAGTGGACCACGCGCTACATCGTCGAGTACGCCAAGATCAGCCGCCAGAACCCGCATCTGATGGCCGTCTTCCTGGACTACGAAAACTACTCGCCGGGCGGGCAGGGCAATTTGTACTCGCTTTCCTACGACGAGACGATTCTCACCAAATTCGCCCAGGCGAAAGGGATCGAACTGCCGAAGTTGGCTCCGGCCGAGCGGAAGGCGTGGCTGGAGAAGGAACGATTGCACGACGAGTTTGAGAGATTTCAGGTCGACCACTGGCGCCGGCGGTGTCGGGAACTGCGGCAAGCCGTCGACGAGTACGACCCCACGTTTCAGTTCTGCATCTACCCCGCACCGGGCACGCCGTTCATGGTCGAGGCGACCTATCCCGAATGGGCCACGACCAAGGCCCCGCTGATCCTGGCCGACCCCTGGGTCTACGGCCGGCCGTCGCAATTCATTCCGCAGCGAGAGGCCCTGCAACTGAACCGCGACAAGCTGCTGCAGGGGATGGAGATTCCGCAGAAGGCCGGCATCCCGTTCATCTATGCCGGCGGCATCGATCCGGTGGTCCGCGGCGCCGACCCGGAGTTCTCAGGCAAGAACGCCGTGATGATCTCGGAAACCACCGGCGGCTATTGGATTTTCTACGAAGGCCCGACCTACACGAAACAAGACCACGCCGATTACTGGAAGTGGTTCACCTGGGCGAACCAGGCCATTGCGGCGGCCAACTGGCAGGCTTGGCACGAACCTCGCGAGACGCCGGAGAACTGGGAACTCGCCGTGTTTCGCTCGGTCGAACGGCCCGCGCTGGTGCCGCCGGACAAGGCCGCCTCGACGGCGTATCCGACGGTCCGCGTGCGTCAGGAGAACCTCGTGCTGCTGGCCTGCAAGGCGGGCAAGCCCGTCGAGGTGGAACTGCAGGCGGCGCGAATCGGGCAGAGCCCGCCGCTGTTGGTGTGGGAGGTCCGCGACCCGGCGCTGGAGAAGATCGCGTCGCTCAAGACGCCGCAAGAGCAGGCGGCCACGGTCCAGTTCACGCCGGACCGCGACGGGCTGTATCTGTTGGGCGTCTCCGCTGGCGGCGCCGCTTGGCGCATTGCCCGTTCGAGTGTGCCGGTGGGCCTGTACGCCGGCCAACCGCTGCACGTCATCTTCGGCGCCAAGCGACTGTACTTCCACGTGCCCGCGGGGCTCAAGGAATTCTCGCTCCGCGTCGCAGGCAGCGGCGGGGAGACGGTCCGTTTGAACGTCTTTGCCCCCGATGGCCGGCAAGTCGCCACGGGACAAACTACGCAGCAGACGCAGGTCGACGTCAAGGTCCCCGTCGCGGACGCCGCCGATGCGGTCTGGGCGCTGGAACTGACGCGGGCGGACACCGGCGTGCTGGAAGACAGCACGATTCAGCTCGATCCCAAGCTTCCACCGGTATTGTCGCTGACGCCGGAGGAGGTGTTCCGACAGGGCCAGCCCGGCGCGAAATGACGGCCACTCGACCGGCCCAAACTCGGGCCGGCCGTTCGGCGATGCGGCGGCAAGAATCTGATCGGTGAAGGCCGATGAGGCAGTGGCTGCACCGCTCAAGGTTAACGTGTTCTGGAAGGAGGCGTACGATGTTGTGGAATTGTTTCGGATTGTCCCTTCCGTGGGTTGGCAGGGCGGCCCAGGCGACGACATGCCTGGGCAGCCGGCGCGCGAACCCGAAGGATGCGGTGCTGATCGCATTTGCGGCGATTCCGGTCCTGCTGGCAGTCGGCGCCGCCAACGCGGCGCAGGAAACGGGGCGGGAGCCAGCGCAGACGGCCCCGACCGATGACTTGCCCGCCGAATTCAAAATCCTGCTGGGAACGGAGGCCGGGCAAGATTACCGCTGGACGCTGGTCGGCAAGAACGAGAAGGCCCAAGAGCAAGAGAAGCTGCATCCCGAATTCAATGCGTTTCAGGCCGTCTGGCATTTCCCGCTGGCAAGAAATCGCAGCGTCTTCAAGTTCGAGTTCACGCGCCCGATCCGGAAGGGCGGCAATGTGTTCCACGTGTATGTCAAGGCCGATGGCGACCAACAGACGGGACGCAAACACGAAGGCATCCACAACGGTGTGGATTACATGTTCACGCTGATCGACGGCGACCCGAATCACGCCAGCCCCAGGCTGGACGTCTTCGAAGCAGACGGCAGGACCCGCCGCGGCGTCTGCAACATCGTGATTCGGGAGGCCGCGCTCTATCTGGCCGCGGAAATGGCGTTGCAGCAGCAAGACGGACGGTCCGTGTTCGAGTACAGCGTGTCGTCGTACGTGCGGGACAGCCGCGCCAGCGCCGGCCTGGGGTACTGCCGTGTTGCCTCCGCCGCAGCGCCGGCGACGTCCGACGCCAGGCTGCTGGTCAATCCCGACATGGTCGTCGTCAACGGCACGGTTCCCGGATGGCAGATCGTGGGCGGAAGCAGGCCGATCGAAGCCACGCTTGCCAGCGACGGCAAGGACAGCGCGCTGGTTCTGGAAAACGTCTACTGGCCGGAGGGCCTGTCGCAAACGGTCAGCCTGGCCCCCGGCCATTATCTGCTGCGCGCCTTGGCGAAAACGAACGTGTTTCAAATCCATCTGGTCGCCGAGAGCACGCGCATGCCGGTCGCCGTGGGTGACGAGTACCAGTGGGTGGAACTTCCCTTCTGCATTCCGCTTTCCGGCGAGAATCCCGTCAAAGCGGCGCAGGTCGGATTCCGATACCTGGCGCGCCCGGCGACTGGAAACGCATCGCGGCTGCCGGCCCGGCTGGCGGTCAAACGCGTGGAGTTGACCCGTCTGGGCGACACCGTGCTGAACGCTCAGTGGGCCGAGACGCTGCCCGTGGATCCCCTGCACCGGCTGAAGTTGATCAACCAGTCGCCCGACTGGAACCGTCCGGGGAAGATCGTCTTTCAGGACGCCTTCCTCGGGACCGAACTCTGGCTGATGACCCAGGAGGGCAAGATCGATCACACGTATGTCGGTCATCCCAATTTCAGCCACGAAGGCAAGTACCTGCACATCGGGTTCCGCAGGGCACCGCGAGGACTTCTCCGGACGGACGGTTCGGCGCGGTATCTGAACGACGCCTGGACGGGAATCGTCTGGATGTTCCCGTGGGAACAGAAGCGTCTGCCCGCCGGGGCCGATCCCGCGGATTGGATCGTGACGGCACGCAAGACAGATGGGGTCCAACTGCTCAACGTGGTGACAGGCCAGACCCAGCGTATCGACTTGCCCTCCCGTTCCGGCTGGCAGATCGTCCATTTTCCCGGCATCGCCACGTACGGCGGGCGGGGGCCGAACATGCGCCAGATCACCCACGAAACGCTGGTGTGGTTTTCGGAAGACAAGCGGTCCATCGGACGCTCCAACGTGTCCGGCGAACCATTCACGACATTCCCGGTGCGGAGTATTTCCTCACGGCCCGACGAAGACCAGGTGTCCGCCGACATGTCGAGTGTGGGCGGGAAAGCCGGTGACAACTGGCGAGACGCGGTCGACCGCGACGGCAACCGGTATTTCCTGTTCGAGATCAACCGGGAGCATTTCCCCGACCACCCGACCAATCCGTATCAAGTCTGGGCCTTGAGCCTGACGGAGGGCGACCGGCGCGGATTGCTCCGCGTGATGTTCCATCCGCGGGCGAAGATGACGGAGTTTGTCACCAGCCAGACCGGCATGACGCCGCAGCCGTCGGCCAACTGGTGGAACTTGGCCGCCGGGTTTCCCTGGTCGGGCGATAATGGGATCCTGCTGCTCGAAGACGGAACGCTGGTCCACATGAGTTCGTTGGGGATGCACAGCAGCTTTGCCGGCGGCAGCACGGTCAGCGTCAACTGTGCCGACACCGGCGAAGTCCGTTACGTCGGAACCTATCCCAGGTTCGACCGGGTCAGCTGGCCGCACGAGTTCCGCCGGGACCAAGATTACGCGGTGGTCGCCAGCCACGCCGAGCCGGCCTCGCCGCTGGTGATGATCGATCTGGAACATACCACGATGTGGACGCTGGCCCTGACGAACTTCCACGACTATGCGATGCGGTACAAGACCCGCTGGGACCAGAAAGCTTATCACAAGCCCATGTTCCGCCCGGCGCCGGGGTTCAGCCCGGACTTTACCAAGGTTGTTTTCTTTTCGGCCATGCTGACCGGCGACCACCCGGATCGGAAGTGGGGCGATGTCTACGTGGCGGTGGCCCGCTTTCCGGAGCCCCCGCTGAATCTGCGCAAGGATGGGGCGGCGCTGGTCTGGGACAAGCCGCGACGCCACGCCGAGATCCAGGGGTTCCGGCTGTACCGTGCGGCGGAAAGCGGGCGGAACTACGAACGGGTCGGCGACGGGCTGCTGACCGGCATGCGGTACGAGCTGCCGCCGGACGCGAAGGGATGCTACGTGCTGACATCCGTGGAGCATTCCGGACTGGAGAGCCGGACGTTCTCGAACGAGGTCCGCATTGGCGGCGACGCCGTGTTTCGACACTTCTACCGCCCCGCGTCCGGCAAGATAACCAAACCGATGGTGCCGTTCTTCGAGCCTGCGGGAACCGGCGACGGCTATGCGGTCGCCGTCACCGACCCGGACTTGATCTACCAGCAGTCCTTGGCGAAAGAGCGAAACGGATCGGTAACGATACCCGTGACCATCCCGGCCGCGGGAGCGATTCGGATTCTGGCCCGGGTGCGGGGGATGTCGGCTCTGGAACGTGCCAGCTACACGACCGGCTGGCCCGCGGCGGGCGAGGCAGCCCGCGGCACTTTTTCCATCCGGATCGGCGGGAAACAGGCAGGGGTCATTCCGGTTGAAGGTTTTCCATGGCGCTGGGCAGCACTCGATGCGGGCGCCGTCCCTCTGGCCGCGGGCGTCGTCGAACTGGAGGTCGCCACGCACGACGCCGGCATCGCCATCGACAATCTTCTGGTGACCAACGACCCAAGTTTTGTCCCGCGCGGCCGGGGCCAGATGCCGGAGGAATTGGCGGCGGTTCCACAGGGGCTGCGTGTCGTGCCGCTGGCTCTCGAAGACGAGCGGGCGCTGTCCGCGTCGTCCAAGGACCGGCGGCCGCGAGTCAAGTTGGTCTGGGAAGAAGTGTCCGCGCCGCAAGGCGTGTCGCACTACAACGTGTACCGCTCGGATACGGAGGCGTTCCAGGCCGAAGCCGAGACGCTCCTGGGCAGTCCTCGCGAGGGCGTATTGTACGATGTCGGTCTCGAACCCGGCCGGACGGTTTACTACCGCGTCCGCGCCGTGGACGCCTGGGGCAATCGGTCCCCGCCTTCCGCGGCTTTGGCCGTGACGAACTGAACCGCATAATTCGCCGGAGGGTGGGGAGGTCGTCCTGCAAGCCGTCCATTCCCGGAACGTGTTTTTCTGGAGGGCTTCCTCCCACTGCCCACATTTCTTCGGTAGAATCGCGGCATGGCCAATCATCACGAGATCGCGAATTTCATCTGGTCGATTGCGGACCTGTTGCGGGGACCCTACCGGCCGCCGCAGTACGAGCGAGTCATGCTGCCCATGACCGTACTGCGCCGGTTCGACTGCGTGCTGGCGCCGACCAAGGACAAGGTGTTGCGCGAGCATGAACGGCGCAAGGGGGGCAAGCTGGGCGCGGAAGGGCTGGACAAGGCCCTGAACCGGGCGGCCGGCCAGCGATACCAAAACCACTCGCCGTTGACGTTCGAGAAGCTCAGGGCGACCCGGACCATATCGACAAGCACCTGATCAGCTACATCAGCGGCTTCCGAGCCGAGGGCATTGTGCGAAAATCGAGGCCATTATGCGAATCGACCGATTGACCGTTCAGAACTTCAAAGGGTTTGCCGAGCGCGAGTTTGACTTCCCACGGCGGTTGGATGTGTCCCCGGACTGCCAAGGATCGTTCCACCTGCTGATCGGCGACAACGGATCGGGCAAGACGAGCGCGCTGGACGCGTTGGCGGTGGCGTTGGGCATTTGGCTGGTGAAACCACCGGATACGATCCTGCAGAATAGTCGGCGGAACATCCTGCCGCACGAAATCCGCCTCGAAGCGCAGAGGGAAGGCGACCGGCTGCAGTTTCGCCCGTGTAAGCCGGTCGTTGTGCGCGCCGCGGGGACTCTCGCTGGCCGCAACGTCGTCTGGACGCGGCAGATCCGCGGGGAGGGTACGCGGACGACGAACGCCGAGGCGCATGAAGCCCTGGAGATCATCCGGGATGTCTTTCGGCGGGACCAAGCGGGAGAACAGGTGCTCTGTCCCGTGTTGGCCTACTACGGTGCCGGTCGTGCCTGGCTGGCGTCCCGCGACCGCGTGCCCAAGGAATCGGCCTTGGACGGGCCGGCGCGGCGGTGGGCCGCCTTCTACGACTGTCTGAACGAACGTATCCGTTTCGCCGACTTGCGGGAATGGTTCAAGAGGGAATTGATCGCTGCGGGAAATCGGGGTGGACGGATGCGGCCCGGCTTCGAAGCTGTTCGGCGAGCAATTTTGAATTGCGTCCCGGAAGCGGATGCCGTGTGGTTCGACGGGGACCGTGGGGAAATCGTGTTGTCCATCGCCGGAGAAGCGCAGCCGCTGGTCAACCTCAGTGCCGGCCAACGGATGATGCTGGCCTTGGCAGCGGACGTGGCGATCAAAGCGGTGACGCAAAATGCCCATCTGTTGCCGCCGGATGAACTCGGACCGAAAGACGCACCTTGGCCGCGTCTGCTCACCAGGACTCCAGGCGTCGTGCTCATTGACGAGCTCGACGTGCATTTGCACCCGAAGTGGCAACGCCGCCTGGTTGAGGATTTGCGACGGACCTTTCCGAACATACAGTTCGTCGCCGCCAGCCATTCGCCGTTTGTCGTGCAATCGTTGCGCCCTGGCGAATTGATCCCGCTGGAGGGCCAGCCGGTGGCCCAGTTCGACAATCTGGGAATCGAGGCGATTGCTCGCGGGCTCATGGGCGTCGAGCGACCGGAGGTGGGTTCACGATACCAGGAGATGGTGTCCGCCGCCAAAGACTACCTGTTGACGCTGGAACAGGCGGCCCGTGCGCCGGCCGACAAGCTCGCGGCGTTCAAAGATCGCCTCGCTGCCGGCATCGCTCCGTATGCCGATAACCCGACGTTTCAGGCATTACTGGAATTGGAGCGCGAAGCGCGACTGGGCAAGCCGACCACTTACTCTCAGCCCGACGACGGCAGGAATGCGCCGCTGGTGGCTGGAGAGAGAAACAGCGATTTCGAAGAGTGACAGTCGTGGACTGCGGGCCACAACGCCCGGGAGATTGACGATGCGACCGATCGAACGCGGTGCCAGCCCCCAACCCGAGGATTTCGCCGACTATCGCGACGCCTTTCCGCACCTCCAGGCCCGGTTGGGGCCGTTCTGCTCCTACTGCGAACGACGGATCGCCACCATGCTGGCCGTCGAGCATATTCAGCCCAAAGGTCTGCCGCAGTACGCGCAGCTGATCGGCCGATGGGATAATTTCCTGCTGGGCTGTGTGAACTGCAATGGGACCAAGAAAGACAAGGACGTTCGTCTGGCCGAGGTCTTCCTGCCCGACCGAGACAACACGGCGGCGGCTTTCGACTACTCGCCGGACGGCAAGGTCGTGCCCGCCGCAGGACTGACGGACGGCCAGCGTCAAATGGCCGAGGACACCCTCGCGCTGACGGGCTTGGACAAACCTCTCAATGCCGTGCTCGACGAGAACGGCCAGTTGGTGGCCATTGATCGCGTGGCACAACGGATGGAGGTCTGGCTCGTGGCGCAACGCAGTCGCGGGCACCTGCAGCGTAATCCGTCGGAGGCGATCCGCGAACAGATTGTCGAGACGGCCCTTGGACACGGCTTCTTCAGTATCTGGATGACGGTCTTCCTCGACAACCCGGAAATGCGTCGACGGTTCATCGCCGGTTTTCCGGGTACTGCCGTTGCATGCTTCCACGCGGCGACGACGGCGGCGGTCTCTCCCCGCCCGCCGAACGGCCTACCTCAGGGGTCGAAGATATGAAGCCGCCGACCCGTACGGAAGAAGCCTTCGAACCGGTCATCGAGGCCCATCTGCTGAACGATGACTAGTTGGGGGGCAATCGCTCCCCGCCTTCCGCGGCGGTGGCCACCGCGAACTAAACCTAATGCTTCGTGGCCGCCATCGTCATCAAAGGGAGCCCGTGCGACCGATCACGATTTGCCTCGTGAAGCACAACAGAAGCTGCGGAAAGGAACGCAACCGGCTCCCGTCGATAGGCGTGGTGCAATCGCACCCGGAACGGGACCGTCAACGTACGACCGCCAAACGAAACGCCAATCCTTCAGCGATTGACGCCGGCAAGGGCACGCGACTGGCCAGCTTCTCGGTGGTCCGCGCGTCGACCTTGAACTTCTCACCCATCACGACCTTGAACCAGCGTTCGCGGTCCATCACCACGCGATACTGCTTTTCGTCCTGCGTCTCGCCGAGATAGGGCAGGTACACGCGAATCGGCTGGCCGCATTGTTCGGCCTTGGCTCCGATCCGATCGATTCGTCCCGTCCGCTGCTCCAACGTGCTCGGATTCTCGAAGGAACTGGATGGTGTCCCTCAACACGGCAAGCGGAGCGTCGCTGTCAGCGAAATAGTCCAGTACACCAAAGACCTCGTGGTTTCGGCGATAACCATCCTCTGTCAGGTTCGCAGATCCGATGATCAGCCTGGCACGGTTACTCCAAAGCAGGAGCGATATCTTCGCGTGCAGGATGCCTTGGCCTCGTGGGAGCCGTGCCGGCAGCAAGTCCCACCGCAGGCTCCGGACGCCACGGGCATGATGCTGATCCACCAGCGCCGCGGCGCACATGAGTTGCCGCATCTTTTCTTCGCGCTCGACAAGGTACAGGGCGCCATCCTCCTTGGGGTCCGTCTCCAACTGAAGAAATCGCCCCAGGCATTCCTCCTCAAACAGCACCGGCGAGAATGTGAAGCTTGTGACGACGCAGCCCACCGGTTGACCGGCGTCCTCGGGAGGTATCCAGGCGTCCAAGATCTTGCCATATCCTGGCTTCGTGCTTTTCTGCTTGCTCATGGTTTGACGAGCCCCAAGTCGATCCCGAATTGCCAGAGTGATCGAGTCCGGTACAGGTGAACGTAGGAATTGTCATCAGACCCTCGTTGGTCGGTCGTGTAGTCCGAGCGGATCATGAGACCCCCGTCGTCAAAACGTTCGAACCAAGGATTCTTCCCGTTGGGTGGCTTTCTGGCCTGTGTCTTGCGATGATGCTCGATTAGCCGTTGGACCCAATCAAGCGGGTTACTGGGCTCGACGAGCGATGCGAAGGTCTCCCGGAACCGAGTCGCCTCACCGACGGGCTCGAGCCGCTCCATCAGGGAATCACAGGAATCGGGCACAAGTTTGGCCGCTCGTTGAACAGAATCGAGCGCTGCAAGCGCGGAAGGTGGCGTCTTCTGGGCTCTCTGGCGAGTCAATTCGAAAAGGCAATCCTGGAAGGCGTCGTGGCACAGCCGGGCGAAAGTTTCAAAGGCATCCACGGCGTCGAGCAACACTCGCAACTCATCGCGAGCCGTGATTCTGAGTGCGTGATGAAATGCCCGCTCCGACCATGCCGACTGCCAGACCTCGCCGCCTTGCGGTGACACCAGGAATTCCAGCGTGTCGCGGCGGAATCCCTTCGGATCGTTGAGCAGAGCGGCCCAAATGAACTGCGATTCGTTCGGTCCGGCATTGTACGGGGCGAGGTGCTTGCGAAAGAAATCCCATCCCGACCAGGTGCTGCTGCGCGACGTGGCACCTTGCTCCAGCCCCGCTTGGACGGCGTCAGCCAGCTGCGATCGAACGGCCCGACCCGGCCCACCGCCGGTTCCGACAAATCCTTCCAAGCCCTGTTCCTTGGCCCACACGTTCAGCAGCTCGAAGCCGACTTCACCCAAATTGCCGTTCGATTCCATGTTCACGGAGCGAGCCAACTGCCGATAGACGCCGTGAAAACCGAAGACGCTGGGCGACTTCAGGTAACGCTTCGCGGACAGGGGTACGCCGTCGTCGATCGCTCGCGCTGCCTTCTGGCTCCCAGGCAGCCCCGTTCGTTCCGATTCTTCGGCCCTGCGGACGAGCCCTTCCACCAAGTACCACTCGAACACCTGCCACGGTTCGCTGACACCGTCGGCCGCCAAGGTGTCCTCGTCGAACTCGCGGCAGATCTCCAGCGACACGGCTATCGCGGTGAGGAAACGCGGATGCCGTTGCCGCTCGCGGACGCCGGGGACCAGTTGGACCGCCAAGGCGTCGGCCAGCGCTTCCGTACCCAGCGGATCGAGCCCGCCTTCGGCCGACTCGACCGGGTCTCTTTCCGTCAACAACGGGGCCAGTGGGTTGGGTGGCATGTTTGTCGTCCCAGGATTCACAAGGACCGCGGGTCATCGCTCGATCTCGACCCGGAACGCGTCGAGATCGGGACAGGACACCGCCTTTCGCAGCAAGACGGCGAGTTGGTCGTCGCCCTCGATCACCGCGATAACGTCATCGAGATCCTCGGGAATTCGGCCAAAACGGGTTTCCAGGACGGCCAGAACGTCCCGTCGAGCCCGCTCGGCGACGAATTCTTGAATCAAGGGGAATTTGATCATCGTTTCCCGACCTCCCAGCGTGGACAGCAGTGGGACGTCATACCGCCGCAAACTCGTCAAGACCTGTGTGACCGCCGACAGATCTGGTTCGTCCGCCGTCGAGGCTCGCTCGTGGATCGCATCCCGGCAGCTATTGTTTCGTGGCCGCCGCCAGGAACTGGGCGAGCTTCTGGACGTGGTGGACGAAGGTGGTGGTGGAGATGATCCGCCGAGCCGGGTCGTCTTCGCCGTGGTAACGCAGTCGGCCGTCCTCGACCCAGGCTCCCCGCTCGTCCAGGGCCGCGACGATCGCCCGCGCCTCGGCGGCCAGCGACGCGGTCAGACGCGGTGCTCGAGCGGCGCGCTGCGGAGTCTTCGGCTGACGCGGCTCCCGGGGCGCCGCGGCGAGCCGGTCGTACTGCGCGCGGAACGCATCGACCCACGACTGGCTCTGAAAACTGTAATGCGTGGGCAGGTCGTCGTCGTTGTACGTCAACTCGTACTGTTTCGTGAAATACAGCGGCCGGTTGGTTTGCAGTTCGTAGAACCGTGCCAGACGCCCGCCCGGAAGTTCGGATTGCTTCAAGTAGTCCAGCGCCCGCGGAATCGGTTCGAGGTATTTCCGCTGGCCGGTTTCCCGGTACAGGTGCATCAGGATTTGCATCACGCCGTGGCTCTCGCCGCCAGTGACGGCCGGCGGCTCGAATTTGCGTGCCCAGGCCGGGTGCATCTCGGCGTCGTACTGCTGCGCCCACGCCGGCTGCGGATCGGGCATCTGCGCCAGGAGGATGAAATCCCCCGCTTTTTCCGCCGCGGCCCGGTAGCGGGCGTCCTGGTACACCTCGGCGGCTTCCAGCATGGTCGTGATCGTGTCGGCGATCGTGTTGTCGTTGAACGTGTAGTAGTCACTGTAGTTCGTTCCCGGATGCTTCCGCGGCCAGGACTCGGGGTAGCTGGCTTTCCGGACCGGATACCGGGCGGGATCCGGGGGCGCGGAGAACCGCTGCGGCCAGGCGCCGTTGGGATACTGGACCTTGAGCAGTGCGTCCAGGGCGTATTGGGCGGCTTCGTGAATTTTCTCGTCCTGGAACTGCAGCGTGCGGTCGATCCGCATCAGGAACCGCAGCGCCGCCTGGGTCGTATCGTCGTCCAGCGTGCTGGTGTTGCGCCCCTTGTCATTGACCGGCTCGACACGGTACGCGTAACGGCTCCGCCGTGGCGGATCGAACTCGATGTGGTAGTCCCATCCCCCGGAGCGCAATTGGCCGTTCACCAGCGCCAGGGCCGTTTCGCGGGCCGCCTGCAGGCAGACCTCGTCCCGTGTCAGTTCATAGGCCGTCAGATACGCGCCGCCGACGGTCGGAGTCCCCGGCGGCTGGACCCAGACGACCGTCGCGCCGGCCTTGCCTTCGCCTTCCCGGCGCGACAGGTCGTCGCTGTAACACCACAGATAGCCTCCGCCGGCCGAGACCTGGGTTCGAAAGAACTCGACGGCCCGCCGCAGCGCCGCACCGGCCTCCGCCTTGCTCAGCGGCTCCGCCGCCCCGACGACCCCGTCGGACCAGCTCAGCCCCACCAGCATCACGCACAGCAGCACGCGCACCAACATCGTTACGCCTCCTCAAGGGATCCTTGGTATTGAGCATCGTTCGAGAAATCGCTGTCCGGATTCTCCGTGGCGTAAGCTTCCAGCTTACGGTAGATCATGGCCTCGCAAGCTGGAAGCTTACGCCACCTATTTCTCGAACGATGCTAAGCTACGAATCGGCAGCCACCAATGTACCAGTTCAACTGTCCGGATGAAGAGGCTGAAGACGATCCCCGCCGCGCTCTACGCGGACGGCGGCGGCTTGTGGCCGTCCAGCATACGGCCGTGCAGGACGGAGTAGTAGCGGAATTTGGCGGGCATGTGCGAGCCGACGGAGGCCAGGACGACCACGGCGGCCAGGATCGCGACTCGATCGTCCCACAGCCAGGGAATCAGGCACAGCAACGCCAGCTTGGCCAATACGAACAGGCCCCGGCCTTGACACAGCCAGTGAACGTGGGGAAACGCCTCGACCGCCGTCAGCAGGCC
>CAYUFW010000164.1:0-5877 GCA_964443915.1 uncultured Pirellulaceae bacterium
CGAAAGAACGCCCTTTCGCGGAGCGAAAGGCGACACTCGTTCCTCGAACGATGCTTAGTATCTCCGTTCATGCACCTGCAGGTAGTCCTGCACGTGCTGTTCGGTCTCGTAGTATTCGTTGGTCAGCGTGCGAGATTCCTCGCGGCCGACGATCCGGGCCAACAAATCGGCCAGATCCAGGCAGCGCGGCCCCTTGATGCCGATCGTCCGCGCCGTGACTTTGCCGGAAGGACTGATTTCGATTTCCAATTCTTCTTTGGCCATAGCGGTTTCCCTTGCTCTACCAACTGCGGACCCGGATCTTGACAGTGCGGTCTTCCGCCACCTCTTCGTCGACGATCGTCATGTTGCGGGCTTTCAGTTCCGTGACGACGCGGTGATAGACGTACTGCTGGGTGACCCGGTCGATCAACTCCTGGCCCAGTCGGCGGAGCTCCGACCGCGACTGGTTCGTGCCTTCCATGCAGACCCGCAGAGCGCCGCGGGCGTCGCGCGTGAAAACCGCCCGCACGCCTTCCCGCTCGACGACGATCTGCTCTTCCGCGCCGGTCGTCGACGCCAGGATCTCGCTGTTGTCCACCTCGATCTCTTCCCGCGTCTTCGTCGCGGCACGCTGGGTGGCCGCTTCTTCCTTGCGGACCATCGCGAAACCCATCGTGCCGACCGCTGCGCCCACGGCCGCCGAGATCATCGGCCAATTGGCGATGATGATCGGGGCCAGAACGACTACCGTGCTCATGACCTTATCTCCTATAGATTTCGGACTCACAACTCGATCTTGCGGCTGGTCTCGTCTTCGCGGCGTTCGGGAACCAACGACGCAGGCCGAGCACGGCCGGCCGCCCAGCTGCGCAGGACACCCATCTGCTCGCTCATCGTTTTCGACAGCGGCACCGTTTCCCGGAGACTGGTGCCGATCAGTTCCGTACACAACTCCTCGTGCCGGCTGAGCGCGTCGAACAACGCGGCGATGATCGCTTCCTCGATCTCGGCCCCGCTGAAGCCCTCGCTCAACCTGACCAACTGATCCAAATCGAACTGCGCCGGGTCCCGGTTGCGTTTCCGCAGGTGAATCTGCAGGATTTCTTGCCGCTCGCGCTCGTTGGGCAAGTCCACGAAGAAAATCTCGTCCAAACGCCCCTTGCGCAGCAATTCGGGCGGCAGATGGCTGATGTCGTTGGCGGTGCAGATCACGAACACCTCGGAGGTCTTTTCCGACAGCCACGTCAGCAGCGTGCCGAAGACGCGGGCCGCCGTGCCGGCATCGCTGGAGCCGCCCCCGGACGAGCCGGCCAGCGCCTTGTCGATCTCGTCGACCCACAAGATCACCGGCGCGACGCTTTCCGCCGTCTGAATCGCCCGCCGGACATTTTCCTCGCTGGAGCCCACCAGGCTGGAAAACATCTGACCGATGTCGAACCGCAGCAGCGGCAGGTTCCACAGACTGGACACGGCCTTGGCGCACAGGCTCTTGCCACAGCCCTGCACGCCCAGCAGCATGACGCCGCGCGGGGACGGCAAGCCGAACCGGGCGGCCCGCTCGGTGAAGGCAATCTGCCGCTTGATGAGCCACTGCTTGAGGTTGTCCAGCCCGGCGACGTGGCTGAAGTCCTCGGTTGCCTCGTAGTACTCCAGCAGGCCGCTCTTCTTGATGATCTGCTGCTTCTCGCTGAAGATCACCGACACGTCCTCGCTGCTCAAGCGGCCGTCCAGCACCAGCGTCTTGGCGAAGACGTTCTCGGCCTCTTTCAGGGTCAGACCGCGGGCCGCGTGCAGCAGGCGTTCCCGAGCCTCGGCCTCCAGTTCGATCCGCACCTTGGGGTTGTCCCGCACGTCGTCGATGATCCGGTCCAGCAGCCGGCCGAAATCCTCGATGCCCGGCAAGCCGAATTCAAGGACCGTGACGTCCTTGGCCAGATCCGGCGCGATCCGCAGGCTGGGGGCGACGATCACGAGCGTCTTGTACGTGTCGCGCAGTTGGTGCGCCAGGTCGCGCAGCCGGCGAATCACGGCGATGTTGCAGCGGTCGTCGCAGCTGAAGCGGTGGAAATCCTTGAACAGGTAGATCGCCGGCTCGACGTGCTGGATCACGGCGTCCAGCGCGGCCAGAGGATCCGCCGTGCTGCCGGCGCCCGATCTGGCCCGCTGCGGTTCCGCCCCCGACTTGGTGATGCCTTGCGTGACCGTCCACACGAACAGGTTCTTCTTGCGGCGCTCCGCGATCTCCCGCAAGTAGCGTTCGACGCGGTCCTCCTCCCAGCTCACCACGTAGATGATCGCGTACCGCGCGCGGATCAGCACGTCCAACTCCTCGCGCGGATCGAGCCGCCGCGGCGCCGGCGTGACCGCTGGAGTCGCTGCCGCTACCGGCCGCGGCATCGGCGTTTCGCGAGGGCGAGTTGCCGCCACTGGCTTGTGTGGCTTCGATTCACCAGGGGGCTTGGACGGCGGATCGCTCATCCCTCGTTCTCCTGCGTTTCGTTCTTCCGTTCGGTACTCCGGCGCGGCCCACGCTCGGGCGACAAGCCGCCCCACGGTCCCGCGCCGTCCAGCATTTCCCACACCGCCTCCGACAGGCCCAGCACGTACAGCCGGCCGTCGGGCAGAATCGTGATCTCGCTGATCCCGCCCACGTCTGTCTCGTCGAGTCGCGTCGCCCTGCCGGTCCTGGTCTTCGCCATGCAAGCTCCTCAGTCGATGACCGTCAACCCGTGGTCCGCCGCCAACTGCAAAGCCCGCTGACCGTCGCCGCGAGTTAGCGGCCGGGCCAGTTCTGGATGGCGTGCCGCTCGCCAGCGTGGCAGGTACCCGGCGCGGATACTGAGCGGCACGTGCGGCATCCGCTGCTGCAGCCATGCCAGGATGGGCCGCAGGCAGCACTCGTCGTGTCCGGGCAGCAACAAGTGCCGGACGTACAACTGACCGCGCTGCTCCGTATCCGCCAGATTCCGCGTCACGATTTCCATGTACCGCTCGACTCCCGCGATTCGCTGAGCGCACGCGTCGTTGCCAAACTTGAAGTCCGCCACGTAGATATCCACCATCCCGTCCAGCAATGTCCAGGTCTCCGGCGTGCTGTAGAAGTCCGACTTCCACACCACCGGCAATCGTTGCGAGCAACGGGCCAGCGCGTCCAGGATTGCCGGCGCGTGAATCGTCGGCTCGCCGCCGATCCACTGCAGGGTGCGAGCGCCCTGCTCCACCGCCCATTTCAGGACCGCCTCCAGCCATGTCGCCGTCAACGGCACTCCCCGGCTCGGATCGAACGCGTTCGACTCCGAGATGCAGAAATCGCACCGCAGGTCGCAGCCCGACAGGTAAATCAGCAGCGACGGCGTCAGCGGTAGCTCCTCGGCATAGTCTACCCAATACCGCCAGACTCGTGCTACCGTATCCGCGCCGCAAAAACCTCGCTGGCCGGCAACCCGATCCACGCCGCAACGATGCTCGCACAACTCGCAGCGGCGATACATTCGTTGAGCCAAGGCAGCCCGCTGGGATAAGAACTCGGAAATGGACATGGCGCGAAAACGAAAAGGAATCTGCCCCTATTCTAACGAGCGGAGGAGGTTGGCACAACGATTCCAGCGCCACACGTGGCACGGCCTACTCGTTGGCCGTGCGCGCCCGACGAGTCGGAGAGGGGACCGGGAGGACGGGCGTGGCACGGCTACTTGTTGGCCGTGCTGGACCTACTTGTTGGCCGTGTCCGCCGCACCGCTCTTGCCCGCCGATTCGTCCCATTGCCGGCAGAGTTCCTTGGCCTTGCCGACGATCCGTTCTTCGATCCCCGGCGCGTACGGCGGCGCCTCGTAGCCCCCTTCGGCCAGCACCCGCTCGCTGGGAATGTAGCCGAAGTAGCCGTTCGTGTACCCGGCGACCCACACCATCGCTGGCGGGCTGGCCAACTCGCGTTTCAGCCGTAGCGAGTAATCGACCACCACCTCGCTGGCGAGCGTAAAGATGGTCACATCGTTGCCGATTCGCAGAACTTGCACCGGATAGCGCCGCTTCTCCCGCGTCGCATCCGCGTACGGCAGGTCCACATACTCGAGGGCCGAACGCAGCGCCCCGTGCAGCGGCCGCGGATTGGCGAATAACGCCGCCTCCACGGCCGTGGCCAGGCTGCGCCCGTGCCGTTGAGCCAGCTCGACCTCGCGCCGCGGATACGGGTTCTGATCCGCTCCACAGCCCATCAAGAACATGGCCGCCAGGCCGGGATGGTCCACTTGCAGGTACTCCTGCGCCCAGCCGGCGTAGTCGCCGCAGAACTGGTAGAACCCCAGCGTCGTGTTGTGGCAGGCATAGCCGAACAGCACGGCCCGCTGGTTCCCCTCGGCGTCGAGCACGCACAGCACGGGCACGTCGTGATCGACCGGGCCGTCCGGGTTGGGAGCCTTGTTGGCGTTGACGTCCTCCTTGGGCAAAGCGTAGTTGCGGCGGCGATTCATGGCGAACCCGGCCCGCGCGTGGCTGTACGTCAACCGCGCCGGACGCAAGTCGGCCAAAGCCTCGCCCACCAACCGCACCAGCGTCGTTTCCAGGAACTGGTGATAATTGCGGGCCTCTTCCTCGCGCCCGGTCCGTTCGCGGTACTCCGGCCCGCAATGCGTGTGCGAGGCGTTCAGCACCAGGGCGGCTGGCGGCAGCTGGTACTGCTCCTGGACCTGTTTCTCCACGCTTTCGCGGAGCGTGACCAGCACGCCGATCAAGTCCAACGTGACGATCACCACGCGCTGGCCCGCGTCGTCTTCCAACGCCAGGGCCTTGGCATACAGCTCCTGCAGCGTCCCTTCGGCCGGCTGTTTACGAGCCGCATACCCGGCCATCCACATCAGCGTATCCGGCGTGATTTTGGCCGCCGCCACCCCGGCCTTCCAGTCCAGCGGCGGAGCGGGCGGCACTTTCTTGCTCGCCGCAGCCGGCTTGGTGGTCTCCGCCGGCCTGACTCCCGCTGCCGGCGAGGGCTGTTCTTCCGCTGCCTGGAGCACAGCAGCCAGCAGAATCAGCAACATCCAAAACAACCAACGCGGGATCCTAGCGAGCATCACGACCCTCCCGTATTCCGGCGGATATCCGAACTATCGTAGCTGAATCGTAGCCCCAGCCTATCAGCCAGCCCGGCCGGTGGAAACCCTTTCGCCACGCATCAGGAATTTCATTCTCGTTCGAGCGCATCTGCGAGGGCGAGAACGCGGCAGACGTCTTTCGCGCCATGGGCTGGCACGAGCACCGCGCCCTGTGCAGTTCAACGCTCGCGGTCGGCCAGGACCCGTTTGTTTGCAGCCAGCACTTCGGGAGTGTCGAGGTCGAGGGATGGTCGGCTCAGGCCCGCCTACGATCGTTACGATGAAGTCGATGCCAGCTCGTCTGGACAACGAAGGGGCCGCCATCGACAATAGTAAGTGATTTCACCAACCAGGAGTTCCGTCATGCGTGCCGCTCGATGGATTCGCGTCTGGGTGCTGTTTGTCCTGACGACGTGTGCGGCCGGCGTGGCGTGGCCGGCCGAGCAGCCGGCCGCTCCGGACCCGGCGGCAACGGAGTCGCCGGTCATCACGCCGCAGCAGATCGAGGCCGACTGGCTGCTGCAGGACGTAGTGCGAAAGTTGCCGCCGGCCGACCCGGCCACGGCGGCTCGCCCGCCGGTGACGACGACCGACGATGCCGCCGGCGCGGTGGACGGCGTCAAGGACGGCACGTACGGATTCCACACCTCCGGCGACGCGGCGCCGTGGTGGCAGGTCGATCTGGGACAAGCGACGCCGCTGGGGCGGATCGTCGTCTACAACCGCTGCGACGGCAAGGTCGAGGAGCGGGCCGCGCGTCTGGAAGTCCTGCTGAGCGACGACGGCAAAGCCTGGCAGCCTCTGTACC
>CAYUFW010000164.1:5973-17587 GCA_964443915.1 uncultured Pirellulaceae bacterium
GCCCTGCGCAAGCCGGCCGACCAATCGAGCGTCAGCCAGTGGTCGAAACCGCACACCAAAGTGGTCGCGCAAGCGGCGGACCCTGCGCCGGAACTCCCGGAGCCCATCTACCCCGTCGCCGAAGTCTTGCCCCGCTCTTTCGCCTTGGCCGCCGACCTGCGGCGGTTGGGGGCGGACGTGTCGGCGCAAGAACAGGTGCTGCGCGATGTGCAGCAGCGATTCGGCCAACTGGGCAGCGACGCTCCCGCCGAGCAGCGCCGCGAGCTGTACCTGAAAGCCCGCTGGGCGGTGCGGCAAATGGCGCTGGCCAATCCGCTGCTGGACTTCGACGACCTGCTGTTTGTGAAACGCGTGCCCGGCAGCTTCACGCACATGTCAGACCAGTACTACGGCTGGTTCTCGCGGCCGGGGGGCGGCGTGTTCATCTTGGAGGACTTCAAATCGGACCAGCGCCGACTGCGGAGTCTGACGGCCCAATTCGAGCCGGGCAGCTTCTTGCGTCCCGACCTGTCGCACGACGGCACGCGGGTGCTGTTCGCGTACTGCAAGCACTATCCGGCCCTGAAGGACGAAGCGAACAAGCTGGACAAGAACAACGTCCCGGAAGACGCGTTCTACCACCTGTACGAAATGAACCTGGACGGCAGCGGCCTGCGGCGGCTGACGCGGGGCAAGTACGACGACTTCGACGGCCGCTATCTGCCGACGGGCGAAATCGTGTTCCTGTCCACGCGGCGCGGGCAACACATCCAGTGCGGCGAGGCCTCGGGGCACGCCAGCAGCGACGGGGCGCTGCCGGATTCGTACGTGCGCTGCGGCGGCGGTCCCTCGCGGCCGGTCGCCGTGTACACGCTGCACGTGATGGCGCCCGATGGCGGGAACATTCGGCAGATCTCGCCGTTTGAGATGTTCGAGTGGACGCCCAGCATCGACAACGACGGCCGCATTCTGTACGCCCGCTGGGATTACGTGGACCGCTACAACATGCCCTACATGAGCCTGTGGTCGACGCTGCCCGACGGCTCGAACGCGCAGGCCGTGTTCGGCAACTACACGGTGAACCCCCACTGCGTGTTCGAAGCCCGGCGGATCCCTGATTCCCTGAAGATGATCTTCACGGCTTCCGGGCATCACGCCTTGACGGGCGGCTGCCTGGTGCTGCTGGATCCGCATCGCGCGGCGGACGGCGAAGCGGCCATGACGCGGTTGACGCCCGAAGTCTGTTTTCCCGAAGCGGAAGGCTGGCCGCAGACGTACTTTGGCGGTCCTTTTCCGCTGTCCGAGAACCATTATCTGACCTCCTGGAGCGCGCAACCCCTGCCGCCGGGGACGCCGCATCCAGATTGGGGCATGCCGGGGCCGGCCAACGACCTGGGACTGTACCTGTTCGATGCCTTTGGCAATTTGAATCTGATCTACCGCGATCCGGAGATCGGCAGCGAAACGCCGCTTCCCATCCGCCGGCGCGTCCCGGAACGGCTGGTCTCCGGGCCTGCCAGCGGCAAGGACGCGGCGGAGGGCCGCATGATCGTGCTGGACGTGTACGAGGGATTGCCCGACGTGCCCCGCGGCGCGATCCGCCAGCTGCGGCTGGTCGGCGTGCCCGTCAAGACGCATCCCACGATGAACTACCCGCCGATGGGGCTGACGCGGGACGATCCCGGCAAGTTCGTGTTGGGGACGGTGCCGGTCGAGGCCGACGGCTCCGCGCATTTCCGCGTCCCGGCCGGCGTGACTTTCTTTGTCCAGGCGTTGGACGAACAGGGCGTGGCGGTGCAGACCATGCGGAGTGCGACGTACGTCCAGCCCGGCCAGACCATGACTTGCATCGGCTGCCACGAGCGGCGGAACACGGCGCCGCCGAACCGCTTGTCGCTAGCGATGCTGCGCGAGCCGTCGCGGATCGAGCCCGGACCGGCCGGTTCGTGGCCGCTGCACTTCGACGCGCTCGTCGGACCGGTCCTGGAGCAGCACTGTACGAGCTGTCACCAGCGGGACGTCGATGCGGCGGGGCTCGATCTGACGCCGGAACGGGCGTACGACTCGCTGTGCGACTACGGCCAGCCCAGTCTCCGCATGCACGTCCAGGAGCGCTATCGCCAAGGGCGTTCGCCGGCCGGGGGCGGGGCGGCGCAGCTCAATCCGCTCGTTCAGCTACTGCGGCAGGGCCACCACGGCGTGCAGCTCGATCCCGACGCCTGGTCGCGGCTGTTCACCTGGATGGACACCTACGGCCAGCGCCGCGGCTCGTTCAGCGAGGAGCAGGAGGAACAGCTGCGTCAGCTGCGGGACCGGCTGGCAGCACAGGTGGTGGTGCAAGCGGCGAAGTAGGCGTGGTCCTGCTCGGGGTGGCACGGCTTACTCGTTAGCCGTGCTGCTTTGAGTTCGCGAGGAGGATCCTGTGGATCGCCCGCGTTCGGTGGGGTAGGGCAAGGCAAGCCGCGCGTCAAGCTGTTGGCTCCGTTGATCGAATTCGCTACAATTGCAGTCGGTGATACGTTCATTCCGAAACCGCGGAACGGAAGACGTCTTCGACGGGGCTGAGACCCCGGCGGCGAGGAAAGTCTGTCCCCGTGTGTTGTGGCGGATTGCCTGGCGAAAACTGGATCAGTTGAATCGTGTGCGCGACCTTCGGGAGCTGGCGCTGCCGCCCGGCAACAGCCTGGAGCGGCTGCGAGGAGATCGGCAGGGTCAGCACAGTATCCGCGTCAACGATCAGTATCGTGTATGCTTTCGGTGGGAGGCGGGAGATGCCTTCGAAGTCGAGATTGCCGATTACCACTAGTCGACCTACTCGAATGCGCCGCGGGACGTCGAATGGGGCCGGCCGCCGCCTGCCCAGGCACCGTCCGCCGACGCATCCCGGCGAGATGCTGCTGGAGGAGTTCCTTCGCCCGCGGGGGATCACTCCGTCGGCCTTCGCCGTCCGCCTCGGAATCCCATCTCCTCGCCTTCACGAAATTGTCCGCGGCCATCGCGCCGTGACGCCGGACACGGCGTTGCGGCTGGAACGCGTTTTGGGCACGCCGGCGGATTTCTGGCTCGGATTGCAGATGGATTGGGATCTCTGGCACGCGATGCGCGGAAAGCAAGCGGCCGAAATCGCCGGTCTGGAACCGCTCTAACCAAAGGCGGACGCGCCCGCTCAAAGCAATGCGGCGGGCGTGGCCGGTCCTGCTCGCTGCTGCCGTTCCCCGGCGCCCGGCGCTTCCCACGGCCAACAAAGTAGGCCGTGCCACGCGCGCCGCGCCGCCTCCCCGTGCCGGACGAGCCTCGCGAGCTTTCTTTGCCCGCTCCGCATGTTCGTCGCTCGTCCACCCGGTCGAGTCAGCTAGTATTGCTGTCGTCGTCCGCGAGGGGGGTTGCTTCCCGATCGCGCCAGCAACCTGGCCAAAATCGCCTCGCACGTCGGTAACTCGCCTTGCCGCTAAACGGCACTTCCTGTATTTCTACGCGACCCGGCAGAGTACGCAGCGACGCGAGTCGGCCGTGTGCTTTGTCGGATGCTTGTCAGCCGTGCTGGCAGGCTGAGCTATCTTGTCTCGTCCGCGTCTGTTCGCATTCGCCAATCACTCTGGGGACGCAAACGACACATGCAGCGCAGCTCTTCATTCGGTGCGCATCTCCGTTGGGGCTTGTCCGCAGGGCTATCCGCAGGGCTAATTGTCACCGGCCTCGCCGGCTGGCCTGCAGCAGGTTTGGCCCAAATGCCGCCCGCGGACCCGACGGCTCCCGCGGCTCCTTTGCCCTACCAGCCGCGGGTGCTGGTGGCGGGCGTGCGGCTGGTCGGCAACGAGGCGACCAAGGAGCAGTTCATCCAGTCGCAGTTGAAAACCCGCAAGGACCGCGAGTTCGATCCGGAGGTGCTGCAAGCGGACGTGCGGCGGTTGGCCTCCACGGGCCGGTTCCACAAGGTGGACACCTACACGCAGGAAACGCCGGAAGGCATCGTCGTCACGTTCGCCTTTGCCGAACGCATGTCGGTTCGGGAGATCAAGTACCTGGGCAACCGGAATATCAACGACAAGACGTTGGCGAAGCAGGACGGTCTGGAAATCGGCGATTCGCTGACGCCGTATGCCGTCGAGGAAGCGCGCCGCAAGATTGAGGAATACTATCACTCGAAAGGCTTCGGCAAGACGCAAGTTGCCATTCTGGAAGGCGACGGGTCTCCGGACGGCAAAGTGGTGTTCGTGATCAACGAGGGCCAGCTGGAACGGATCGCCTGGGTCAAATTCGTGGGCAACACGATCGCCACGGACGAACGGCTGAAGACGCAGATCAAGTCCAAGCCGGGTTTCCTCTGGTACCTGTTCAAGGGCCAGGTGGACCGCAAGCAGATCGACGAGGACATCGAACGGCTGACGGCCTATTACCGGGGTCTGGGCTTTTTTAACGCCCGGATCGGACGCGAATTGGAGTTCAGCGATTCCGGCCAGTGGCTGACGCTGACGTTCGTGATCGACGAGGGGCCCCGGTACGTGGTCCGCAACGTCAGCGTGGCGGGCAACGAGAAGTTCCCGACCGAGACGCTGTTGGAACAAATGGAACTGAAATCCGGCGACTACTTCAACCTGGCCAAGATGAACCGCGACGCGAATTCGTTGCGGGACGTCTACGGCGGCCAGGGGCACATCTTCGCCGACATCCAGGCGGACCCGCGGTTCCTGGAAGAACCCGGCCAGTTGGACCTGGTCTACAACGTCAAGGAGGGCGGCGTGTGGCGGGCCGGCCGCGTGAACGTCCACATCGAAGGCGAGCACCCGCACACGCGGGAAAAAGTGGTGCTGAATCGCTTGTCGGTGCGGCCGGGAGACATCCTGGACACGCGCGAACTGCGGGCCAGTGAACGCCGCCTGAAGGCTTCGCAACTGTTCCAAAACGACCCGATGACCGGCGAGACGCCGCAAGTGGTGGTGCGTCCGCCGGAATTGCAGGATGCAGTCGAGAATGTGGCCGACGGCGAACGTCCGCGAGCCGGCACGTATCGCGGGCAAACTCCGGGCGGTAGTTACTAGAGTCTTCGTAGGTTGGGACTCCGTCCCGGCCGGGTCGGGACGGAGTCCCAACTTACTTAAGGTCATGAGTCTAAGGGCGACCTCTTGAACCAGCGCCGTGCGTTCGCCGTGGTCCTGATCATGGTCATGGAACTGACCGCCCTCAGCGGCTGCGCGTCGCCAGGAACGCCCCAGTCCGTCTTCTTCCCACCTCCTCCCATGCTGCCCACCGGCGGTGCCGCGCCGGGGACTGCTCCCGCTCCGCCGGCGGCCACTGGGCAACCGGCAGTCGCCTCGCCCTCCCCGGTCGTTCGCGGCCAGGACTCCAACCCGGCCGGTGGATCAAACGGGCTGTTCCGAGGCGGCGTGCAGCTGGCACAGTACACGGCCGCCCCGCCCCCGGCTGGCTCGACGTTCCCCGTCGGCCCCCCGCCGATCTCCTCGCCGGGCACGCCCGCCGCATCATCGGCGGCCCCAGCACCGCTGCTCTCCCCCAACGGCACTGCCAGCCCAGGTTCGCCCGCCGCCCCGCTCGTGCAATCGCCCGGTGTGCTGGGCGGACCCTTCACCGCGCCCAGTCAGCCTTACGTCGACCTCGACCCGACGCTGTCCACGCCCGTCGACGTGTATGTCTCCGAAACTCAGACCGGCCGCTTCATGTTCGGGGCCGGCATCAACTCCGATGCCGGCGTCACGGGCCAGATCGTCGTGGACGAGCGCAATTTCGACATCACGCGGCTCCCGACCAGTTGGCGGGACTTTGTCGAAGGCACGGCCTTCCGCGGTGCGGGGCAAGGGTTCCGGCTGGAAGCCATGCCCGGCACGGAAGTCCAACGCTACTTGGTCAGCTTCACCGAACCGTATCTGTTCGACACGCAGGTCAGCTTCAACTTGAGCGGCTTCTTGTACGATCGCCGCTTCTTCGACTGGGACGAACAGCGGTTGGGGGGCCGGATGGCGCTGGGTTACCGGTTGACCCCGGACCTGTCCGTCAGCGCCTCGCTGCGTGCGGAGAACGTGCAGATTACCGACCCGCGGGTGGCGATCCCGCAGCTGACCGACGTGCTGGGTGACAACGGCCTGTACAGCGGCCGGCTGACGCTGACGCACGACACCCGCGACATTCCCTTCGCGCCGACGGAAGGCCACTTGATCGAAATCGGGGCCGAACAGGCTTTTGGCACCTTCAGCTTTCCGCGTGCCGACCTGGACCTCCGCCAGTACTTCCTGGTGCGGGAACGCCCGGACGGCTCGGGCCGGCACACGCTGGGCTTCATGTTCCGGCTGGGGTTCACCGGCACCGACACGCCGATTTTCGAGAACTACTTTGCGGGCGGTTATTCGACCCTCCGCGGGTTTGACTTCCGCGGCGCGTCGCCCGAGTTCAACACGGTGCGCGTGGGCGGCACGTTCATGTTCCTGGGCGCCGCGGAATATGTCTTTCCGCTCACTGCCGACGACATGCTGAAAGGCGCCCTGTTCTGCGATTTCGGCACCGTCGAGGAAGACGTGCGGCTGTCCGCCGACACCTACCGCGTCGCGCCGGGCTTCGGTGTGCGGATCAACGTCCCCGCGCTGGGGCCCGCCCCGCTGGCCTTCGACTTCGCTTTCCCCGTGGCCAAGGCCGACACCGACGACACCCGCGTGTTCACGTTCTTCTTGGGCGTCGGACGGTAGCGCTGAACCCCACGCCGAACGCCCGATCGAAATGGTGTGCGCGGAAGCGGCAAAGTTCCGGCACTGCATCCTCACCACGCATTAGCTGACAGGCTGGACGCCTCCAACGCGGATTGCTGATGCGCAGCGTTCCCGACAGCGAGCGGCTCGTTGCGTGATGGCGATCGCGGTTCTCAGGCCGAAACGCCGGTGGGGACCAAATCGCGGTTCATGGCCTCGACCAACTTGGCCGGATCCAACGGCTTGGAGAACCAGCGGTCGACGCCCCCTGTTCCCAAGCCGACGGTCAGTTCGTCGCGCGGGGTGCCGCTGACCGCGAAGAGCCGGAGACCCTTGAGTTCCGGACACCGGCGGATGGAGGACACGGTGGCCGGGCCGTCGAGCACGGGCATGCGCATGTCGAGCAGGACGACGTCGGGCTGAGGTTGTTCGGTCAAGAGCCGCAGAGCTTCCTGGCCGTTGCAGGCCGTGTCCACGACATAGCCGCTCATCCGCAGATAGCCGGCCAGCAACTCGCACTCGTTGGCATCGTCCTCCACCAACAGCGCCCGCCGCCGGTCACGCTTCACGCGGGAGCCGGAATTCTCCCCGGTCTGGCGGACGAACTGATCCAGTTCGCCGAGTTCACCCAGCGCTTTTTCGAGCGTCGATTCGGCATCGGTGGCCCGGCCGACCTGAAGTTGCTTCCGCGCCAGGTGCAGCGCCAGATTGGCGGCGTGCAGCCGGTTCCGCAGCGCGTGGCGGACTTCCCGCTGACGATCCACAGCCGGTTCGACGGGATCGATGTCGGGCAGTTCGTCGCGCAAAATACGCACGTCGCGCGGGGCCTCGATCCCGACACTTACCGCTTTGCCGGAGACGCGTAAGATTTCCACGGTGATTCCAAGACTGGGAAAAACGACCTTCTCGCTGGGACGCCGGGAAAGAACGAGCATGGGGTGACTCCTTTCAACACGTGTCGTCGCCCACCGCGGCCGGGCGGCGACCATCCTGCCTTGAGTTTGCCGGTGACTAACCTTCAGCCTGCGGCCGCCGCCTGTCGGCACCGCAACCCAGTCACCGAATCCACCGGGCAGACTCTCGACATCGTGTCGTTTGCTCGCAACGAGCAGGGAAGTCCATTTCAGCAGCAGCTGCCCCTTTCACGTGCCGCAGTTTCTAAGGCTATTTGCCGTTTCGCACAAGATCAGTCTGCCCGGCAGAAACGCCGAACGTGAACCCTCACTGGCAACATCGGCAAGTTTGGATAACCAGGTAACAGACGGAACTCGACCACGCCAACTGCTGCTAGCGTGGCTGCTGTCATCGGACCACTCCAACGCCTGCAAAGCACTACTTGCGAGTCTTCACTGTGGTCGGTTACATTGCGGGGCGTCATCCACCACCATGAAGGAGTTCCACCATGCGTCAGATCGCTTTCCGGTTGACCGTCGTTGGTTTGGTTCTGGGGTTGCCGCTGGCCGCGGCGGCACGGGACTTGTACGTCGCCAAGAACGGGGACGATGCGAATCCGGGGACGCGGGACAAACCGCTGGCGAGTGTCCCCAAAGCGGTCGAGGCGATGCGCGGGGCGGGGCCGGGCACGATCTGGATCGGCCCGGGGGAGTACTACCAGGAGAAGGGCCTCAGCTTCGACGCGCAACACGCGGGCACGGCCGAGCAGCCGCTGGTCCTGCGCGGCGTCGAGCCGGGCACCGTCCGGCTGACCGGCGCGCGGGCCGTGGGCAAGTTCCGCCCGATCGCGGCCGCCGAGGCCCAGACGCTCGTCTCGCCGGAAGCCAAACAGCACGTCCTGGTCGCCGACTTGAAAGAGCAAGGTTTCCCGCCGCTGGGGCCGCTGCCGGACAAGCACCGCGACCACGGCCGGGAGGAAGTCGTGTTCGGCGATCGGCTGATGCAGTCCGCCCGCTGGCCGAACGAAGGCTTCGTCGAGTTCGACAAGGTGATCGATTCCGGCGCGTCGGGCGTGACGCATTGGGTGTCGCGGACCGAGTACCGCCCCGGCTCCTTTCAGTTTCCCGGCGAGCGGGCGAAGCAGTGGGATTTCAGCCGCGGGGTCTGGCTGCACGGCTTCTGGTGCTACGAGTGGAGCGACGAGGTCTTGAAGGCGGCTTCCTACGACCCGGCCAGCGGCGAGTTGCGGCTGGCGGCCAAGCACACCTACGGGGTCGGCTCGCCCTGGCGCAAGGACTCGAAACACCCGTTCTACGCCCTGCACGTCTTCGAGGAACTCGATCAGCCCGGCGAGTACTACTTGGATCGGCAAAACAACCGGCTCTACTTCTGGCCCCCCAGCGACGTGGCCCAGACGCCGGTTCGCCTGACCCTCTGCCGACAGCCGCTGCTGCGAGCCGACGGGGCGGCCTACCTGACCATCCGCGATCTGACGTTCGAGAACGGCTGCGACGCCGGCCTGGTGCTGAGGAACTGCCGTCACTGCCGCGTGGAGAACTGCCTGGTCCGCAACCTGGGCCGCAGCGGGATTTCCTTGAGCGGTTCCCACATGGCTGTGGTGCGGTGCGAGGTCACCGAGGTCGGGTCGTCGGGGATCAGCATCTACGGCGGCGATCGCAAGACGCTGACGCGCGGCGAATGCTCGATCGAGCATTGTCGCGTCCACCACGTCGGCCGGCTGAATTGGGAGGGTGGCCGCTGTGCGATCCTCGGCGGCTGCGGCAACCGCCTGGCCAACAATCTCTTCCATCACGGCCCGACCGGCGCCGTTGCCTATGGCGGCAACGAGCACGTGCTGGAACTGAACGAAGTCCACAGCATGTGCCTCCACTACGCCGACGTGGGCGTGTTCTACACGGGCCGCGATTGGGCCAGTCAAGGAAACGTCGTGCGCTGGAACTACATCCACGACGTTTCGGTCAAGGGCGGCAGCGGCTCGCAGGCCATCTATCTGGACGATTGCGACAGCGGCGAGACGGTCGTCGGCAACATCGTCTACCGTTGCGGCAACCGGGGCGTGCTGTTGGGCGGCGGACGCGACAACACCTTCCGCGGCAACATCTTCATCGACCAGCCGATCGGCATCCACGTCGATGCCCGCGGTCCGCGCGGAATCGTCTTCGACCGGCCCGATTCCTGGAACCTGTTGGCCAAGTGCGAGGAGTTGGACTACCAGTCGCCGCTCTGGAAAGCCCGCTACCCGCGGCTGGCCAAGATCATGCAAGAGAACCCGGTGATGCCCCTGGGCAACTCGATGCACGAGAACATCCTGATCGGCTGCAAGAAGCCGTTCGATCTGAGGAAGGACGTCAACCCCGACTGGCTCGACCGGGCGAACAATCCCGAATGGGAGTTGAAGGACTTCCCCCAATTGTTTGACAGCGGAACGCCGACCAAGCTCGATCTCTCGAAACTGCCTGCGGTCTGGCAGAAAGTGGCCAACTTCGAGCCGATCCCGATCGACAAGATCGGCCCCGGTCCGATGGCGAAGTAGGACCGGGATCAACCTCGACGACATCCTCACCAAGGGCACTTCGACCAGCGTCACGGCCCGCGTCTCGTGTCGCCGGCAACACTCTGGGGGTGTTGCCTTAGAATTTTTCTACACACAATGCTGTTCGGCCATGATACGGTCCAGACCGCGCTCGATGCGCAACTGAGGCGTGCTAGAAAACAGCTGCGACGATTGGAGCCGCCTGATCGCGTTGGCGAGCCGTTCGCGGTATGCTACGTCGTTCCCTGTTCCGCTGGGCCTAAAGGCAAGCAGCGGGGCGAGGGGATCCTGGCACGGCTTGCCGACCAGACGCGGCGGGAGGGCATGACGACTGCCACGCACTTGGCTACAATCGGGAGCATTACCGACGTCGATGACAAGCAGCGAGCCATGTATCCGGGAGTCCTTCTTGTTGCCGACCAAGCGGAGTGGCGGGACAGGTGATGGTTTCGCCGGCGTGGCGTAGGCATCGAGCGACATTCGACCCAGGAACACCGAACTAGCGTTCGCCCAGCACCAAAGGCCCGATCCGGGATTCAAATGTGGGGTGGCAGATGGAATCCGTGTACCTCGAAACGACGTTCATCAGCTACCTCGTAGCGAGGCCAAGTCGTGATGTGATTGTTGCGGGACACCAGCAGACGACCCACGACTGGTGGGACAATCGTCGCGATGATTTCGCCTGCTATGTTTCACAGGTGGTCGTTGACGAATCCTCTGCAGGCGATCCGGATGAGATTCGAAAGCGGCTCGAGATCATTCGCGTTCTGTCGTTGCTGGAGGTCACAGAGTCGGTCCAATCATTGGCTCAGGCGATCGTCGCTTCCGGGGTTATACCTCCGCGCGCGGTTCGGGATGCGGCTCACATCGCCACGGCTGCCGTTCATGGGATGGATTACCTGTTGACTTGGAACTGCCGTCACTTGGCAAACGCCCAGATCATGCGGAAAATAGAAAGGGTGTGTGACAAATCGTCGTATCGCATGCCGTTGATTTGTACTCCGGAAGAATTGCTGGGGGACTGACATGAACTGGGAAGATCCCATCGTTGCCGAGGTGCGGCGGATCCGGGAGGAACTGTCGGCCAAATTCAACTTCGACTTGCCTGCGATATTCGCGGACATCCGGTCTCGGCAAGCCAGTGCTGGTGATCGGCTGATCCGTTTGAAAAGCCACCGCAAGGCCGAACCTAGCGATTCACCGGAGGCGGGGGCGGCGTCGCGCGGTATGGAAACGTCACTGGCCCCGCCCCGGTGATCGCAGCCGTTCTCCAGCGCCCGTTCGCCGGGGCCGATCCACGAAAAATTCCCGCTGCACGGGTGGTGGACCGAATGGTTGCCGATCCCGTGGCCCTCGGCGGCGACCGCGCGCCACAGATCCTGTTTCTTCTCGACGTTGGCGAGACTGCCGAAGTACGTTACGCGGATCCCGAACTGCTTGAACAGGGCGGCGCTGCGATGGTCGACTTGGCTCTCGCGTGCGTCGTCGAAAG
>CAYUFW010000165.1:0-3649 GCA_964443915.1 uncultured Pirellulaceae bacterium
ATCTAACCCCGATCCAGCAGCCCGTCCGAGGGAAGCGGGATGCCGGTCACGCCCGCGAAACCTCCTCCGAGATTTCCCTGTGGTTTCCTCATGCCCGCAATCCGAGTACCTTCGCGATCTCTTGCGAAATCTGGCAGTAGTACTCGCCAATCCCTTCAAAGTCGCCATGTTCGAGGAACGCGTTGGCCGGGCAATTCCTGCAGATGCCCCGGATTTGACACTCTCCACACCGTTCCTTCTCGTCCGTGCGCTGGTGGACGACCCTGGAAACGCGGTCCACGAACATCAGGCCGTCGTACAGTGACGAATCCACCAGACTGTAACAGAAGTCGGGATGCCTCAAAATGACACACGGAAGAAGATTCAGGTGCGGATCGACGATGACTTGCCTGTAGTTCCGCAGACACGAGAACAGGCAGTTGTAATCCCTGGGTGACGGGCTCAGCAGCTCGTCCATGATCTTGGCGACGCCGCCCTCCTCGCGGACGATCCCTTTGGCGGCCTCGTGCGGTGTCAGGCGAACTCGCTGGATCTGGGCGTTCCTCGTTTGATGTCGGTAAACGTGGTCGCCGAGAATCCAGTCTCTCACAATCAATTCCGCTCCAAGCTGCCGCGCGAAAACGTCGACCTTCGCTTGATTCTCCGCCAGCAGCCGTATGCCGGGAACGAGCAGATAGTAGCGCAATTGCCTCTCGCGAAGCAGCGAGATTCCCTTGAGCACGGAGGCGTACGCCGCGGGGTTTCCCGTGATGGCGGCGTAGGACGCTTCGTCCCAACCGTACAGACCGATGTGGATGTTTGCCGGAGGCCAGTTGGCAAGAATATCTGCGATCGCGTCATCGACGCGACTCGCGTTCGTATTGAGCTTCACCGATAACCCGTCGTACCGCGAAAGACGCTCGTAGAATCGCGTGAAGTGCCTCCAGATCAGAGGCTCGCCTCCGGTCAGCAGAATGTCGCGACAACCCAGTTGGTACGCCTCGTCGACGATTCTGCAAATGGAATCGAAATCGAGCGCAGCGAGATCCGTTGGTGAGGATGGCCTGTTGAAGCAGTGCTGGCAGTCGAAGTTGCAGGCACTGGTGACTTCGATCGACACCCGCCTCTTGTGCAGCAGACCTGCGGTATTCATCGAAGCCTTTCCGCAACGCGATCGGTATCTCGGCCAGCAAGGCAAACGGGATGTCAGTGGGGTAGATGCGCTAACAGCCCCCACAGCCAACGCAGTAACGCCCCCGCCCGTAGTCCTCCTCTTCCTCCGGCGCGGAGCCTCCAGGCTCCGGGGGCCTCTTTACTCTTGGAATGCGATTTCTCGCGGCGGCTTTCATGGACTCCGGCAGTGAGTCATGTGCAGCGATGACTCCCAGGACGTCTGTCGAGGCAATCCGCGAAATTGCCTCGGACAGGGCGCCCTCGCACGGCCCCATGAGGAACTCGCTGAACTCGGAGCGAACTCGACAGGGAAAAATCGTCAGGACGTTCATCTCGCAGGCACCAAGGACAAACTCAGCCGCCTCGGAAGCGGTGAGCTTTTCGATCTCGGCCTCCAAGCTTGCTTTGTCCTCCCGGAAAGCCTTCAAGAAGGCGATCATCGCCGTGTCATACTCTCTGCGTGCTCGAATCAGGGCATGGATTGCCGCTCGTTTTCGGTTCAAAGTGAACATCGTCCTATCCTTTCCTGGAATGCTGCATGGCGCGGACTGCCTGACTCGGGTCAACGAGACCACTGCCCGCCCACCACCAGATCGCGTGCCCCGTGCGTAGTCGGTCCCGGAGGTGAATATGACTGCGGGGCAATCGCCTACCTGGGTGAGCAAGGGATTCGATCCGATGCCAGTATAGCAAACCGAAAACGGGCGAACGAGGCACGGAAGGGCCGTTTCCGACGGGCTGACGTCCAGCTAGCTCTGTTTCCAGTATCTGAATTCCGCCTCCGCCGACCTCGCGTCGGCGGGGCGACGATTTACAGCTAGAGACGCCGACGGAACTCCGGTTTTTGCTCCCCGCCGACTGGGTGAAATCTACCGGCAGGGCAGTCGTCTGCGTTGCCGCGTCATCGATCGCCGGCCAGTTCTTTTCAGACTGGGCTCAAAGCAGACGGCGAGACGTGCTAAACTACCCAGCGGTTCCGGAGGATCATTCCCTGCCCGTCGGGCGGCATAGGAACGCCCTGCCTGTTCTAACGAGTGTTTGATGTTTGGATACCGAGAGCTGGGCTTTGTCAACACCAGGGAGATGTTTGCCGCGGCCTTGAAGGGCGGCTACGCGGTTCCCGCCTACAACTTCAACAACATGGAGCAACTGCAGGCGATCATCCGCGCCTGCGGCAAGTCGGGATCGCCGGTGATTCTACAGGTTTCGTCAGGTGCCCGCAGGTACGCCAATGAAATCCTGTTGCGTCACATGGCGCTAGGCGCCATCGAAATGGCACGTGCCGCCGGTTACACGATCCCCGTCGCGTTGCACCTGGATCACGGCGATAGTCTCCAGGTCTGCCAATCCTGCATCGAATCCGGTTTTTCATCCGTCATGATCGACGGTTCAAAGCGCCCCTTTGCCGAGAACATCGAAATCACGAGGCAGGTGGTCGATTACGCGCACCAGTACGACGTGACGGTCGAGGGCGAATTGGGCGTGCTCGCGGGCATCGAGGACGACGTAGTGGCGGCCAAGTCGATCTATGCTCAGCCGGAGGACGTAGATACGTTCGTCAAGGCGACGGGGGTTGACAGTCTGGCCGTTTCGATTGGCACCTGTCACGGCGCTGCGAAGTTCAAGCCTGAACAGTGTACGAGAAACGCCGATGGCGTGCTGATTCCGCCGGAACTGAGGTTCGACATCCTGGCAGAGATCGAGCGTCGTGTTCCGGGGTTTCCCATCGTGTTGCACGGCGCTTCTTCCGTGCTGCCGGCCTTCGTTCAGATGATCAACGAAAACGGCGGTGCCATGGAAAACGCGATCGGTATTCCCGTGGAGCAGTTGCGCCGAACGGCGCGCAGCGCCGTCTGCAAAATCAACATCGATTCGGACGGCCGACTGGTCATGACCGGTGTCATCCGAAAGAAGTTGAAGGAGCACCCCGCCGACTTTGATCCTCGCAATTACCTTGGCCCGGCTCGCGACGCACTGGAGGAGATGATCATCGCGAAGAACCAGAACGTGCTCGGCAGTGCCGGGCGTTACTAGCCACGCATCGCTATCCCGCCTGCGGTCAACGTCCACTCAACCGGTGCCGCAGTTTGACCGCAAGCGGACGGAGACTATCGATCCAGGGCGTTCCCACCTGTCATCAACCAACCACATGATCGTGCCAATGCGTTAGCTTGGAACCTCCCACGGGAAACTGAATCATGGCTCTACATGCATGCGGGTCCAACGGACTTGCGACAGAGGCATCTGTCCACTTAAAGGTTTAGATACCCACTCTCTGGATATCCGTAGCTTCACCTCCAATACCCCAGCCCACAAGCGCCCTTGCGCGTGTGGGTCACATCCACCTCGGGCACTTGTGTTGCCTAAATAATCTGGGGAGTTCGGCACCACCACCTGCCCAAGAAATTGGCCGCAGTTGCGCGCTTGGGTCTCCATGACCTGAGTAGGAATCGGCAAGTCGGTTGCGCGCACAGGGGGCGCACACCTAAGTAGCATG
>CAYUFW010000165.1:3659-7081 GCA_964443915.1 uncultured Pirellulaceae bacterium
GGGTCACCGGCCTCGTTCAGCAACGATGGATTCCCCAGTAAATGAGTTAAAACTCCAGATAGCGCTCGTGGTGCGACGAGGCCGCCGAGTACGGATGGCAGTGGCAGCGGGCGGTATGGAGTAACTGTCGGGGCGGATATGGCACAGTTCAGCCTGTACCATCGCGATGCTATCGTCCGCAGCCACCACGCCCCGGCCGTTGTTGCCATCCGTATCGCCCACAAGCTCTTCGATGAAACGCTCCGGCGATGTGCGCAAGTCGGCACAGGCCACATTGGCAGCCGCCGAGCGGACCTTCCAGAGATGTTGGCCGTTGCCGTTTGAGACACGACGGGGAATTCAAGGAACTGACGGCCTCGGTGAACGCCCGCGTTTCCTGGCATTCTGTGCCACAGTCCCGGACGGTTTGCCAGCCCCGCAAGATCGTCGCTTCGGCGGACCCCGCTATACTTTTTCCGGCACGACAAACGGGGCTCGATAATCCCGCGAGACGAGTTGGTTTGCGGCGTCGCTGAACTCGCCAACGAAACGTTCCGTGTCCGGATCGAACGTGAGCATCGCGCCCAAGGTGGCGGGCGTCTTGTCGAGGTCCACGCCGTTGGCCGACAGGTGCGTCTGGAACCGGGCGTAGGCGGCGGACAATTCTCGATTGCCTGCGATGCGCTCGCGGATCTCGCCGTCGGGCAGCGTCTTGCCGACGCGGTGCGAGATGTTGCCCAGGTGGACCAGCGCGGCCGAGAGGTGCCCTTGCAGAACGTCGCTCACCAAGTCGCCCGCACGGCGGCTGCGCACGGCTTGGATGAAGTTGTCGTTCAGCGGCGGGGTGGTCGGCTGGAACTTTTTGATCTCCTTGCCGCTGGTGTCAAAGGCCGCATGGCTGCTGACGGTGCTGATCACGGACCCGTGTTCGCAGTGAATGACCTTGCCGATCGGGATTCCCTGATACGTATCCATCGCGCCGGCGCCCCAGGAGTCCTTGCCGGGCACGGCGTTGGCCAGGAAGGACTTGTCCTTGGGCAGAGCGCGGTACTCGGAAAGCACCGGCGCGGGCTGGTAATCGTAATACACGATCAGCGTGTTGGGCGTCTGGCCGTCATCCACGTAGCCGAACCGCCCGCCAATGCTGATCACGTGCCGCGGCAGGCCGCCGCCGACGAACATGCGGCAGCCATCCAGGTGATGAATGCCCCAGTTTCCAATCTCGCCGTTGCCGTACGGCCATTGCCAATGCCAATCGTAGTGCAGGTTTTCGCGCTCCAGCGGCAAGATCGGAGCTGGGCCGGACCAGAGATTGTAGTCGAGCGTGGACGGAATCGGCCGCGGGCCGCTGACCTTGCCGATGCTGCCGCGCGGCGAGAAATGCACGTGGCGGACGATCTGGACCTGGCCCAGGTTCCCCTGACGGACGTAATCCAATGCTTCCGCGTGGCCGTTGGGAGCGCGCGAGCCGTTGGGACACTGGACGATGCGCCGGTACTTGGCGGCCGCCTCGACCATCTTCCGGCCTTCGAAGATGTTGTACGAAGCGGGTTTTTGGACGTACACGTCCTTGCCGGCCTGGCAGGCCCAGATCGTCACCAGGGCGTGCCAGTGATTGGGCGTGGTGACCACGACGGCGTCGACGTCCTTACTGTCCAGGAGCTTGCGCACGTCGCCGTAAGCGGCGACCTTCTCGTTGCGTTTCTGGAAGCTCTCGACCTCCGGCCCAAGATTGGCTTCGTCCACGTCGCAGAGCGCCACGATGCGCACGCCGGGGACCTGCCGGAAACTGCGGATTTCGTTCCGGCCCTGGCCGCCGATCTTGACCCGCGAGCCGACGCCCACGACGGCCAGCCGCACGTCATCGTTGGCTCCTGCGGCCCGCAACCACGGGGAAGGACAGGAGTTGACTCCGAGCAAGGCGGCGGAGGCAGCCACGGAGCGTTTGAGAAAACTACGGCGAGAAGTCTGGTTCATCATCACTCCTCCAGAATCAACAGCGTGTGTTTGACATGAACGATACATCTCCGGCTACCGGCGCCGCAACGTCACAGTGGTGCCGACGGTCTCTGGACGCAAATTGCCGCTGGGGTCCAGTTGCCGGCGGTCGTAGACGACCAGCAGTTCGCCGGGCGCGACTTCCTCGACCGAGTTGTAGCTGGTGGTCGGCCCGTTGTAGAAGCAGAAATGGCCGGTCCAGGTCTGGCCCTCGTCCAGACTGAAGGCGAGCCAGTTGCCCGGACGCCCGTAGGTGCAGACGAGCACGCCGTTGGCCATGCGGCAGGCGTTGGGCCACACGCCGCGGTCGGCGATCGGTGCGGGCTTGCTCCAGGTCTTGCCGTCGTCGGCCGAACGGCTCAGGTACAGCGGCGTGTACTTGCCGCCGCTGCCGCCCGTGCGCATGAAGCAGAGGACCTCGCCGTCGGGCAGCGTCAGCAGGTCGGCTTCGCAGAAGCTCTCCAGGCCGATGCTGGGGTCGTAGGCGACCGTCGCCAGATATTCCCACGTCTTGCCGCGGTCCGTGGACCGGACCACGAACGTGCGGTACTTGTAGCACTTCCAGGCCTCGGGCATGGTCGGCACCAGCACGCGGTCGCCGGCGAACTGGCCGTACATCGCCGCCAGCAGGCTGCCGTCGCGCAGAGCGACGATCGCATGATCGGCCACCGGGCCTTCGTAAGCCTTGCCGTCGTCGCCCGTCCCGCCAGTGGCGTCGGGGACGTGCAGCAGGGCCGTCTCCGAGCGGGCCGTGCGGCCGTTGTCGGTCGAGCGGCTGAGCGCAATGGAGAAATAGCCGGGCCGATCGGTTTGTTTGCTGTGGAAGCCGAGTTGCACGATCTCGCCGTCGGGGAACTGGTAGGCGCCCACGTTCAGCGCCAAGCCCGGTTTCCATGTCTTGCCCGCGTCGGACGAACGCCGATCGGCTACAACCACGCTGCCGTCGGCCAGCTTGAACATGCTACGATAGATCTCGCCGGGCACGATCACTTGCGTCGCGCCCACCTGGATGTCGAGCCCTGGGACCTGGGGCACAGAAACCTGCGGCGCGTCGACTTTGCCTCCCTGGAACCGTACCCATTGCCAGATGGCTTCGCCGGTCGCGCTGGAGCTGCCGCAGCCGAACCCGAGCTGGTTGCGGCCCGCGTGGGCGGGACGCGTGAATTTGCCTCGGCCGTCGAGCAGCAACTGGTCGTCGGCCCAGACCTGGATGTCGGAACCCTCGATCTGGACGCGGTAGGTGTGAAAGTCGCCGGCCGCGTCGAAGGGCGCGGTCATGCCCGCGGCGGCGAGCATCACCTGCTGCGGATAGAAGGTCACGCCCTCCTCGTGTTCGCCATCCGAGACCAGCAGGGCCACGCCCCACGGCTCGGAGCAGGACACCGCCTTCAGCCGGGCCTCGACCGTCGCGCGGTCATCGGGGTGAATTAACTGTTCATAGTCCT
>CAYUFW010000165.1:7091-17508 GCA_964443915.1 uncultured Pirellulaceae bacterium
TCGGCCGGGCCTCGACCGTCGCGCCGCGCCGCGGTTCGACGTGCCAATCGAGCTGGAAGAACCGTCCGCTACCCTGGGCAGGCGACGGGTCCGCGATCCGCAGCCCCTCGGCCGTGGCGGTCGACGAGGTCAAGTCCGACTGCCAGCCTGCCGTCGCGCCGCTGACCTGAAATCCGTCGCGGTAGAAATCGCACCAGGGCTCGTCGGCCGACGCCGCGGTGATCGCCACCAGCAGGCTCACGAGACAACCGATCATGTTTGGGTTCTCCATCGGGCACTCAGGGTAACGGGCTACGTCGGCTGGTCAACTTCCAGGGAGAGATCCGGTCCCTCCAGAAGCAGACGGTAGGCGTTAAGTACGTCGCGTCCCAAGAGAATATGCGACTCGGCCGCGCCGAGCGCAGCACGCACCAAAAGCGGCCGAAAGTCCTGGATGCGTATCTCCACCAAGTACAACGGCAGTTCGACGATTTCGCCTGCAAATCCTTGAAACAACGCCCGACCATCTTCGGCCAATGCCAGAGTCTCGACAAGCCGACTGGGAAGGACGGTTCGATCGGCCGCGGTATCGATTTGGGCGGGGAGACTTGAAGCCAGGGCTCCGGTGGCCACGCATCCCACCGACACGTACACGAATGGAGCTGGGGGCGTCAGTTGTTGGCTGTAACGATACCGGATCATGGCGAGTCGGCCGGCTGCAGTTCGTGATAGTGCGGTAGGCGCGACAATTTCGGCTGGTCGGTGACCAGTCCCACGTGAATCGGCACGTAGCCGAACCGGGCATGAACGCGCTGAATCAGCGAAATGTCGTCCGTGTCGAAGTCGACGACTTCGCCGTCATGAACGGCCACATACTGGCCACGGTGCGAGAGCAGCAACTGCGGCAGCAAGCGGCGGAACGCGCGATATTCGCGTTCGCCTTTGTCCACCTCAACCAGAGGAACCAAAACGTCGACGATGGGCTGGGTGACGGTCTGTGTCATGCGGCAACTCCAAGCACTCGTAGCATTGTACCAACGATCGCGGCCTTGGAGTAGAAGTCGCGGAGAAAAGGCACACGGTCGTTCTGTTTGCGCTGAAGACAAAGGGCAGCCGAGCGAAAGCTCATCATCAGCCTACAGCAAGAACAGACATGTCCGTTGTTCACGGGCTTTCTCCCGTCCTCTCATAGAACCACGACGCCGGCAGACTCCGCAGCTTCAGCGACAAACCGCCCCTGTAATTGAAGTAGGTCACGAGTGCTCGGTCGCCGACCCAGGTGACGGCGGGATAGGCCCAGGCGTCGCCGGGGGCGTCCTCGATGTTGCGGAACTGCTGCCAGGTCTCGCCTTCGTCTTTGGACACGGCGGCCGTCAGGGGATTACGACTGTTGGCCCCCGGATTATGGTTCCAAATGGCCAACAAGTCGCCGGAATTGGGGATGCGGCTGATGGAAACCGGCGCCGCCGTGCCGCGCAACGCCGTGGGCACGGGCTCGCTCCACGTCTGGCCGCCGTCGGTTGAGATGCTCTTGTACTGGCCGCCCAAGCCGGTCCGCATGAGCATCATCACGCGGCCGTCCTTCAACTCGACGCACGCCGGTTCCCAGCACTGGCCGCCCGCCGGGCGGACCCGCTGGCCGTCACGCCACGTCTGGCCGTCATCATCCGAGAGGCAACAGTAGCTATCGCCGCCTTCCCAAGCTTCCAACAGGATGCGCCCGCTGCGGAGGCGGATGCACCGGCCGTTGGTCAGTCCGGTGTACTTTCCCGCGGGGCTCAGTTGCCGAGCCTCGCCCCAGGTCTTGCCCTCGTCCTGCGAGGTCCGCAGCATGATGCGGCAGTCGGTCGCGGATGTATTCTTCTGGCAGTGGAGCAACGCGATCGGACCGCTTTTCAGACGCAGGAAGTTGACTTCCATCACGTTGCAGCCGCCATCGTTCTCGACCAGCGTGTACTTGTCGCCCCACGTGCGGCCGCTGTCGGCCGAGACGCGGCCTACGATCCGCGCGGGGCCGTGATCGGCGCCGGAACCGGCGTAGAACTCCGTCCACGCCAGCAGCAGCGAGCCGTTCTTGAGTTGGATGATCGCCGCTTCGCTGTTCCGCGGATTCTGGGGACCGACGGGGGCGACGACCAGGTCGTAGGGTTGCTCTGGTTCAGCGGCAGGAGTTAGGGCGACGCACAACAGGACGGTGGCCAGAGCGAGCGACAGGAGAGGTTTCATCGGGATGCTCCTTAAGGGGGTGTTCTTTTTGTTTGGGCATCGTGGGCGTGTCGCTCCGCGACACGATTCCGCTCGCGGAGCGAGCGGTCTACGATAGCCCGGTCTCACAGGCGGATGGTGGCCGCGGCTTCCTGGAGGATCTGGACGCTACGGCGGATGGCGGCCTCTTCTTCGGGATTGAGGACCGGTTCCAGCGTAGCCACGATGCCGCCGGAGCCGACGACCCTGGGCAGTGACAGGCTGACCTGGCCCAGGTCGCCAAACTCGGTCGGCGCGGACACGGTCAGCACGGATCGCGTGTCGCCGCGCAAGACGCGGACCAGCATCGCGATCCCCGCGCCGATGCCGTGGTAGGTCGCTCCTTTGCCTTCGATAATCCGATAGGCGGCGCGGCGCACGCCGTCGTCGATCTGCAGTTTGGCTTCGGCAGTGATCGGATGTCCCACCTGGTCCGCAAACTCCTCGACGGGCACCCCGCCGACCTTGGCGCTGGACCAGACCAGGACTTCCGAGTCGCCGTGTTCGCCCACGACGTAAGCGTGGATGGAGTGTGGCGCGACGCCGATGTGCTCACCGATCAACGTGCGAAAGCGGGCCGTGTCCAAAATCGTGCCCGTGCCCACGACTCGCCCGGCAGGCAACTGGGCCAGCCGGGACACGACCTCGGTCATGATATCCACGGGATTGGAGGCCACGATCAGGACGGCTTCCGGGGCGTATCGCATGACCTGCCCCACGACCTGTTTGAACACGGCCGCGTTCCGTTCCAGCAACTGCAGCCTCGTCTCGCCCGGCCGCTGAGCCACGCCGCAGCACAGCACCACGGCTCCCGCGCCGCCCAACTCCTCGTAGCCGCCCGCCCAAATCCGCACCGGCTCGGCAAACGGCGTGGCGTGCAGAATGTCCTCGGCGTGCGCCTGCGCAAGCTTCTGATTCAGGTCGATCAACACCACCTCGTTGGCCGCCCCGGTCATCACCGTGGCATACGCCGCACTGCTGCCGACCAACCCGCTGCCTACGATTCCAACTTTCATCGGCGGGGCCCCCATCTGCTTCCAAAGCTTCCAACGGCCAGGTAATCCACCGGTCACCGTAACCCGCAGAACCGCGATTGGCAAGATGGGCCGCGTGGTGCGGATCGCTTCCGCCAATCGGCCCGGGCGAATTGTCCGATCGTCTCCGGCCTGCTATGGTAATGGAAATAACATTCGGTTCCGGTACTCGTCGCACGAGGTGAATGCAATGTTCGCGACGCTTCGGCAATGCGCCAAACGCCCTTCATGTCGTCTTGTCGGAATGACGGCCGTGCTGGCCGGACTGGCCGCCGGTCTCGCGCTGGCTTGTGATACGCCGGTGTACCGCTACGCGATGTACCGTTGGGAGCCGGCGCCCTACGAGGTCTATTTCTTCCACGACAAACCGATGGACGAACAGGCCGCCAAGGTCAAGAAACTGGTCGAGGCGGCGGCGCGGTCGGAGACGAATCCGGCGAATCTGTACTTTGTGCCTGTTTCGCTCAGCGCCGATCCGGAACTGAAGAAGATCCCGCCCGACATCAGGAAAGTCTGGCAGGACCAAAAAGAACCCAAACTGCCCTCCTACATGGTCGTCACGCCGCACGGACAGAAGCTGTACCATGGTGGGTTGGACGAGAAACTCTTGAATGCGATGTTGGACAGCCCCGCTCGAATCGAGATCGGCAAGCAATTGGTCGAAGGCAAAGCCGGCGTGATGATTCTGTTGGCCGGCAGCGACGCCGCAGCCAACGCCGCAGCGGAGAAGGAAGCCAAGGCGTTGATCGCCGACGTGGCAGCGGGAAAAGTCGAGTTGTATCTGCCGCCGGGGATGTCCGAGATGCCCGAGGACAGCCAACAAGCCACAGCTTCTCGTCTGGAATTCGGCTTGGTCAAAGTCGCGCGGACCGACGCCACGGAGAAATGGCTGGTCGATATGTTGCTGTCGTTGGAGAGCGACTTGACCAGCCCCGAATTCGCCGCCCAACCGATGATCTTCGCCGTCTTCGGCCGTGGACGGGCGCTGCCGCCGTTTGTGGGAAAGGGGATCACGCGAGACAATTTGTTGGAATGCGTGTACTTCCTCACCGGTGCGTGTTCTTGTACCGTCAAGGACCAGAACCCGGGCATGGACTTGTTGTTCGCGACGGATTGGTGGTCGGTGGCCGAAAAGCTGGCAACCGACTTCGGCGCCGAGGAGGGCAACGAGGCCCAGTTGGGTGCGGCGCAGTTGTTTCCGCACCTGATGATCCCCGGCGGCGAGGAAGTGGCGGAAACGCCGCAAGAGGCCGCCGGCGCGCCCAAGGAGACGACGAGCGCGAAGCCGGCGGTCGAGCCCGCCAAGCCGGCGTCCGCCCCCGCGACCAAGGACAAACCCCAAGCTGCGGCCGAGGACAAGGCCGCTCCGAAAACGGGCGACGAACCGGCGGACAAGCCGGAGAAGCCCAAGACGGCGAAGGAACAGCCCCCAGATCAACCTCAGCAGCCCGCCAAGAATCAGCCCGCTGAAAAACCCGCCGACGAAGCAAAATCCGCCCCCCAGTCCTCCCCGGCCGAACCGGAGCAGACCCCGGCAGCGCCGCCTGCGGCTGAGTTGGCCGGCGCCGCCGCGGTTCATGCGGACACACAGCCGGCGACTCACACCGCCGATGCGATCAGCGTGTTTGCGGTCGGCGCGGGTCTGTGCGTGGCCCTCGTGGTCCTGTTCGGCGTGACCTTTCTGGTATTGCGTCCCAAGTAGCCATGATCCAACTGGAAAACGTCAGCAAAGTCTTTGCCACGCCGCGCGGCGAAGTGCGGGCCTTGGACGACGTCTCGCTGCAGATCGGCGAAGGCGAATACGTCGCCATTTGCGGACCCAGCGGCTGTGGCAAGTCCACGCTGCTGTCGCTGGTGGGCGGATTGGCGCTGCCCACGGCGGGCCGCGTGACGGTCGCGGGGCAAAGCACCTCCCAGATGTCGGCCGGCGAACGAGCGGCGTTTCGAGCCGACCATCTGGGCTTCGTGTTCCAGCTGTTTCACCTGCTGCCGTATTTGAGCGTCGTGGACAACGTGCTGGTGGCGGCCACGCCGCGGACGCGGAAGACGGCCCGCGAGCGTGCCTCGGAGTTGCTGCAACGGTTCGGCCTGGGCGATCGGCTCTCCCATCGACCCGGAGAGCTGAGCGTCGGACAACGGCAGCGAGTGGCGATGGCCCGCGCCTTGTTGAATCGCCCCCGGTTGCTGCTGGCGGACGAGCCCACCGGGAACCTGGACCCGGCCAACGCCGCGGCCCTGTTGGACTTGCTGTCCGAGTACCAACGCGAGGGCGGCACGGTGCTGCTGGTCACGCACGAGGCCTGCGCGGCCGAGCGGGCCCAGCGGACGGTGACGATGCGCGAAGGACGAATCCAGACAGACTAGCCCCAGCCGGTTTTCCGCCGACACGGACTCAAGTTCGGAGGATGACGCGGCATTGGCCCTGATCCGTAAACCGTTGCAGAAGGCCGTATCCCGCATCTATGATGGGAGGGAGATCGCCCGTCGAGGTATCGTCGCCTTTCGCCGATCTGCTGAGCGTCGGGCCGTCAAGAAGGAAGTGAAGATGGTCACCGCCGTGGCTTTGGACAGTTTTCTGACGCTGCTGCAGAAAAGCCGCTTGTTGACGGAGGCTCAGTTCAGCGCTGCGCAAAAGCTCGTGCGCAAGGCCGCGGCGGAGACGGCAGAGCAGGCCGCCGGCGCGCTGGTGGCCGCCCAGGGGCTGACCCGCTATCAAGCCAATCGCCTGCTGGAGGGCCGGCGCCGGGGTCTGTTCATCGACGACTACAAGATCCTGGAAATCCTGGGCTGCGGCGGCATGGGCTACCTGTACCGCGCGGTCGAACTGGAAACCGATTGGGAGGTGGCGCTCAAGGTGCTGGCCGACCGGTTCCGGTTCGACAAGGGCCGCCTGAGCCGGTTCCAACTCGAGGCCGAGGCAGGGCTGAAACTGAGCCACCCCAACATCCTGCGGACGCGGGCCATCCGCCGCACCGAGGACATCTACGGCGTGATCCACTACATGGTCATGGAACTGGTCAAGGGCGTCAGCTTGCGGGAACTGCTGGAAATCCGCCGCCGCACGCTGTACTGGCGCCAGTCGTGCGATGTCATCTGCCAGGCCGCCACGGGACTGCACTACGCGCACCAAATGGGGCTGATCCATCGCGACGTCAAGCCGGAGAACCTGCTGATCCGCACCGACGGGGCCGTCAAGGTGCTGGATTTCGGGCTGGCCATGATCGGCGGCAGCGAGGCCGAGTATTCGCTGGCCACGATCCTGGGCCAGAACTGCCTGGGCACCGCGGATTACATCGCGCCGGAGCAGTCGCTGGACAGCCTGAACGTGGACTGCCGCGCGGACATCTACAGCTTGGGCTGCACCTTCTATTTCCTGGTGACCGGCCAGGTTCCTTTCCCCAGCCAAAACGTCCGCGACAAACTGGACGGCCATCGCCGCCGCCGCGCACGCCCCGTCCAGGAATTGAATCCCAAAGTTCCGGAGCGCGTCGCGAAGATCATCAAGAAGATGATGGCCAAGCACGCCGAACACCGCTTCCAGACCGCGGACGAGGTCCGGCAGATCCTGACGCCGCTGGCCCGCCGCGAGCCGATCGACTTTGATTTCGACAGCGTGCTGGCCAAGCGGGCCGAGTTCGCCGAACGACGGCTGGCCTCCGAGAGCATCCTCCGCGGCGATTCCCGCACCACGGCGGTCAGCAAACTGGAAATCGCCCGCTCCGCCGACCTGGCCGGCCCCCGCGCCGAGACCGCCGTCCGCAAGGAAACCCCCGCCGAGCGGCTCAAGAACGGGGACTGAACCCGACCGTAACGCGAAGCGCCAGCGAGTGGGTACTCGTACCGAAACCGCGCGTTTTTGTAGCTGATCAGGTCCAGCGCCGAGTTGTACTCAGGGCGACAAGACGCAATGCGGTCCGAAATCACCCCGGTGTGGCCATACGATGAGTTCTATCAGACAGTGGTCCAGTATGCGTAGATGCAACCTGGGAAGCACATGGTCACTGCCACAACCCGCCTTATCCAGGTAGACTGGTTTGGACGAAAGGATTCGGCATGAAACAACAGATCCAGCCCCTTGTCTTTGACTACGACTTTGCCAGTTTTAGGCGATCCTGGATTGCCCATGCAGATTGTCTGGAATGGCTTAGTCGCGTTCCTGAAAACTCGTTGCACGCGATCGTGACCGACCCACCATACGGCGTAAAGGAATACGATCTCGACCAATTGGAAAAACGAGCCAACGGAAACGGCGGGGTCTGGCGCATTCCGCCGTCGTTCGATGGTCACGTTCGTGCGCCGCTCCCGAGATTTACAGCCCTGGATGCGTCTGAGCGCGAAAGGATGCGACAGTTCTTCACGGATTGGTCACGGCTGGTAGTTCATGCTTTGCGGCCTGGCGGCCATGTATTCGTGGCAACCAATGCCTTCATTGCCCAGCTGCTTTACGATGCGATCGTCCAAGGCGGCCTAGAATTCAGGGGGCAGATAATTCGACTTGTCCGGACGCTACGCGGCGGGGATCGGCCCAAGAACGCGGAAAGAGAGTTTCCTGGGGTTTCGTCACTTCCCAAGGGGTGTTACGAGCCTTGGGGGCTGTTCCGCAAGCCGCTCCCACCAGGTATGACGGTGGGCGAATGCCTGCGAACGTGGCAGACGGGCGGCCTACGGCGCATTTCCGATGACAAGCCGTTCGAGGATTTGATACCTAGCGAACGAACCCCTCGCCGAGAGCGAGACATCGCCGCCCACCCCAGCTTGAAACCGCAGTCCTTCTTGCGGCGGCTGGTTCACGCCGCGTTGCCGTTGGGGCAGGGCATCATCGTTGATCCTTTTATGGGATCGGGATCGACGATTGCGGCCTGTGAGTTCGAGAAGCTGCAAGGCATCGGCATCGAGCGTTTCCGAGATTACTTCGACCTGGCCAAGACGGCAATTCCAAAGTTGGCCGCGTTAGGCGCGAAACACCCCGTGTTATTCTGACGCTCGATAGATCCAATTGGCTTCCATCTTCTGAAAACCGCTCGGCTTCACGGTGGCCGTGATAGTGCGCCTGCTGGTACTGGATCTTCCAGAAAACTGCCAATCCGATTTCTGCAACATCGCCCCGACGACTTTGATGAACTGGAAGGGTTTGGGCTCAATTCCTTGTGCGGCATCCCTGGACGTGTTGGAATCAAACACAAAAACCATCAACCAGACGTCCTCGGCGTTGTGCCCCTGCCATCCGCTGACGTGCCGACTAGCCTTGACTTCAATCCCATCCGAGCCATGAAGAATAGAGTCGTTCGGAGAGCGACCGGTCGGGACAAGGTCGGGGTGTCCGTTGTGGTATGTGTTGCGGCGGACAGTGGCGCAATGTTTTGGAATTGCCGCGCCCATGAACTCGCCGACGATACTGCTGAAGTTTGCTGGCATCAGGAAAGACTCCAGCCGAGCGATTTGCTTGGTGCGCAATTGTTGGTTGACGAAACCGATGAAGGCGAGGAATTCCTCCATCGCAAGCCTGATGTGCTCAATACCGACACCGTGAGGAATGCTAGCAGATTCATTGAAGCCATTCTCGTTTATCGAAACTGGCTTGCACGCGGCGGCTTCCATACTGGACATGGCTGATCCCCTTGCGAATTCGGAATCGGAGACTAGCCGAGAACGACAATTTGGACTAGATCAGATTGGAGTCAGGGCTGCTACGCACTTCGGAATGGCGACCTTTGGTGTCACGCAAACGCCCCCAACTACCGTCGCAGACCCGCCGTTGACCTCGGGTGCTGGTGCTTGACTCGAAAGCACGGGTCCGTCGTTCACGTTCCATTCTTCGCGGCGATGACGCCTTACGCGGTGGAAGCTTTTCCGCCACGCAGAATGAAACTAGAACGACAGACCCCAGCGCTCGTAGTCTGTTTCTCGGCAAACGCCTACGGCACGAACCGCTGCGTCAGGCCCGCGTACTTGCCCAGCGCCCCGAAGGCCACGGGGTCGAATCGCGTGCGGCGGTACAACTCGCCGCGGCGCCGCGCCTCCTGGCTGGTCCAGCCCTCGGCGTCGGTCCCAAAGCCGGTGACCGGGCTCCGCGTCGTCTGGCCGGGGTGCTGCCGATACATCACCGTGGGATGGCGGGACAGCGCGAACCGCACGCCGTGGTGGTACGCCCGCAGACAGAATTCGATATCGTGCCCGCAACGGTTCCGCACGTTGCCCCCGAAATCGCCGAACCCGCCCAGCACGCGGAACACGTCCGTCCGTAACACCATGCTGGGATTGAACACGAACCAGTACACGCTCGGCGTGGGCCAGGACGAAATGCAGACGTCCGCCTCCTTGCGAATGTACATGTCCGCCGGCAACTGGTTCCAGGGCACCTCGACCACCGGCTCCGAGCCGTGATGGATCACCACCGCGCTGCCGAAAATGTCCGCGCCGGCCAGGCGCAGCGTGTTGCCCGCCCAGTGGATACGGTGCGGCAAGCTGACGTCGTCGCCGTCGTGCAACTGCGACGCACGAGGCCGCAACGCGTCGCGGATCACCCGGACTTCCACGGGTTTGCCGTCCAACAATCGGTCGCGGAGCGCAGGAATCTGGCCATCGTCCTGCGGCAACCGCGCCAGGCTCACATGCAGGCGCTGCTTGGGATCGTCGGTTTTCGCGGCCTCGGCCAGCAGCGGCTCAGCCCAGTTCCAGTGCTCGCTCAAGTGCTGGACGATGTCCGGCACGCTCGCCGTGTCGGCTTCCAGCAAACGGGCCACGAGGGTCCGGGTGTGCTGGCTGAGGTACACCAGCCAACCGGCGACTGCCAGCACGACCAGCACGGCGGCCACCATCGCGGCCCTTGCCAGATGGTGCCGACGGGCCGCCTGCATCATCCGCTGCTGCGGGTCGGTCCAGTCGCGCCGCTGGGTCAGGGCGCATACGTTCAGCCACTCCCAGAACGACGGCAGCTGCTTGGACTCGGTCCGCGCGCTCCAGAACTGGGCTCGTTCAGCCAGCCGGATTTCGGCCCGGCCGCGGCGGGTTTCCCGCTGCTTCCTTCCCAGCCATTCCCGCAGCGACGGGACCAGGTAGTCGTGCGTCAGCTGGTAGAAGTTGGGGCTCGCACCCTCGTAGGACGGAACTTCATTCCGTCCCTCTTCCCCGCCCACCGCCTGCGTCGCCCCCTGCTCCGG
>CAYUFW010000166.1:0-17501 GCA_964443915.1 uncultured Pirellulaceae bacterium
CCCATCTCGATGATCGTAATCATCCCGAACAGCCACATCCGCACGGGCGGCTTTTGCAGGTCGGTCTTCGTGACGATCCCGCCGACTTGGCCCAACACGTTGACGAAGAGCCGTGGCCGGTCGTTCAGCCGCCTGACGAGTTCAGGGAATCCAAGGGAATCGGCGACCACCTCGTCCTCCTCAAATGGGTGAAGCACGTCACCGCACGCCCCTTGGGCGAGGTCCTCCTGCCGCACGTGGCCACAGATGGTGCCATCTTTTCTGAGCCCCGCCACCTTGTAGGCACGGCGGGTCATGATGGCCGACACGTCGGTCGCCGACGTGTTGGCATCAAAGGACGCCAGGGGCTCGGCGATGTCGGCTGCTGAAAAGTTCTCGATGAATACCCGGCGCAGATGATGTTGGGAAGCAGTCGTTGTGGTCATGGTGATTCTCCAGGATTGTGCAGGGGGCTTCCCGTGGTCCGCTACGGTTCCCGCTGCATCTCGGCCAGCCGCTGCCAGCAATACCATTGCATCCGCGGGAGGTGGAACGGGCCCTTCCACATGTTGCCCTTCAGCGGCGTGGAAACGGCGCCGTCGCGGCGGAGGTAGCCGTACCACTCGCCGTACAGCGCGTCGGGGAAGTGGGCGTACGACCAGTCGTGGACCATTTGGTGCCAGCGGGCGTACTTGGGGTCGCGCGTCAACTGCCAGGCCAGCAGCGTGGCAATGATCGCTTCGTTGTGCGGCCACCAGAACTTCATGTCGTGCCAGTACTCGGTACACGGGAGTCCTTTGGCATCGCGGTAGTACAACACGCCGCCGTAGTCTGCGTCCCAGCCGATCTCCAGCGACCAGTCGATGATCGTCGTACCGAGGCGGACCAGCCGCGGATCGCCGCCGCGCAGCCGGGCCTCTTCCAGGATGAACCAGCCTGCCTCGATCGCGTGGCCCGGACAAACCATGCGGCCCTCGAACGTGTCCAGGAACTCGCCCTGCGGTCCGACCGTTTCCAGAACGCAGCGGAACTCGGGCTTCAAGAAATCGCGTTCGATCTCGTCGATCGAGCGGTCGATCGCTGCGGTGACCAGCGGATCGGCGACGGCTTTGCGCAGCTCCTGGGCGGTCACCGTGAGGATCATCGGCATGGCCAGGCCCTTCATGGCCCGCGTCGCGGGATCGACCTTGGGCGGCAGCAGGCCCGGCGTGGTGTGGTACTTCAGGATCAGGCGAAACAGGTCCAGCGCCTGCTGCTTCGCGCCGTCGTCCGCGGCAGCGGTCCCGTACGCGGCCAGCGCGATCACGGCAAACGCCTCCGAGAACAGGTAGCGCCGCTTCCGCAGCGGCCGGCCGTCGCGCGTGAGCCAGAAGAACATCCGGCCGTCGGTGTCGAAGCCGTACCGGTTGATGAAGTCGATGCCGTGCTGCGCCAGCTCCAGCCACTCGGGCCGCCGCTCGACCGTGTTGAACAGCGTGGCCAGCAGCCAGGCAAAGCGGCCCTGGACCCAGACCGGCTTGTCCGTCTGCAGGATCGAACCGTCCCGGTCCAGCGAGGTGATGTACCCCCCGCACTCCCGGTCGATGGCCCGCGGGATCCAGAAGGGAAGCGTGTCGTCCAGCAGTCCGTCACGATAGACGGCGGTCAGTCGGTCCAGATCGTCAGGCAGCATCAGCGTTCTTTCTCGATCGTCAGTTGGGTTGGAATTGACCACGTATTATCCTGAACTCGCGTCCCGGAATTCAATCGGGGGAAGGACCACTTGAACGGCCCGAGCAGGGGACGTACCTTTATGGCAGTGGCGTGCAGCGAACCTGACACGGGGAGAATGCCCAGGATATTGAAGACGTATACAGCGAAGTACACCCGAGTTTCTTCCGGCTACATGGGACAGTTGGTCGAATGGCCGGAAGTGGTCACTGAGGGAAGGACACTCGACGAGTGTCGGGAATTCCTGCAAGACGCACTCCACGAGATGATTCAGGCCTACCGGCAACAGGAAAAGGAAATCCCGCTGGGGGGAGCGCTGTTCGAACAGATTCCGGCGGAGGTCTGACGTGTCCGTGAAGCGGCGTGACCTGATCAAGTACCTGGAGGAGAACGGTTTCTTTCTCCTGATCTGCAAGCAAGCCGGGTTGCGGCCGCTGTTCTAGCCGGCGGTGTGGATGCCGATGATCCTTGCACACGCCATCTGGCCGCCGAATGTTGAGCCGATCCAAGGAGACCCTTGGGAGACCATGCCGTGTCAGATCGAAAACTGGGAATCGCGATTCACGGCGCGGGCTGGGTGGCCCACGCCCATGCCGCCAGCTGGGTGAAAAATCCGCACGTGAGCATCGTGTCCGTCAGCGATGTTGACCGCGAGCGGGCACGACGGTTCGCCGAGGAGTTCCGCCTGGACTGCGCGGTCCGCGACGATCTTCAGCAAGTGCTGGACGACAAGCAAGTCGACGTGCTGGACGTGACCGGGCCGAGCCACGTCCACGCCCGGCAGGGAATCGCGGCGGCTCAGGCCGGCAAGCACCTGCTGGTCGAAAAGCCGATGGCCTTGTCGATGGCGGAGAACCTGGCCCTGCGCGACGCGGTGGCCCAGGCTGGCGTCAAGAGTCTGGCCGGCTTCGTGCTTCGCTGGAACCCGGCCGTGGAGACGATCAAATCGCTCGTCGCCGGCGGGACGCTCGGTCAGCTGTTCTACGCCGAGGTCGATTACTGGCACCGCATGAAGCCCGCCCACCACGCCTGGCACCTGCACAGCCGCAAGCAGACCGGCGGCAGCGCGATGCTGCTGGGGGGCTGCCACGCCGTGGACATGCTGCGCTGGCTGACGGGCGACGAAGCCGTCGAAGTGTCGGCCATGTCGAACAACCAGCGGGGCTTGTTCGAGTACGCCGCGAACGTGGTCGCCGTGATCCGTTTCCGCAGCGGGCTCATCGCCAAGACCTCGGCTTTGTTCGACTGTGAAATGCCCTATGCGTTCAATATCGACGTCGCCGGCACGGAAGGGACCGTCCGCGACAACCGCCTGTGGTCGAAGCGGCTGCTGCCCGGGCAGACCGGCTGGACGACCATCCCCACCATCCTGCCCGACTCGGGCGACGTCCACCACCATCCGTTCGACGCCGAAATCAACCACTTTGTCGAGTGCATCCTCCAAGACCGTGAATCGCACTGCAACGTGGCGGACGCCTACCGCAGCCACGAGTTGTGTCTGGCCATCGACCGCTCGCTGGAAGAAGGCGGGAGAGCGGTGTCGTTGCCGTTGCCGTGATCGGAACCGAATCGCATGCGCCGGATGCTGATCATCGTCTGTTGGTTCGCCGCACTCGCGCTGGCCTGTTCGCCGGTTGGGGCGGTGGTCTTCGTCCATATTAGCGATCCGCACGTGAACGTCTCCGAGGCCGGGCGGTTTCGCGAGGAGGGGGTGCGGGATCTGCGGCGCGTCGTGGACGCCATTCGCGTCATCCAGCCCGCCTTCGTTCTCGTGACCGGCGACCTCACGGAACTGGGCGACGAGGCTTCTTTGGCCCGCTACCGCACCGAGATCGACCGGGCCGGCGTGCCGGTGTACAGCGTCCAGGGCAACCACGATCGGCCTGCCGCCCCGGACGTCTTCAATCGCCTCGTGGGTTCGACCCACCCGGCGTTCGACGTGGACAAACACCGCTTCGTGGGCCTCAATTTCCACCGGCCCGACGAAGCCCTGGCGGAGTTAGAGCGTCAAGTCACGACCGCGCAAGCAGCGGGAATCAAGCACGTCTTGACGTTCGGCCATGAACCCCTGTTGGCGCCCGATGCGGTCGCCTTCAACCTCTCGCCCGGTTTTGCCAGCCTCGCCGGCCAGAAGGCCGTTCGCTACCTGGCGCTGGCGCAACAGCAGCGGATCGTCGGCCACTTCGCCGGTCATCTGCACGGCGTGTTCGACGTCGCCGACGCCTACACTGGGACGCTGTCGCTGGCCGTGCCCTCCGTGGTGAACGGGGCCGCCCTGCGTTTGTGTTCGGTCAGCGAAGGCAGGCTCAACTGGACGGTGGCCAAGGCGGGCCAATGGCCGCTGGCCATCCTCGAGTCGGCGCCGAACCACGTGCCCTGGGGTACGGCGCGATTGGAAGGCGTGCAACGGCTGACCATTCGCGCCGTGGGCCCCAGCCGGCTTCGCGACGTGCAGGTGCATCTGGGCGCCGACTCGACGTTGCCGACCGAGCGCGCCGCGGACGCCGACGCCGTCACCGTGTCGCTCGATTGCACGTCGCTGAGCAGCGCGGTGTACGAACTGCTGGCGACCCTGACCGACGAGGCGGGCAACCGCACCACGTCTTCCTGGCCACTGCTCGTCAAGGGCGGGAAGTAGCAGGAAGAGGGCAGCAATGTACCGGCAGCCTGAACCGTGCGTCTGCCGGCCGGGAGTCCACCGCCAGCAGGCCGCCGTTTGGAGGGCGCCGACGGCACGCGTCTCGTCGAAGCGGAATCGGCGCGGGCGCTACCAGGGCAGGCCGCACAGATCCACGGTGCCGTCAGGCCAGGTCTGGCTCGAACAGTCGAGCACCAGGGCTTCTTGTTCCCAGCGCTGCGGTCCCGAGGGCTGGTCGAACCACACGGGCGCGTCGAGATTCTGCCAACCGAGGCCCCGGTAGTAGGGAACCAAGTCTGCAGAACACAACAAGAGGCCGAATTCGACCTGGAGCGATTCCCTCATGAACCGCGCCGCCTCCTCCATGGCGCGCGTGGCCAGACCTCGGCCGCGCCACGGCGGCAGCGTCATCAGGTTGCCGATGCCCGCCAGGCGAACGGCGGTGCCGCCCACGCGCGCCGCCCGCAGCGTGATCGCCACAGTGCTGGCCAGTTCGCCGTCGCAGAAAACAAGCACGCGCCAGTGGAACTCCGCCCACGCGAACTTGGTCTCCTCCTCGCCGAAAATGGACTGCGTCCAGTCGGCGAGGCGCTGCGTCACGTCAGCGGGAACTTGATCACAGCGCAGGATCTGAACGGAAACCGGAGCATTCATGTCATGAGACCTCTTGATTCACGAGCCGGCACAGGTCCTCTCGCACCTGAAGTTGGTCATCGAGCACGCAGAACACCGCGCGCCGGCCCGGTTGGACGCTGCCGTAGTCGAGGTCCTGATGGATCAGCCGGGCGGGCGTCCCGGACGCGGCTCGCGCGGCCTCCTGGAGAGGGCAACCGGTGAAAGCGCGGAAGTTCGCCACGGCGCGCGCCAACGTCAGCGTGCTGCCGCACAGGCCGCCCTCCGAGTTGCGCCCGGCCCCGTTCACGACGCGGTACGACGTCAGTCCGGCTTCGATCCGCTGTCCTTCCACCGCGTTGCGCCCTCCCAGAATCGAGTCGGTGATCAGCGCGACGCCGTCGGCGCCCTTGGCGCGATACAGCAACTTGACGAGCAGCGGATCCACATGGATGCCGTCGCAGATCAGCTCGCACACGAGCGAGTCGTGGGCCAGGCCGAGCAGATCGAGCGTCACGTCCAGCACGCCGGGCTCTTTGAACCGCTGGATCTCGCTGGCGTTGAAGGTGTGGCACACCGCGGTGGCGCCGGCCTCGACGGCGGCCAGGAGTTGGTCGCGGCCCGCGCGCGTATGGCCGATGGACACCGCCAGCCCCCGTTGCCGGCACGTCGGAATCGCCTCCAGGGCGCCGGGCAATTCGGGCGCGATGTTGATGTACCGCGGCCAGGAGCCGCACGCATCGAGCAGTTCTTCAACGGGAAGATCCTGCGGCGTGGCGATCGCGCCGGGCTCGAAGCCGCCCCGGCCCGCGGGCGCTACATAAGGTCCCTCGAGGTGAATCCCCAGACAGCCCCGCTGCGGGCCGAGCGCGTCGAGGAGGCTGGACAATTGCCGGAGCCAGTCGGGCAAGACCTCGAAAGCGACGCTGCCCGTCGCAAACAAAAAACCCGCGACGCCCTGGCCGCGGAGGTCGTCACACAGCGCGGCCAGCTTCTCCGGGCTGGAGCCATCCTCGTCGGACGGATGCGTGTGGACGTCCACCAATCCGGGCAGCAAGTAGCACGATTCGAGATCGATGTCGCCCGCGTGGCAGGATTCGACGACGCGCGTGATGCGGCCATCCGCGCACTCGACGCCGCCCCCGGGCAGGATGCGTTCGAGCGTAACAACGTGGGCGTTGTAAATTCGCTGCAGCGCCATGATGCGGTTCTCCATCGGTTTCAGAGCGTACCGCCTTCGCCGAGGGAACACAAGGATCGCACGCCGCGGCTTGCGCGTCTCCCGGTCGGAAGCCGGCCGGTACACCGTTAACATAGAAGGGCGATTGCTGCTCGGCGCGTATCCGAGCGGAGTACCAAGTGTCCGCAGGAGAGCCTCCCATGCGTAACCGAGCCGTGTCCTTCTTGGTGTTTGCGGGTGTTGTCTGCCTGAGCGTTGTCGCCGAACTCGAAGCAGCCGACGCCGCGGCATCGGGTACGGAGGGCGTTGCCGGAGTCGGCGGGCAGCCGTCCGTTGCGGCTCGATTCCGGCGCGTGCGGGCCAGCGTCGTTACGTTGCCTTGGAGCGACGAAGGCCGCACGCTGGAAGCCGTTCTGGACCGACTGGACGAAGCGGGCTCGGCCGACCAGGCGGATATCGTCTGCCTGCCGATGGAATGCGTTAAGACCGACGGCGAGGCCATTCCCGGTCCGATCAGTCAGGCCCTGGCGGAAAAGGCCCGGCAGTACCGGATGTACGTCATCGGCAACCTCCGCGAGCGCGACGGCGACAAGGTCTTCGTCACCTCGTTTCTCTGCGGCCGTGACGGGCAGTTGGTGGGCAAGTACCGCAAGTCCCACAAGATGCCGGACGAAGATATGGCTCCGGGCGACGACCTGCCCGTGTTTGAAACCGACTTCGGCAAGATCGCCATGCGGATCGGCAGCGACCGGTACTTCGCCGACATCGACCACGTCTTCACGGCCAAGGGTGCCGGAATGATTTTCTGGAGCCAGATGCCGGAACCGGTGGAAGACGAGTACCTGCAGGACATGCCCAGTGCCGGCCGGGCCGCGGACTACCATGTGTTTATCGCCTGCGCCCGCTACTCGTTTGCCAAGGAGGGCTGGATCACCAACTTCTACCCCACGTACTTGGGCTGTCCGGTCGGCCGTTCCTACATCATCAATCGGGAAGGCGAACGCATCGCCAGCACCACGCGCAAGGGGACGGTGGCCACGGCCGTGATCCCGGCGAGCCAGTTGGCGGGCGGCGGTCGGGGTCCGAACCGCAACCCGGCCTTCTCCGTGCTGACCGAACCCGTGAAGTTGCCGGAAGCGAGGACCTGGGCCAAACGCAAGATCCGGGTCACGGCGGTCGAGAACCACGTCGGCATCGACGACCTGCTGCAGAAGCTGGACCGGGCCGGGGAGATCGGATCCGACCTCGTGTGTACCTACGAATTCGTCTGGATCAGCGGCCCCAACAAGACGCCCCAAGACAGCGAACGGGTGGCCAAACAGACGGCCGCGGCCCAGGAGAACCTGCGCCGCATCGCGGCCAAGGCAAAGCAGTGGAAGATGTACGTCGTGGTGGCCGGCGTCATCGACCGGCTCGAGCGCAACGAGGCAATCTGCTACGACCGCAACGGCGTCGAGGCCGGGCGGTACCACAAAATGATCCGGACCCACGATGAACAGATCGTGGGCACCGAGACGCCGGTCATCGAAACCGATTTCGGCCGCTTCGGCGTCAAGATCTGCGCGGACAACGCCTTGGTGGAAATCGACCGCTCGTACGCCGTCCAGGGAGCGGACCTGGTGCTGTTCCCGACGCAGGACTGGGGGCCGGATGCCCTGTTCCGCATCCGCCGCGAACTGTCCCGCTCGATGGACGGGCAGATGTTCCTGCTCGAAGCCACCCACGCCACGACGGAAGTCATGCACCGCAGCATCGTGGTGGAGCCGACGGGCGTGATCGTGGGTTCGAGTCAATACCGCAGCAACGGCTTGGCGACTGCGGTGATCGACCTGGACAAGGACCGGCCGGCCCGGTTCGTCCGGAACTACAAACCGCACACACCGAGCGGATACCTTCCGGAGTACCAGCCCACGCAGATCCCGGAAGAGCGGAACGACCTCAAAGAAACCATTCTGCGTCAGCGCCGGCCCGAACTGTACCAGATCCTGGCCCCTCCGAAACCGGCGCCGTCCGCGGTCCGCGGCTAAGACCAGGATCGGACCCGGCTAGTCCGCTTGCGGCCATGTGCCTGAGCCTGTGGTATGATCTTGCGTGAAGCGGAACTGGCGGCTTTGCATCAGAAGGAGGATATCATGCTTTGCGATCATCGGGAGCTTGCAACCGAATCCGACAAATCCTCTCGCCGAGAATTCCTGGAGCGAAACGCACGCATTGCGGCCGTCGCGGCGCTGGCGGCCGTCGCGGGACCGGCGCGGGCGGCCGAGGAGAAGGACGCTGCGGGCGATTGGGCCGGGCCGCCCGTGTGGCCGCCGTTCGAGAAGGTCGAGGCCGTGCTGAAGCACTGGGCCGCCGCGCACGCCGATCGCCTGCGGCTGGACGTCCTGGGACGTTCGGCCCAGGGGCGGGCCCTGTACGCGGTTCGGCTGACCGACCCCACGACCGACGACGCCGACAAGGAACACGCGCTGATCACGGCCCTGCACGCCGGCCTGGAGCGGTCGGGCTCGAACACGGTGTTGAGCATCATCGAGTGGCTGCTGTCCGACGAACCGGTGGCCCGCGAGATCCTCCGCCGCCAGGTGGTCGTGGCCCTGCCCATTCCCGCCCCCGACCAGTACGAGGCGGGTCAGTGGACTTCGGTCTACAACGCCTGGACCCTCGAAGGCCCACGCGATCCGGAGCGTTCGCCCGAGGCTGTAGCCGTACAGCGCGTGATGGACCAGTACCAGCCCGAAGTACACGCCGACATTCATGGCACCAACCTGAACTTTGCCCGCTACATCATGTTCGAGAACTCGGGAGCTTCGTACTCGAACGTGGCCCTGCGTCCTTATCACCGCGACATCATCCGGCAGATGGACGAGGCCGCGCTGGCCGAGGGCTACGGCTCCGACACGGCGGAAAGCGACGCCGAGCGAGTGTTCTGGGGACCGGACGTGGACCAGATGCGGTCCAAGACGTGGCTCGGGCGGGCGCGGGTGTACGCGGCGATCTATTGCTACGACCGCTACCACACGCTGGTGTCCGCCTCCGAGGTGGGCTGGGAGCGGAGCGGCGTCTTGCGCCACCGTCGCTTGCTCCAGATTGGCAACGAAACTTGGCCCGGCGAATACGCGCCCGGCTACCCCACGCGCGTGGTGATGTCCAACACCCACGCCCAGCTCACGGCCTACGGCGCGACGGCCACGGCGCGGCGCTCCAGCCGAGTGGAATTGTGGAACAAGCTCCCGCAGCTCACGTTGGGGATCGTCGATCCGGTGGTGGAAGGCCGGGCCACGTGCGCGTGCGCCACGTCGCCCGCCGCCGCCCGCCAGTGGCTCTCGGGCCGCTCGCTGGCGGCGGTCGTCGAGGCCCTGCGGAGTCACCCGCGGGTGAATGCCCTGCCGATTGCCGAGTTCGCCGCCGGCTGGCCGGCCGGCCAGAACAGTCCCGATGCGTATCTGGCTCTGCAGAGCGGAGCCACGGACCAGGGCACTTCGCCCATCGACGGGCCCGGCGCCGTTGGCCCGGCGGTTGGCCCCAGCCCCATCGAGAACGGCCTGTGCCTGCGTTTGCGCCTGCCGTACAGCAAGGCGCGGATCCTGGACCTGCGCCTCAACGGCCACCCAGTCCCCGAGTCGACGGCCGATGGCTTTGTCGAGTGGTCCGCGCGCGGCTGCCGGTTCATCCAGATCAACCTCCCGCCCACCCGACTGCGGACCGACGACCTGTTCCTGGTCACCTGCCGCTACGACCCCGGCGAGAAACGCACGCACTGGGACACCTGGCGGCGGCTGGAAAAGTAAGTGGCTGTTTGCTGATAAGTTGTTTTCGAACGAGTCAGAAACTGACGAACAACCCCATCGTTCCCATCGTTGAAGAAACTCATCGAGTGCGGCGCGAAATATCTCGTCCGCTCACGCGCCGGCGCGAGGACCGGCCGGGGCGCGGTCGTGCAGGGCGTACAAGGTGCCCCGCAGCAGGACGTACACCACGCCGTCGGCGACGATGGGCGAGCACTCGGCGCCGACGCGGAGCGAGCTGAGGACGTTCTTTTCCTTTCCCGCCGCCAGCACGTGGAACGACTTCCGCGTGACCAGGTACACCTTGCCGTCGGTCACCAAAGTGGAACCCCACGTTTCCTGATTGGCGTCGAACGTCCAATAGCAGCGGCCGGTGTCCGCGTCCAGGCAGTACAGACGCCCGGTCAGGTCGGGGATGTAAACCAGTCCATCAGCGACCGAGGGCGTGGAGAGGGTGCGATCGATCTGATCGTAACACCAGATCCGGCCGGTCTGGCTGATGTCGCCTTTCCCGCTGGCGTCGATGCAGTGCAGGGCGCCGCGGCCCGGACCGTGGCGCGGGTCGCGGCCGATGGCCACGTACACGCGGTTGCCGTGGAACACCGGGCTGCCGACGATCTCGCTCATCGACAGCAATCGTCCGTCGCGGTCGCGATGCCGGGCCAGGTCGCGGGCCATCGCCTCGTGGTCGCCTTTGGCCCAGCGGAACAGGTCCTTGTCGCCCAACGAGTAGTTCTCGACGCCGATGCCCTTGTACTCCGGAGGATTGCAGTCGTAGGACCAGACCTTCCGCAACTGCACGGGTTTGTCCGGCACTTGCGTGAGGGCCTCGAAGGCGTAGCACAGGCCGTCGCCGCCGCCGTGGAAAACCAGTTTCCTGCCATCGACGGCGCCTAGCGACGGCGGGGACCACTGCCCGTGCAGCATCTGCCGGGCGATCGGCTCGGCGTCGGCGCCGACCAGCCGTCCGGTCCGCTTGTCCAACACGATCAAGTTGGGGGCGTCCGGGCTAGGCGGCGCGGCCGGCTTGCCGTACCAGCCCGGCCAGCGTTCGATGCCGTTGCAGGTCGAGATGTACAGCAGGTCGCCGTCGATCAGCGCGGCGTTGCTGAACGTGTCGGCGGGCCGGCTTTTCACTTCGGTCCACAGATCGAAGCTCCACAGGATGTCGGCGTCGGTCGCTTCCAGCGGGACATCTTCCTTGCTCTCTCCGGCCTTGTATCGGGCCTCGTCCGTGAACGGCCCCTGGTTGCCGTCGGCCAGGCCGTGGACGTCGAGGCAGACGACCTCGCCGCGGGAAGTCAGCGCATAGGCCCGGTCGCCATCGACGCTGGTCGAGGAACACACGCCCCAACCCAGCGTCTGGGCATGGGTGGTGGTGAGGTAGTCCCAGGAACTCCACTCCTCGTACTTCTCCGGACGCTCCGGCGTGGGGAACTTCCGTGGCGGACAGACAAGTTGCCAGCACAGCGTGCCAGTGGCGGCGTCCAGGCACTGGATGGCGCCTCCTTCGCGGTTCGGGCCGCTCGTACCGACCAGGACGCGGCCGCCGGCCACCGTGGGGTTGCCCCACGTGGTGGCGCCGAGCCGCACTTTCCATTTCACCCAGGGACTGCCCTCAGAAATACTCGCAGTGGCGTCGTCGCCGGCTGCGGCCCGCAAGTCCGGCAGACCCGTCTCCGGCGAGACCATGTTGCGGTCGGCCGTGCGGCCCCAGTGCGGCCAATCGGCTGCGGGCGACGCAGCCGCCAGAAGAACGCACATCGCCGCCAAGCCCGCTGACAGAAAGAGCCGCTGACAGAAAGATGGGGTGACAGGAGGATGCGATGCCGGTAAGGGCAGGGGAACTGAGCCGCTGTTCTTGCGATCACCCAATCGTCTTCGTTTCGTCATTTTTGTGTCTCCCCATCTTTCTTTGCTGCTGGCGGGCTGTCTCGCGGAGGAACCGGTGGGCTCACGCCCACCGTTCGCCAAGACACGGGCGATGTGCAACGGAGTGCGGCCAGAGCAATCCACTCAAAGTTGCCCCGTGCCGCCGTCCCGGCCCGGCGGATGGTACCACAGCGAGCGCCAGTAGGCCTGGTCGGTCTGGTATACGTCGATCCGGTCTTTCATCCGATCGATGCCCGGCGGCAGGATGCCGTAGCGGACCATTTCGCGGACGTAGTGCCGGGTGGGTCGGAAATCGGGCATGTCGAACCGCTTGAGGGTCTGCAACTCGGTCTTGGCGGTCTCGACGGCCCGCAGGATGAATTGGTAGTCGGGGTCTGCGGCGTCGGCGAAGACCTGCGCCGGCCGCTTGGATTGGCCGTCGGCCGACCTCTCCTGGCACCATCCGTAGCCGCCGGCTTCCTTGGCCAGCGGCGCCAGCAGAATCATGGACTTCGCCGGCGACGTCAGGTTGTACAAATTCAGGCAGTAGTGCTTGGGCACGTTCAAATACTCCTGCTTCTTCTGAATCACGCGTCCCAGGGGCAGGTCCTTCTGATGGCACGTGAGGCAACGACGTTTGAGGATTGCATCGATCGACTCGCCGCCGCCGGGTCCGGCCGTGGTCCGCACCGTGCCGAACGTGATCGGATAGTCTTCCGGATCCGGCCGGGTGTGTCCGGGGGAGGGCGGCGTGCCGGGCCGCAGGCCGGCGTACGTGCCCGGATAGGTGGCGCCGGTGTCGATCCACAACTGGACCACCCGCCGCTGGGTGTCGGACAGTTTCGCCTCGTAGTGACTGCCGTCGAGCTTGCCCATCAGGGGGCTGGCCGCGGAACCGAAGCCGCGGGCCGGACGGTTGCCGTCTTCCGCATAGCCCTCGCTGTCGCTGACCTGCTGCCAGGCGAAGAGCGTGAAGTAGCTGTGCGAGAACCAGTCGTTGTAATCGCCCGTCAGCAACACGCGTCCCTCGGGCTTGTCGGGGCAATGGCATTTCACGCAGTGCTCGTCCCAAATCGGCTGCACGTCGCGCGAGTAGTCGATCACGTCCGGAACGCCCGCGAGCGGTTCGATCGGGCTCGGCGCGCGGGCCGTGGCCAGCAGCGAGTGGGCGGAACGCGGCGTTTCCACCCGCTTCTCGTGACAGCCCACACACGAGGTGGTTTCGCCGGGCAGCACCGAGCAGTAACTCTGCATCCGCTTCACCGTTCGGCCCTGCTCGTCCAAGGCCACGAAGTACAAGCTTCGCAGCGCCGGGGCCTCGAAGTACGCCGAGCCGTCAGCTTCCACGGGCACCGTGCCCAGGATCCGCTTCAGTGTAAACGTGCCGTTGACGCTGATCGTCTGCTGCACGCCGCTGAAGTTGACCGGCTTGGGCAGCTGTTCCAACACCAGCAGGCTCTTGATCTCGCCGGGCTGGACGCCCTCCATGTTCCGTCCGCGATGGACGTCGGCCACGACCAGTCGGCCGGTCGTGGCGGCGGGGTCGGTGCGCGGCGGGACCAACCGCTCGCGCGGGCGGGAACCGATCACAAACGGTTCGTGAAGCATCTGCTCCGCGCGGTACACTTCCTCGAAATTCCCTTCGTCGTCCAGGACGAACAGGCTCTTGTCCTGGGCCACCAGGAAGCAGTGCGGCGACAGCGGGTAGGGATCGCGGAAGCCGTCCGGGCCGCCCATCCAGCCGGCGGCCATCTTCACATTCGGACTGATCTGCCGGGGCCGGTCGACGGCGTCAGGCCCGGATTCCGCGTCCAGCAGCATCACGTCGCCCGCGTGCTCGCGGTTGCCGTGCTGGGGCGAGAAAATCGCCACGATGCGGTTCGTGCCGGGAATCGCTTTGGCGTCGATCATCAGCAGCCACTTGCCCGGCGGCTGCATGTTCCCGAACATGATCGCCTGGTTGGTGCCGTCCGGGTTCATGCTCCACAGGCCGTGGAACTTCTGCGGGGCGCGGTCCACGTACTCCCAGCGCGTGTACAGCACGCGGCCGTCCGGCAGGACCGCCGGCGTGTTCTCGTGGACGATGTTCGACGACAGGCAGCGGATGTTGCCCTGCCGGTCCATCCGGTGCAGCGTGGCCACGGGCGTGTACCAGCAGGCCACAAACCGCTTGCAGCGCGACGAGGGGAAGATGATGTCGCCATCGGGCAAGTACGCCGGCTCGATGTCGTCGAAGGGGCCGTCGGTCAGTTGCCGCAGGCCCGTGCCGTCGGCGGCGATCTCGTAAAGATGGAAGTAACGGGTCTTGCCGGGACGGTACGAGAAGAGGATTTTGTCGCCGTCGTAGTCCACGCAGGGATCGCGGACCGAGCCTTCCGGATCGTCCAGCAACACCTGCACCGCCCGCGTGGGCAAATTCAGCTTGCACAACTTCGCCCCGCCCGGAGCGTGCATCAGCTTGTCCGGATCGAGCGACCAGTGGCCGAAGTTCGCGTAGTAGTGCCCGTCGCTGTACAACCTGCGGACGGCGAACACGATTTCCTCCGCCCCGCCCATCGCCTGCAGGGCCTTGGCGACCAGCGGGGACGGGGACGCGCCCGGCGCCGCGTCAGCCGGCCCGGCGGAGGCCTCTGCGCCCTGGGAAACGGCCGCCCCGAAGATGCCAAGCGTTGCCAGAACCCAACCAGCCGCACTGCGTCTTTGCATGGCTTCCTCCCTTTTGTTCAGCCGCCGCCACGGGAACGCCGTTCCGATGTGCAGACGACGCGAGCCGAACGCGGTTTCAGGCGTCGAGAATAACAGAGGGGGCCGCTGGAGGCAAGCATGAATCGGGGCCAACGGCTTCATCACGGCGTCTGCATTCCCGATCGGCCTTGGCGCGGGCCTGTTTCTTTTCGCCATCGCCACGGTCGCCCGCTGCGTCCGTCGCGGGGGCCACCTCGAACACGTGCTCCGTCTCGACGTCCGTGCGAATCCGCAGCGTCGAACCGGTTTGCCGGAAGTCCGACATCGGCTTTCCGTCGCGCGACACGGCGGCGCCGGGCGGAATCTGCTCGCAGACGATCTCCGTCGTTCCTTGGAAGCCGGGCCGGCCCTTGAGCACCGTGAAACGCAACACCGGCGCCCGGTACTCGGCCGTGCGGACGTAGACGTTGGGATAATCCACGTGCGCCAGCGCGGGCTCGGCCAGCAGCGACCGGCGCGGAGTGCGAAACAGCTGCCGCAGCGAATCGCGGTCCGTGGCCAGCGCCGCCGCGACGTTGCCGGTCGTGACGATCCGCAACTCGTCGTCCGTGTAGTAGTAGCACTCGTTGTGTCCGTCGCCGTCCAAGTCCGCCGCGCGGCCGTATTTCGCTTCCAGCCAGCGGAGGATCGCGCACGCTGCCGCCCCGCCGCGGCCCTCGACCTGGACCGCCGCCAGGGGCAGGAACGAGTTGCTCAACGGCAGCGAACCGCCGGCACAGCACCCAAGGATCATATTGTTCTTCGCAAACCGCTGACCGGGCTCCGGGTACTGCCAGCGGGCTTTTTCGAGCAGGTGCTGCCAGCCCTCGCGGGCCAACTCCGTGGAGGGAAACCAGGGATACCCCCAGCCCAGGACCCAGCCGTCGGCGCCCACATCGCCCGTGGGCACGAACAGCCGGCTGGCCTGATGATACGTTACGTAGAACAAGTCGCCGCCCGGTGAATTCGGGAAACGGAAGTTCTTGGACATCCAGGCAAACCATTTGTCGTTCGCCCGGGCGTACTGCGAGCCGTGCAGGAGATCGAACAGCAGGAAGGACGCGGCGCTGTGCGAGTTGCAGGTGGCAAACACCAGTCCCGGCTCGCAACAGATGCCGCCGCCCACGTTACGCTCGCTCTGCACGTACAGACGCTCGACGGCCTGCTGCAAGTTGTAGTGCAGCCGCCGGCCGTCGCGCCAGACGAAATCCCAGCCGGCGTCCGAGTACCGCGTGTCGCCGGTCAGCAGTTCGTACAAACACATCAGCTGGGTCAGATGGCCGGTGTACATGACGTTCTCGTACAGGCACGGATCGGGCGGATCGTCGCCGTAATTCCAATAGGTCGTGGCGTAGGACCAGATCCGGATGTCGATCATCCGCTCGCACAGGTCGCGGAGTTGCCGTTGGACCAGTTCCCGGTAGGCCGGCGTCTTGGCCGCCTGGACCGCGCAGCCGTAGCCGGCAAAGGCCAGTTGGTATCGCAGACTGGTGGTTCCGAGCTGGACGCCGTCGTCGTGCAAGATCGGCCAGGATTTTGCGGACCGGTCTTGCAGAAAGGTCAACTGGGAGAACCAGCGGCCCAGGGCCAACTCCCGATCCGTCAAACCCTCGCGCCAGCGCGGCGGTTCGCTGGCCGCGGCTCGTCCCGCCTCCTCCGCGAGAACGCAGCTCGAAGCCACGACAGACCAGCCGCCCAGCAACACGGCCAGCCGCAGCACGGCCCCCGGCCTCAATCCGGCAACACGATCAAACTTCATCGCGGTCCCCCTTTCTCGGTCCCTGCGGGAACGATTATAACCGTCCTTGCAGGACTTTGCAGTGCCGGCTCGAGCCGGCTGTCCTTCCACCGCCTGAATCTCATGATCGTCGAAGGAGGTCTCGTGAGCAACCTGATCCACCGCACCGCACTCTTCTTGACGGCACTCGTCGCCGTCAGCGTCACGGGCTGGTCCGGCGAAGAACGGCTGCCGCCAGCGTGTGAGGGCTCGTTCAGCATCGCCGTCATTCCTGACACGCAGGCCTATCGCGGCCAGGGCACCAAGGCCACGCCCCTCAGTCTCGCGCCCGTGACCAACGCCGTGTTCGATGCGCATACCCAATGGATTGAGGACAACCTCGACGCGCAGCGGATCGTGTTCGTCAGCCACGTCGGCGACATCGTCGACCGCAACGTGCCGGAGCAGTGGGCCGTGGCCCGTCAGGCGATGGACCGCCTGCACCAGCGCGTGCCCTATGCCATCGCGCTGGGGAACCACGACTTGAAGGCCAGCGGCGACACGGCGCTGTTCCAGCAGTACTTCCCGGCCGAGCGGTTTGCCGGCTTCTCTTGGTACGGCGGCACGCCGTCCGCCGCACTCGACGCCAAGTACGGCAACAACGCCAACAGCTATCAGTTGTTCTCGGCGGGCGGGTTAGACTTCGTCATTCTGCACCTGGAGTGCAACGCCCCGGACGCGGTGCTCCAGTGGGCCGACAAAGTGCTGGCCGAACACTCGTCGCGGCGGGCCATCGTGGCCTCGCACATGAACCTGGGACCGCTCGCAAAACCGGAGAAGCCGGACGATTACTTCGCTGCGCCCAAGGGCCGGATGCAATGGAAAAAGGTCCACGGCTCGGCGGGCAACACGCCGCAGCAGATGTGGGACAAGTGCTTTCGCCGCCATGCCCACTTGTTCCTGATCCTGTCGGGCGACCAGAGCCGCACGCAGGCACTGCGTCAGGTGTCGAAAAACGACGCCGGCCAGCCGGTCCATGAAGTCCTGTCCGACTACATGGCGACCGCGGGCAGCGGGGAGTGCTGGATGCGGATCTGCCGTTTCCTGCCCGCGGAGAACCGGATCGACGTCTTCACGATCGACTCCCGCACCGGCCGGCTGTGTCCCGGCACCAAGCTGGTGCCCCAGCGCGACGCGCACCAGTTCAGCCTGCCGTACGCGATGACCGGCTCGTGATCCCGGCGCGTCTGGCAGTCATCTTGGAGTGCGGCGCCTTGTCGCCGCTTT
>CAYUFW010000167.1:0-17496 GCA_964443915.1 uncultured Pirellulaceae bacterium
CTCTGCCCCACGTTCTGCGGCACGCTTCCCGCTTGCGGGAGCCTCCGTCCCCGTGTCGGCCATCGAGTCCTGCGAGCACCGCAAGTGGACACGCACCGCGGGCGGCGACCTCCAACCAGACCTTCGGCACCGCGCCGCTCCCTCTCCGCCACCTTCTGGCCCTCGCAGGACAACATTCCGGTCACTCTCGCTCACTCCGCGTTCAAACAAACCCGCGCCGAGCTGGGCCATTCCCTGCCCACATCGTCCTGCAGCCACCTCCTGGCTCCCGCTTCCCTGCCGAAACCGGCTCCCTTGTCGGCGCCGGTCCCAGGGCTGGCATCACGTCGTCGGGGTGGCGATCACGTCGCGAGGCGTCACCGCCGTGATGCCAGGATATCGCCGGAAGTCGCCGGTGTTGAGCGTGAGGACTTGAGTAATGCCAGCGACGAGCATCATCGACACGAGCCGAGCATCATGCTCGGCAACGCCTTGCACGTTGAAGGCCACGAGCAGTTGACGCCACTGCATCAGTCATGATCTCGACAAAAGTCGGCTCGCGAGAAATCCGCCGGCAGCGTTCGGCCGTCAAACAGCAACGAGTCCAATTCCTGGTCGAAATCCACCGTCGACGCGTTCGGCCCGGCGGCCGGACCATGCGTGGCCAGAATACGGACCAATTCCGCGACGCTCATGTGGTGCGCCGTCGCCAACTGCGTGAGGACGCTCGCCGTGTCTTCATCGACTTGAATGGCGGTCATTGGCTTCGCTCCTTTGCGGATATTACAGCAACGCCATGCCACAACCTGCCAGCAGGGTCAGATCAGTGGCTTTCGTGTCGCGGCGTGAATTCCTTTTGCCGACAACGACAGCGAACAGCCCCAGGATCCCATAAGCGAACCTGTCCCGCTTTCCGCTCTGCTGAATCGCGGATGCCCACCAAGCCCGGCTTCGTGCGCACTTCCGGCACGGCTAACCAGTAAGCCGTGCCACACCGAGCAGGGCCACGCCCGTCAATCCCGCTGGGGTGTTCGCGGCGGCTCTCCGGTCAGTCGATAATCTTACCTTGACGTCTGCACCACTCCTTGAGAGCCTCCTCCATTTCGCAAATGTCCGGCGATGAAAAGAAACGGCTCTCCGCATCAAATGTCACTTCTGGCCGACAATGACACAACTGACACTCCAACGTATGGAGGCTCAAATCGACCAACTCACCGGCGCGCAGGAAGTGATCGTATCTGTGGTTTGCGGAACGCATCGTCCTGTTGCGGCAACCCGGACAGCTCATTTGCTCAATTGCCGCGTACTCGGTAAGGTCGTCTTCCACAAATACTGCGTACGGGCTGCCACACTTGGGGCAGACAATGTCGCAGTATTTTCCGTCTCGCTTGGTCAAGAGCCCGCACTGAATGTACCCGTACCCGCATTCCCCACACCCCTGGTATGGCATTATCGTTCACTCCAACTATGGATTCATGACGGCGATCGGCGTTGACAATCTACGGCTACTGATGCGTCAAAGCGTCCTCCAGCCGTAGCCACCCGTGGGGCAGGGAAACCATCCTGGGCCTGCTCAGCGCCCAAGCTGATCTCATTCCAACCTTTGGCCGACTTTGGTCTTGCCCAATTCAACGGATCGCGCCGTACGACCACTCCACACTCCGCCCCATGCCCTGGTAGTTTGGCGATTCCTCGGTTGCGAGTCTTCCTGTGTTTGACGTGCTGCTAGAAAGCGACCGTCATGCCGTGGTGGGCAACCCTGATGTCGCGGCCGGCACAACCGTTCGTGCTCGCGCCCTTGTTGTCGTCGATCCAGTCCTGTAGTTGCCGGTGGCTGAGCGGCCCCCACGGGTCTTCGTGACCACTGTAATGGACGATCCAGGTTCGTTTCGGCTTGAGTCGGCGAATCAAGCTGAATCCGGCGGTGATCGAGATGTGTCGAGTATTCGGAAGCCGTTCACAAGTGTTCCCTTCCAGGAACAACTCGTCGGCGTCGCGCAGAATCTGATGCTCCGCAAGTAGGTCATCGGGGCCAACTGATTCCATCCGCTTTGCTAAGCCTTCCTCGGCAGCGTGTGCTTTCTGATCGGGTTCCTGGTCATCTCCAGGGTAGCCCGGCGTCCCGGGACGCCAGTCACCAGCTTTCGGCCATGGCACGTAACAGTCTAAAGCCGAAGGGTTCGCCACCTCGAACTCATCTTCATTCGGTTGGGGGGACGTCGACAAGCAGGCGCCTCGCGGGAAACGCAGATAGAGCTTCGCGGGCTGAGGATGGTGGGAGACCAGATGCAACAGATCCCAGCACAGGACGATTTTCCGTTCCACACCGTTTGCGCAGAACTGGACCACGAAGACTACGGGGCCGCGCGCGTTACCGTGGTAGACGGGTACGGGCTAACGCGCAAGTTGATTCCCAAGCCCGGAGACGTCTGGCTCCAGTCGACGCTGGCAACGGCGGTCCCGCCGGGACTCTGATTGGTACTCAACCGGGTATCGAGGCTATTCCATTGCACAAGGCCCGCGGCGGGACACCAGGGATAGAACCACCCCACGCCATACTTCCAGGTCTCGCTCGTGCACCACAGCGGCACCGGGATCGGCTTTCCCGCTGGATTGCGCGGCAAACGAGAACGAGACATCAACAGACGATTTGAGCCGAGAAAATGGTCCACGTGCGGATGAGTGTTGAACATGTGGTCCACGCGGTGGACGCCGTATTGAATCAGGCTATCCACGACACCCTCGCCAAAGTCGAAAAGAACGTGATGGGCGATCTCCTGCGTGCTGCCAGCATAAATGAGGAGCGAACCGGACGTGTTAGCAGCTGGCCCAGCGGCAGAGCACAAGGGACAGACGTGTCCGATCTCCTGCAGAAATGCATTGCCAACACCATTCATTCGGAAAGTCACTGGCGAACTCATTGTACCCTCGTAGTCGTGATTCCATGAGGCACTGTTGACTTCGCTTGCGCCCCCTGGGGACGCAGCACAATAAGCCTTGCGGCGAACGCTTACGATGTTGGCTCTGAGCGTCGGGTGGCGAGACTGATGTCCTGCGGCTCCGCCGACATTGGCAACCGTTCAACCTCCGCCAACGCCTTGCACGCATACGTCAGGTAGTCCATCGGGACGCTCCGCACCGAGTCATGAATGGCAGTGATGCATGGGTACGGTTTGCCGTCGATAACGGCATTCGTGTATCGTTCAATCGTTCCCGAGGGGCTCAGGATGATGTAGGGGAAGTCGAACGCGAGGGGGTAGTTCACCTTCTTGGGATCGAAGGCATCGAGTATGACGCCTTTGCGTTTGACGAACTCCTTCGCGTGCTTCTCACCGATTGGCACCTCGCCGCCAAATTCCTCCTCCTTGTCAGTGATCAATTCCTCCACGAGCCAGAGGTCGAACTCCGGAAATTGCCTATGTTGGGCCGCCTCGGCCAGGAGCTGATGTATTGCCTCAGCCGCAATGGCAAGCAGTTTCCGCATCGAGTCGGTCATGGACGTAGCTCCCTTCGTCAGGCCGAACTACTAACTCTCCCGGCGGCATTCCGCCGTCGCCGCCGTGGTATCTGGCCGGAGCGGGTGGATATCGCCGGACGGATCAAGACGTAGTTTACTGGCGCAAGGGCCTGCAAGGCAAGGATTTCTGGCGGATTTTCGGGTGCTGGTCAGCATTTTGTCTCAAAGAGGGAAAGGGGAAAAGGACCGAAGAAGGGAAAAGGACATGCATTACTTCCGGAGATCATGGATCTACTGCCCCGCTGGCAAATCGGCGTCTCTTCTCGGGGACCCGGCGGAGTCGGGGCGGGCGGGAACCGCTCGGCGGTTGGGCTTCGGTGACGTCAACGAGAGCCATCCGGAGGGAGCCCCCCATTTTTTCAACGTGTGCTTTTTGGCTCATTCTGCTACATTTCCCTTGGTCATCGGTCGTTGGAGATGCGGACTCCAAAGTAGAAGTAGCCAGAAGGCGACGGTCATGGCAAAAGTTATTGAATTTCATGGCGCCTCCTGGGCAGTGGAGTCCGACATTTGTGGCAGTCGTCAAGTCAAATAGGCGTCGCTGGCAGCTCGGCGATAGGTATCCTCCAGATCGACGGAGATGGAGGTCTGGACGGTCAACGGCAAGGGCATCTTCGGCAAGGGCTGGCCCACGGTCAGCGCGCGACGCCAGATGGCCACGAAACGACCGCCTTGCGGCGCCGGTTCGCCCACCCGATAGGCCGCCGCCAGCGGCGCGGGCAACGCGGGCATGGAAATCTGCAGTTCCTGCTCCAAGGCGTCCGCAAAGGAGAACGTCAGCGGCCGGCGATGCACGTCCACCAAGAGCAGATGAGCGCCCTCCTGCAGATAACTCAGATACCGGTGCAGGTAACTGGAACGTGCGCTCGGACGATCTTTGTTGCGCGGCGAGATCAGCTCCAGGGCGGCGACCAGGCGTCCTCGGAAAGCGACGTAGAGCGCCGTCTGCGGGTCGAGCGTCAGCGTGGCCGTTTCTACGACGGGCTCCTCGAGGGCCCCTTCATCAGCGGAGGCTGGAGCGTCTGTGCCCTCGACCGAAGGTTCCGGCAGCCAGTGCCGGACCGCTACGTCCGGACGTTCACTTTCGCCTGTTACGCCTAAGGTCGGAACAGAACCGACGTAAGCGCGGTACTCCGGCGGCAAGCGTGGTCGGATCCAGTGGAACAAGTTCGTAATCCAGAAATGACGTACGCCGTCCCAACCGGTCAGCTCGTCCCAGTCGTGCAGAGGCATGACGTGATCCTGCTTCTTGGGCAAAGGTGATGGGATCACCGGCGCCGCCGGATGGCCTGGCCGGGCGACGCGGTCGCTGCGCATATTATAGCGGGAACTCGGCCGGATCGGGAGGTCGTCCACCAGCGAACCAGTCCCGCTTTCTTCTCCGTGAAGCCGCTGGACTTTTGGCTGTACTTCCTCCAGAATAAAGACAAGCTGAACGCCGATGCGTCGCCGGGCCGGCCCAGAATCTCGAAGAAGTGCCGGGCGACCGGAGTGCTGATGGCGTTGGCGATGCACAAGGCTCGTGGTTCAGGTGAGCTGTTGAGGAGATCGTTATGCGACCCGCCCATGCTACCTATCGCGGCGGTCATGTTGCGTTCGACGGGCCCGTCAATTGGCCCGACGGGATTCGCGTGGTTGTCGTGCCGGAGCACGACGAAATGGAGTCGGTCGGCATCACCGAATCCGAATGGCCTCAGACGGACGACCAGCGCCGCGAGTGGCTCGCCTGGTATGATTCGCGCGAGCCGCTGGAACGGACGGCAGAGGAAGTCGCCCAGTCCGAGGCGGAGCGAAGGAGGTGGGAGGAACTTCAGAAGCAGTTCATGCGCAAGAACTGGGAAGACGTCGAGAGGCTGTTCGAATGAGACGATACTTGCTCGACTCAGGGATCGCGGGAGATTACATCAATCGTCGGCAGCCGGTGGACAGTAGAATCCGTGAGGCCTTTCTGCGTGGCGACCACATTGGGATTGGCACGCCGGTCCTGGGGGAACTGATCGGGGGCATCGAGTACAGCGCCACACGAGAGCGGAACCTCCAGCGGCTTCGGAACAGCCTGCGCAGACTCCGTATCTGGCCGTTCGACAAGACGGCGGCCTCAGAGTACGGACGACTGTACGCGGAGTTGCGCCGATTGGGTCGGCCGATGCAACAGATCGACATCCAAACCGCGGCTTTGGCGTTTTCCCTTGGCAATTGCACGGTCGTGACAACCGACAGCGATTTCGGGGCTATTCCGGGTCTGGACGTGGTCGATTGGTCGAAGGAGGAATGAGGTCGCTGTTCGATGGGAGTGCCGAAGCTGCTGGCGCAGAACACCCCGGAGGCGTCGCTCGCCGCGAGGCCAGCTGATCGATTCTGCTGAAGTTGGCGTCTATCACTGTGTCCAGCGGGCGGTGTGCGGAGGACGGTCAGGCGCTTCCAAGCAGGACGCGCGCATCTCTCCCTTGGCAAGAGCGGGGTTACTCCAGGCCGGTCTGGCGGAGTTCACGCAGCGTACGGCCGCTGAGGGGCACGTCCGGGTGCAGGCCCATGATTCGCTTGCTCTCGCCGTCCGGGCGACGCTCGCGGAAGACGGCCTGCCAGTTGATCGCGAACGGTGGGAACTCGGCCTTCATCTTCGCCGCGGTCTGCCAGTTGGTCAGCACACGCGTTCGGGCCTCAATGTCTTGGCCGCTGCTGGCTTCCAGCTTCTGCATCCAGGCACGCGTATCCACCACCAGCTTCGTGTAATCCAGGCGGCAGCGCACGAAGTGCAATCGGCGGCGGTACTTCTCGTCGGCACCGGCGATCTTCGCGTCCGCGGCGTCCAGGTGCGACTACAATCTGGCGAACAACTCCGGCGTGTATTTCTCCGGGATGTCGAAGGCCCGCTGGCGGCTCGGTTTGTCGCGCACGAACTCCATCCGCGTCTGCTCCAGCAGCGTCCAGTAAGCCTTCAGCTCTGCGGCGGCGGGGCCGAAGGCGCGCTGGTAGTAGTCGTCCATCACGGCCTGGACGTCGGCGTACGGGTTCCACGCCAGGTGCGCCAGCACGTAGTAGTGCGGGCCTTGCGTGGCCCAGTGGAGCCAGAACAGGTCGAAGAACAGGCCCGCGCAATGATGGTCGGCGATAAAGCGAAAGTCCTCGCCGGCCTGGGTCATCGCCACGTCGGGCAGGCCCCAGTTCAAACCGGCCTGGCTGCCGAGATTGGGCCGCCACATGAGATGCTTCGCCGTTTTCGCCCAGCCGGCGTGCTGCTGCATCGGCAACTGGCGCGCCTCCGGCGAGCGCATGTGGAAGTTCGCCACGCTGGAGATGATGACGTTGTCGTCCGGCGCGACACCCAGGGGCGGGTTGCGGGCGAGTCCGTAGGCATGGAGCTGCACGTAGAGTTCCTTGTTCGGAAAGCGCTCTTTCAGCATCCGCGCGAGCGTGTTGGCGAAACGCACGTCGCGGTCGGACTGCGAGGCGCCCTCGTATTTCACGCCGCCGCCGCATCCCGCGTCCGCGGCGGGGCGTCGGGAAACAGGACGATCGGCGCCAAGGCCGAGCCGTCTTCAGTCAGCACCAACTCGGCGGCAGTCCCGAGGCTGGGCAGCGCGACGAGACAGACAGCAAGGAAGCGAGCGTGTTTCATAGGATCTCAATCCCTCCCCGTCGCGGCGAGTATCCCGCGGCCGGCTTCGGCGTTTGCAGTGGTGATGGCGGCGGACGTCTTGTCGCTCACGCGGAAGTAGTCGAAATCCGCGTAGCCGCCCGCGGTCTTCGTCGAATAGTGGAACAGCGCGAAACGGTAGCCCATGAAGTGCGGCAAGGTGTACTTCATCCGCAGCGGCTTGCCGATCGCGGTCCATTGCCGGCCGTCGAGGCTGTGGAAGAAACGGGCGGTGTCGGCCCGGTCGCGGAAGTCGCATTCCAGCTTCAGGTAGATGACGTCCTGAGTCAACGGCACGCGCTCCATCTCCACCGGGGAACCTAATTCGGCGCTCACCATGACGATCGACCTGGCATTCCCTTCCACCTTGACTGCGACCAGTCCGTATCGCTGCTGCAGGGCCCCCAGGCCGGCGAAGTCTCCGTCCTGCAGGTGGCTCACGTCGAGGCAGACGGTGCCGGAGCATTCCGGGCCGAATGTCCTTTGAGTCAGCGTGTTTCGAGCCGACAGGAAATCGCCATCCACCCGGCCGGCCGTCAGCCGCAGAAAGCCGGGACGCTGGGTAAGCGACCAGCCGTTGTCGTCCGGGTTGTGGTTCCATTGCCAGACCAGCGGAAGCGCCGGGTCGCCAGGGCGGCGATCGAATTCATCCGAAGCGATGATGCCGGGGACAGGACCTTTGCTGGCCGGAAGACTCAGCGTATCGGGTACCTTGCCGTCCACGCCCAGCACCGGCCAGCCGTCTTTCCACTGGACGGGCACCAGGTAGGGAACGCGGCCCACCGCGCCGTAATCGCGAAACAGGTAGGCGTACCAATCGCCCTGGAGCGTATCGATCAGGCCGCCCTGCGCCACGCCCTTGTCCTGTAAGGCGACGCGGCCTTCATACGGGCCGGTGATGTTGTCCGCCCGGTGAACGAGCACAGTGCGCATGCCGCCCCGCGGCCAGGTGATGTTGAACAGGTAGTACTTGCCGTCGATCTTCCACAACTGGGAGCCTTCCGCCGGCAAGCCGATGTTGGGGCCGGCCACCCGGCTGGCGTTCGTGACAACGACTTGATCCACGCCGCCGGGCTTGAGACCGGAGACGTCCGCCGTCAGTTCGACCAGCCGCAGGTTGCCTCCGCCGTAGATCATGTACACGCGCCCGTCATCGTCGAAGAACAGCGTGTGGTCGTGCAGCGCCGGAGGAAACGAGTTCTCGGTCCACGGGCCCTTCTCGATGTCCTTGGTCCGGTAGACGTGCGTCTTGCCGGTGGTGCTGGAGAACGTCGTCGCGTAGAACGTGCCGTCGTGATAACGCAGGCTGCTCGCCCACGAGCCTGCGCCGTAAGCGTTCTTCCCGTTCCGCAGCGATAAAGCCTCGTTGTCGCCGAGGGTGTTGTAGGCATAGCCGACCAGTTGCCAGTTCACCAAGTCCGTGGATTTCATGATCGGAAGTCCGGGGCTCAGGTGCATGGTGGTGCTGCTCAGGTAGTACGTGTCGCCCACGCGAATGGCCGCGAGGTCGGGGACGTCCGCCCAGATAATGGGGTTCCGGGCCCGGTGGCCGGCATCGTTCGGGTCCCGGACCGCGTCGACGATGGCCGCATAGGCCGGCTTTCGCTGGTTGTCCAGGCACCATTGCACCAGAGCGTCGGGCCGCTCGAATCTCCACGCGTTCTCGCCGGGGTGAATCGGGCCCGGCTTCATGCAGTTTTCCGGCGTCACGAAGTTGAAGTTCTCCTGGACGAGGTCCAGTTCCTGAGCGGAGTAGTTGCCGGGCAGATCGCCCGCCATGCCGATGAAAAAGTGATCCTGGTAGGCGTCCTTGATGGTCGGGCCCTGGGACGCCTGAACCGCGACGGCCGCTTCCTGCGACCGCGCCGCCGGCGTGGCGGCTGCGAACAGAAGGAAGAGCACTGCCGGAGTCCATGTTCTTTTCATCGCCGTCTCCCTGCTCCTACCACTTCCCGCGCATGACGAACCCGTGCTGGTCCCACTTAACGCTCGCACTTCGCCACGAGATCAGCGGAAAATCTGTTGCACAAAGTGATACAAGTTGTTGCGCCAATGCCTGGGGTCGTGCCCGTTGGAGTCCACGTTCCAGACGTGCGCAACGTCGTGTTCCTTGAGATACGCATGCATGTCCTGACTGATGCGGATCAATCCGTCCTTGTTGCCGCAGGAGAGCCACAGCAGCTTCAACTGCTGCTTGGCGACTGCGGGGTCGGGGATCAATTCCGCCGGTCTTTTGGTGTTGGGCGCCGACGAGAAGCCGCCGATCCAGGCGAACGTGTCGAGGTGCCCCAGTCCGAAGTTCAGCGACTGGCCGCCGCCCATCGAGAGGCCGGCCAGCGCCCGGTGTTCGCGGTCCGCTTGCACGGAGTACCGCGACTCGATCGTCGGGATCACGTCCTTCAGCAGGTCCTCCTCAAAGGCCGCGAAGGCGGGGGCCGAGCGGAAGACGTCGCCTTCCGCCCGGTCGTTCTGCTGTGCCCGGCCGTTGGGCATCACGACGATCATCGGCGTGGCCTTGCCGTCGGCCAGCAGGCTGTCCAAGAGGATGTTGGGCGTGGCAAAACGCTGCCACTCCGTCTCGTCGCCGCCGATCCCGTGCAGCAGATACAGCACCGGGTACTTCTTGTCCTGGGAATAGCCGGGCGGCGTGTAGACCTGCATTTTGCGGGTGGCGCCGACGGACTTCGAATCGTAGGCGATCATCTCCAATCGGCCTCGCTGGGTCCCTTCTCGCGGGGCGTCGAATCCGGCAGGCGGATCGGGAAAGGTCTGTTTGTCGTCCGGTCCCAGGCTGATCGGTCGGCCGAAGCCGCCCGGCCCGCGACGCGGCGCGTCGCGTTCGGCCGGGGCGGCCGCTGACGACCGGCAGAGCGGAGAAGTCGCTAACGCGATCAGGACGGCCAGCGCGTCGAGGTCCGCGGACAGCCCTTTGTTCGGCGGCCCCAAGACCGGCTGCACCTCGCCGCGGATCAGCCCGCGTCCTTGCATCAACGGGCCGCGGATCGTGTGCTCGAAGTCCTGCACTTCGTCCCGGTTCGCGGACCAGAGAATCGGGTGCGTCCACGCCAGTCCGGCCAGCGCCGGTGTGTCCCGCTGTCCCTCCTGCTTCTGCCAGGTCCGGCCATCGGGGTCGCCATCGGGATGACAGCTCGAGCAGGAGACCCAGCGGCGTCCTGCCATCGGCTGCAGCGCGGAATGAAAGAAGATCTTTCCCCGGCGGAGCCGGTCGCCCAGCGGGTCGTCGCAGACCGGAATCGTGGCCCGCAGTTCCAGCCGCCGGGCGTCGTAAGCCGCCACCGTGAAGTCCAGGGCGTTATACACGTAGAAGGTCTTGCCGTCCGGCGCTACGCGAACCGCACGCGGATTGTGTCCCACGGCAAGGTACCCACGCAGGGCGATTTCACGGTAGTCGTCATCGACGATGTCGCAGGCGAACATGTCGTCGGTGCCGCTGAAGACAACGTACAACTGCCGCCCGTCCGCCGAGACGGCCACTTCCCAAGGATTGGCGGTGACGCGGTTCCCCAGAAACGCATCCATGGGGATCCGCTTGCGGCGGCGTCCCTCGTCCGGATCGGTGTCTACCACGCTCACGTACGGGAAGATCGAACCTTCCCCATGTGCCATCGTGGCCTTCGAGCGAATGTTGGCAAAGTACGCTTTCGGCCGCCGCGGATTCAGGACGACTTGACGCACGAGGTTGTCAGTTTGCGCACCGTGCCACTCGTCGCTCACCTGCCCGGTGGCGAGGTCCACCCCTTTCACCACGGCGGTGTAGAATTCGGTCACCAGCGCCCGGCGTCGATCGGCCGACAGGGCGATGCCGCGCACGAACTGGCCGACGTTGTGCTGACGAGAGACCTTGCGCGTCGCGGCGTCGATTTCGACGAGTTGTCCCGGGTAGTCCAGCGTGACGTACAGCCGCTCGCCCCGTTCGTCGCTCACGATGCCGTACGGCTCATCGAACAATTCGGTCTGCCCGCCCGTCCGGCCCGTGTCGGCGTCGAGATACACGATCTTGTCTTCGCCGTAGACCGCTACGGCAACCATATAGGTCGCGCCGACGAAGCTGACGCCTTCGGGGTTGGCCCCCACGGGCACTTCGGAGCGTTTCGTGTGGGCGCCCAGATCGACGACCGTCACGGTTCCGCTGTCGCGGTTCGAGCAGGCCAGCAGCGTGCCGTCGGAGGAGATGTCCATCAAGCTGTTGGACGGACCTGCCGTCACGGACGAAACCGGGCAGACGAGTGCGGCAGCGGCGGCGACCAGCAGCGCCGCCAGAGAGCGCAAGGCGCCCCCACGAGCCGTTGCGTTCATCAAGTCGGTCCTCTCTCATGTCTGCGGTGTCTTTTCCCGGCCAGCGCACAAAGAACCCGCTTTCCGGTTCTGGAAAGCGGGTTCGATGCATCTCAATGTGGTTCGGGAATCCCGAAGATCATTCCAAGATCTTCGCGGTCTCGGCCACTACCTGCTTGACGGCGGAGGCGGTCAGGCCGCCCTTGCCGAAGGCTTGGTTCACCTTGACCTCCTGCTTGACCCACATGTTCACGGTGACCTCGGCATCCTGGGCCAGATTGTAGCCGGGCGGTCCGGCTACACCGTCGAAGATTGTCAACGGCAGGTTCTTGATGCCGTGCTTTTCGGCGAACGCCACCACCTTCGCTTCATCGGCGTCCGGATCCTCGCTCAACAGCACGACGAATCCGCCCATCTTCTTCTCTTCGTTCTTGCCTACGACCGCGTCGAGTTGCTTGACCAGACTGGCCAAGTCGTCGGTGAGTCCACGTGCAAACACGTTGACCACCGGACGTGCACCCAACCGTCAGCGGTAGCAGAGCGATTTGCCCTTGCTCGGGCCGGTGCAGTCCTTGACCTGATAGGCGCCGGCCGGCTGGCCGACCTCCAGGCCGGACTTCAACTCTGCACCCGCCGCAAGGGTGCCGACCGACATGGCCAGCAACGCCAGGGACGGAACCACACTTCGCATCATCGGTGTCACCTCCTTCAAGAAAAGTACCTCGATATGTCCGAGACTTACCAACGGACCCGTGAATTCGCTCCCACATCTTAGTCCCGTGACGAGCCGCGGACAACACGCCTGAAGAAAGAACAACGATTCGTGCGAAGAATCCCCCGCCTCACCGCCCCGGCGACTAGACGTCCTCACGGCTGCGTGTTGCCGGATTCGGTCCAACCTCGGATCATCGCCAGCGGATCGGGCGGGGCGGGAGTTCCTCGCGCCAGACAGGCCAGCCCTTGCCAACGGCTACAACCAAGCACGCCCGCGTCGACCGCATGGCTGCACGGCGACTCCAGGGCATTGACGCGATTCGCGCCCCGGCATGTTGCAGGCGCTATGGCCATAGTACAATGCCGCCAGTGACCGCGCAAATCCGGTCGTGGACTTGCAGAGTTCTGCTGTCAACTCCGACGACAATGTGCAGTCCTTACCAATCGCCGACGTACGAACCGCCGAAGAATCTGACGGAAGCGGATAGCGGCAACCGACTGGCAGGGCGTGTTTGTGGAATTGGCCCCGCGATCTACATTGCGGTCTTTGCCCTACTCGGCGCTGTCGCAGCACTACCACTGCTGGCAGGTCACGGCGCGGTCGGATTCTGGACTGTCGTCCCCGGCGCCCTATTCGGTGGTCTGGTTTATCGCATACGCTCACGCACATGGCCGATCGATCCAAATGCAAGGGCACGGCGGTTTGGCTACGCATTGGCCGTCATCGTCGTTCTTCCTGGCTTGATCGGCGCCGTGGCTGGGCTCCGAGCCCAGGGGCTGGGAATGACGTTGCTCGGCCTCGTTATCGGGGCTGCCCTGGCAGTTGGTATACTGATTAGCGGCGATCGAAGGCCGGTTCCTCCAGCATGACTCGGTGCGGCTCATGACCGCTTGGCTCGACAGCACATTCGACGTGATCGCTGTGGCGGTCTTCGGGTTGGCCGCTGTCGCCTTTGGCGGTTGGGCGGTGTTTCACGCTTTCAGGCAGACGTTCTGGTGGCCCAAGGCGTCGGCACGAATCCTGCGTTACTGGATCACACGCCGCGGCGACGAGCCGAAAGGCCAACCATTCTTTCATCCGGTTGTCAGATTCGAGACAGAAGACGGTCGCTCGGTCACGACGATTTCGAGCTGGGGTTCGTGGCGCCGGCCGTGGCCAATGGGGCACATCGTTTCCGTACGCTACGATCCCAAGAATCCCCGTCGCGCGGAAGTCACCTGTATCGCAAACGTCTGGGGTATTCCGCTCACCGTCGTGGGATTGCTGGCGATCTTCGCCCTGATCATGGCGTTGAGGGGTTACCTTCGGAGTCCGTGACGGTAGAACGCCCCTGAGGGTGTCACTTTGACAGGCTACCGCGCTTTCTTGCGTGCGTGCTGAAAATCAGCACGACTAATGAACGGCCAGACATCGACATCGCCGCTCTGGTTGAAAAACGTCCGTTGCTTTCTCAACCGTGAACGTCCAACGAGCAAGAAGATGATCGGCACGGCGGCTAGACCCACGAGAACCCCGGCACGAGCGGTCGGCCTAGGCGTGCATGACTTGGCCGCCGTCGACGTTGATGGTTTGCCCGGTGATGTTTTCCGCGCGGCGGGAGGCCAGAAAGACGGCCACGGCGGCGATGTCTTGCGGCGTTTGCCAGCGGCCCAGCGGGGCGACGCGGCGGGCTTTTTCGCCGGCCCAATCTTCGTACGACTGCCGTTTGTCTTCCGGCTGCTGGTCGTACCAGGCTTGCCAGACCGAGCGGTTCAACGGCGTGCGGATCATGCCGGGACTGATTGCGTTGACGCGGACGTTGTACGGCGCGAGGTCCTTGGCGGCGCATTGCGTGAAGTTGATCACGGCCGCCTTGGCGGCACTGTACGGTGGATCGGTTTGCGAACCGATCTGGCCCGCGATGGACGTAAAAAAGAGAAAGGTGCCCCGCCGCGCGGCAATCATCGGCGGCGAGAAGGCGTGCGCGGCGTGGACCGGTCCGAGAAGGTTCACCCGCAGCACGCGGTCCCAGTCGGCAGGCTCCAGATTCCAGAACGGGAACCCGTACTTCCCGGAGCCGATGCCGGCCGGCACGATGACGTGATCGCAGCGGCCGGATTCCGCCACCACGGCCGCTGCGATCTGTTGCACCGCGGGATAGTCCGTCACATCGGCGACGAACGCACGGGCGGGACGCTGCAGGTCGCGCTGGATCTCCGCCGCCAGCGATTCGACCGCCGGGGCGATGTCGACCAGCACCAAGGCGGCACCCTCGCGCGCAAATTCGATGGCAATCGCCTTGCCCAACCCGCTGGCCGCGCCGATCACGACGGCCACTTCGTCCGCCAGTTGCAGGTCCATGCGTCCTCACCTCCGCCCCTGGGCTCGCCCCAGGGGCTTGGCGGCTTCTGCACTCGTCTTGGCGGAGTAGTGCAGAAGCCGTTGAACCACCCGGACAAGCCGGGTGGCGAAAAGGGGCTTACCACTTGTCGGTGCGGAACGGCGACGCGGGCAGCCCGTCCTTGTTGGACAGGTTCGGCTCCGCCTCTTGCGTCCAACCGAACCGCACCGCCACGGGATTGGCGACGGCATCGGCGGACACGACCACCGTGTCGCCAGCGATTTCGGCTTTCGCCTCGACGAAGTTCTTGTCTTCGCCCGCGATCGTGAACCAGCTCAGCGGTTTGCCGTCCCGCGACGTCAGGCCGCCGCCCACGTGGTCGAACGACAGGCGGATCTTGTTGCCTTCGACCTTCATCGACTTGTACAGCGGGCCCGAGTACACGATGTCCGGCTTGCCGTACAGCTGGGCCATGGCCCACAACCCAAGGCGTTTGCCCACGTCCTGCTTGTTTCGCGGGTGGATGTCCTTCACGTTGCTGATGTCGACCGTCACCGCCATGCCGGTCTTGGGGATGGACAGTGTGGCCGTCTGCGCCTCCCAGATGCCGGGCAGGTTCTTCGGATCGCCGCCGTAGCGGAAGGGAGCAAGCTGGACGAAATAGAACGCCAGGTCCGGCTTGTTCCAGACCGACCGCCAGCCGGCGATCAGGGCCTTCTGCTTCTCGAAGTACAGCATCGCTTCGCCGTTGTTCGATTCGCCTTGGTACCACAGCGCGCCGCGGATGCCGTAGGGGACCAGCGGGTGGATCATACCGTTGTACAAGGCCAGCGGCGATTGGTGATTGATCTTGCCGTCCGCGTTCTTGGTGGGGAACGTGTCCAGTTTGTTGGCGATGTCCTTCAGCGCCGGCACCTGCTGGAAGCCCACGGGCGGCGTCCAGGGCTCGATCCGCGTGCCGCCCCAGTTCGAGCCGATGATGCCGACGGGCACGTTCAACTGCTGTTGCAGGTAACGGGCGAAGAAGTAGCCGACCGCCGTAAAGCCGCCGACGGTCTGCGGTGCGCAGACTTGCCAGCCGCCGGACGCCACGTCCTCCTGCGGTTTGTCCATCGGCACGTGCGGGATCTTGATGTGCCGGATGTTGGGATGGTTTGCGGCGGCGATTTCCTCCTGGGCGTTGTTCGAGGAAGCCACGGTCCATTCCATGTTCGACTGGCCGGAGCACAACCAGACTTCACCGACGAGGATATTGTTGACCGTCACGGTGTTGGTTCCGGTGACGGTCATCGTGTGTGGCCCTCCCTCTTTCATGGCCGGCAGTCTCACGCTCCATTTTCCCTTCTCGCAGGCGGTGGCCGTGACCTTAGTCTCGCCGAGGGTCACGGTGACTTTCGTGCCGGGATCGTCCCAGCCCCAGATCGGCACGGCTTCGCCGCGCTGCAGAACCATGTTGTCGCCGATTACCGACGGCAGCTTGACCGCCGCCGGCGCAGCAGACACGCACACGACGACAGCCAATAGAACCAGCCAACCAACGTTGCGAACTCTCATGACATTCGTCTCCTTGCTGAAACTCGTGAAAAACTGGAAGGTTGCAGGCAGGAAAAAACACGGCAGGTTTCGAGGCACCAATACGATAGCCGGCTGGAAAGCGCGAGGCAAGGACGGTAAGAAGTGGATTGCGGCGTGAAGGCGACTTCCCAGCGAGGAAACGACGATGGAAATGACACCCCGCCAAAGGTGGCTGGCCTTGCTGGCCCGGCAGCCGGTGGATCGCATCCCCACGGATTACCAAGCGACGGGTGAGGTCACCGAGCGGCTGCTGCGCGAGTTGGGCTGTTCCGGCGAAGACGCGCTGTGGCGAAAACTGCACATCGACAAACGGAAGTACGTCGAGTCCCGCTGGCGGCTGCCGCACCATCCCGACGATCCGCAGGCGGACATGTGGGGCGTGCGCTACCAACGGATGGACTACGGGTCCGGGGCCTACGACGAGCCGGCGCATTGTCCGCTGGCCGCGGCCGAGACGGTGGCCGACGTTCATGCGCACCGCTGGCCCGACCCCGACGACTTCGATTACGGCACGGTCGCCCGGACGCTGGACGAGGATGACGACTACTGGCCGATTCACTCCTGCTGCTACGAACCGTTCCTGCTGTACGGCAGCTTGCGCGGCTTGGAGCGGTCCTTCGAAGACCTGGTGCTGCGTCCCGAACTGGCCGACGCGATTCTGGGCCACATCTTCGAGTTTTACCACGAACACCAGCGGCGCTGTTTCGAGGCGGGCGGCGGACGGATCCATTTGACGTGGGTCGCCGAAGACTTGGGTTCGCAGACCGGGCCGCTGATGAGCCTGACGATGTACCGCCGGTTCCTGCTGCCGAACCAGATCAAGATGGCGGAACTGGCCCGCTCGTACGGCATTCACGTCATGTATCATATGGACGGCGCCGCGCGGCTGTTCCTGCCGGACTTGATCGAGCAGGTCGGGATCGAGGTCCTGAACCCGGTCCAATGGCGGTGCCCCGGCATGGAGCGCGAGGGACTCGTGGCCGACTTTGGCGACCGCATCATCTTCCACGGCTCGATCGACAATCAGTACACGCTCCCGTTCGGCACGCCGGACGAAGTCGCGGCCGAGGTCCGGGAGAGCATCGAGATCTATCGGCCCGCGCGGTGGATCTGCAATCCGTGCCACAACATTCAACCCAACACGCCGACGGCCAACATCGTCGCGATGTACGAGACGATTCACGCGTTCGGCAAACACTAGAGGTGCAGCGATGAACGGAAGAACCGAAGAGCAGATAGAAAAATGGGGAGCAGAAAAATCGAGGCGGGAAGGCGGGAGGCTACGCTTCCGGAGCGCTTGTCTGCGGGGCGTTGTCTTGGCGCTGGCGGGGATCGTATCCAGCCTGGCGGGCACGGGCGGAAGTCTCTGTGCTTGGGGTGCTGACGAGCCGATCGGCGAGATTCTCACTCCACCGCCTCCGCCCCAGCCGCGGATCAACGGAGCGAAGGTGTTCGGC
>CAYUFW010000168.1:0-12692 GCA_964443915.1 uncultured Pirellulaceae bacterium
CCGGCACCGCCAACGGCCCGAAAACCGCACGGATTCCCGCCGGAACTGCGCGGACTTGTTCCGGCCTACGTTCTGAGCCGATCAGTCCAGCGACTTGATCTTCAGGTTGCGGAAGTAGATCGGCGCTCCGGCGTGCTTGCCCTGCAGGCCGATGTGGCCGGCGTGCGGAATCGATGCCAATGGTTTGCTTAGCCAGGGCGGGATCTCGCTGCCGTCCGGGTTCCGCTTGGCGTCGGTCCATTTCCGCATGTCCATCTCCGTGACCGCCTGGCCGTTCAGCAGGACGTAGATCATGGGGCCCTGGCAGGTAATCGTCATGCGGTTCCACTCGCCCGGCTTTTTCACGGCGGACTTCTTTGCCGCCAAACGGCCGAAGACGGCGGCACACTGCCAGGTCTTCGGCGACTTGCTCCATTTGTCGGAGAAATCATCCGCGATCTGGATCTCGACGGAGTTGGGAATCCAGTTCTTCATGTCGCTGCAGTGTACGATCACGCCGCTGTTCGTGCCGTCTGCGGTTCTGAATTCCAGGTCCAGGACAAAGTTGTCGTACTGCTTCTTGGTCCAGATGCACTCGTCCTTCGTGGCCGTCAGCACGCCGTCCTGCTGCGACCAGACGCCTTGCGGGAATTGGGCGTTCGACAAGTCGGCGCCGAGCAGACTCTCCCATTTCGCCGAATCCGGATGACTCTGCGGCGGAACCGCCTCGCCCGCAGTCGCCCAACCCGCGCACACCCAGACCGTTGCCAACGCCAGGAACCTCGTCTTCATCTTCGTCCTCCTCAAGTTGCCAAGCCGCACAATTGAAAACTCCAGCCTTCGATCATATTTACCGGTGCATAAGTTTCCAAGCCCTTGTAGGACGGAATGCCATTCCGTCCCGACCGGGTCGGGACGGAGTCCCAACCTACTTTGGTTGCCACCGCAGGTCGCCTTTGGATATATTGGCCCGCTATGAGCGACAGAATCCAACTGGCGTTGGTCATCACCGAACTGGAGGTCGGCGGCGCGGAGCGGTGCCTGGCGCAGGTCGCGACCGGCCTAGATCGCAGTCGTTTTGCGGCGACGGTGTATTCGCTGGCGGCGCGTCCGCCCGTCGAGCGGTCTTCGCTGGTCCAGCAGTTGGAGGCCGCCGCGGTCCCGGTCCGGTTCGTCGGCGTACGGGCGGCGTGGCAGTTGGGGACCGCGATCAAGCGGTTGCGGCGTCTGTTGGCGGAGCAACGGCCGGAGATCGTGCAGACGTTTCTGTTCCATGCCAACGTGGTGGGCACGCTGGCCGTGCGCGGTTCGTGCGCCCCCCGTCTCGTTCACGGCGTGCGCGTGGCCGATCCGTCCTGGTTCCGTCAGGCGGTCGAGCGCCGCACCAGTGCCCGTGCGGACAAGATCGTCTGTGTCAGCCGGTCGGTGGCCGAGTACTGTGCTGCGCGGCTGGGCGTTGCGACGGACAAGCTGGCTGTGATTCCCAACGGAATCGACGTGGAAGCGTGCGCCAATGTGCAGCCGGCTAACTTGAGCGAATTCGGGCTGCCGCCAGGCCGTCGAGCGATCGTTTTTGTCGGCCGTTTGCACCCCCAGAAGGGTCTGGACTGGCTCCTCGCTTTCGCGCCGCGTTTGTTCGAGCAACTGCCGGAGCACGATCTGCTGTTGGTCGGCGATGGTCCCGAGCGGGCCCGTCTCGAATCGTTGGTCCGTTCGCGGGTCCTGGATCGCCGCGTGTATTTCGCCGGCTGGAGCCCGAGAATTCCGCAAATACTCCGCGCGTCGGAGTTGCTCATCCTGCCGTCCCGCTGGGAAGGAATGCCCAATGTGCTTTTGGAGGCCATGGCGGCCGAGCTGCCGGTCGTGAGCACACGAGTTCAAGGCGTCGCGGAAGTGCTGGGGCCGCTGGCCGAGGAACAGAGTGTGGCCTTTGGCGATGCGGACGGGTTTTTGGGCCAGCTGCGGCGTTTGGCCGGGGATCGTCAGCTGGCGGCTGGGCTGGGTCGCCAGAACCGCGAGCGAGTCGAGCGGCATTTTTCCCGGCAGGCGATGCTGCGAGCGTACGAAGAGTTGTACACATCGCTCGCTACGCCTTGACCAATCTGCCTCGACCCAAGACAATCGCGGTTCCGGTTGGCTGCCTTCACGAGACGCTCTCCACCGACCTCGCGTCGGTGAGGCGACGACTGAACGCTGGAGAGGCCCGCCTTTTAAGAAGAAGCCGGGCTTCTCGCCACGGCCATACTATTTCGTTGTCCTTGGTGATTTGGCATGACAAACGCAACTCCTGCCCCTCAGCGTGTGACGGCACAGGTCCCCGATGCCGCCGGCCGATTCGGCCGGTTCGGCGGGCGGTACGTGCCGGAAACCCTGACGCGGGCCTTGCACCAGTTGACCGCCGAGTACGAGGCGGCCACACGCGATCCGAGCTTCCAGGCCGAACTGGACCAGTTGCTCTGCGACTTCGTCGGCCGCCCCTCGCCGCTGTATCACGCCCGGCGGTTGAGCCAGCGGTGCGGCGGCGCTCAGATCTGGTTCAAACGCGAAGACCTCAACCACACCGGGGCTCACAAGATCAACAACACGCTGGGCCAGGCGCTGTTGACGCTGCGGATGGGCAAGTCGCGGGTGATCGCCGAAACGGGGGCCGGTCAGCACGGGGTGGCGACGGCGACCGCGTGCGCTCATTTCGGCCTCCAATGCGTGGTCTACATGGGCGAGGAGGACATCCGCCGCCAGGCACCGAACGTGTTCAGCATGAAGCTGCAGGGAGCCGAAGTCCGCCCGGTGACCAGCGGCTCGCGGACCCTGCGCGACGCGATCAACGAGGCCATGCGCGACTGGATGTCCAGCGTCGAAACGACGCACTACATTCTGGGATCGGTCGTCGGACCGCATCCGTTTCCGCGGATCGTGCGGGATTTCCAAGCCGTGATCGGACGCGAGGCTCGGCAGCAGTGCCTGGACCGTTTCTCGCGGCTTCCGGACGCGATCGTGGCCTGCGTCGGCGGCGGCAGCAACTCGGCGGGCATGTTCTATCCGTTCATCGAGGACTTGGCCGTCGAGTTGATCGGCGTCGAGGCGGGCGGCCGAGGTCCGCGTTTGGGCGACCACGCGGCCACGCTCGGTTTCGGCCAGCCCGGCGTGCTGCACGGCACCTACAGCTACGTGCTGCAGGACGAAGACGGGCAAACCTCGGACGTTCATTCCGTCTCGGCGGGACTGGACTACCCCGGCGTCGGCCCGGAACACAGTTACTGGAAAGAAACGGGCCGCGTCCGCTACTTGAACGCCCGCGACGACGAAGCGTTGCAGGCCTTCGATGCCTTGGCTCGCTCCGAGGGCATCCTGCCCGCCCTGGAGACCTCGCACGCGATCGCCAAGGCGATGGAATTCGCCGCCCAGCGGCCCGCCGATCAGATCGTGCTGGTGTGCCTGTCCGGCCGCGGCGACAAGGACGCCGCGGAAATCGCCCGTTTGCGCGGTGACACGATCTTCAACGCCTAGCTCCGCAAGGCGCACATACACTCCGCACACTGACCAGTGACAACTGACCAATGACCAATTCCATGTCCGCCATCGACCGCCTGTTTCAAAACCTGCGTTCCCAAGGCCGCAAAGCGCTGATGCCTTTCATCACGGCCGGTGATCCGGATCTGGGGTTCACCGCCGACGTCTTGCGGGAGTTGGCAAACCGTGGTTGCCAGCTGTGCGAGTTGGGCATTCCCTACAGCGACCCCATCGCGGACGGTCCCATCATCCAGGCGTCGTACACTCGGGCGCTGGGCAAACACGTCAAGCTGGCGGGCATCTTTGAGACCATCGCCCGGCTCACGCCGCAGATCGTCATGCCCGTCGTCAGCATGGTCAGCTACGCGATCATCTATCGGCACGGTCCGCAGGCGTACGTCCACGACGCCAAGGCGGCGGGCGTCGCCGGTGCGATCGTGCCCGACTTGCCGGTGGACGAGTCGGAGGAGCTGGCGGAGTTCTGCCGCCGCGAGGACTTCAGCCTGATCCAGCTGGTCACCCCGACGACGCCGCGCGAGCGGGCGGTGCGCATCGCCCGTGCCTCAAGCGGTTTCTTGTACTACGTTTCCGTCGCCGGGATCACGGGCGAACGCCGCGAATTGCCGCCGGAATTGCTCGACAACGTGGCCTGGCTCAAGACCCAGACGGACCTGCCGATCTGTATCGGTTTCGGCATCAGCCGTCCGGAACACGTGCGGATGTTGGCGCCGGTGGCCGACGGCGTGATCGTCGGCTCGGCCTTCGTGCGGCGGCTGGCCGGAGCGGACACGCGCCCGCGGCAGACCGTGCTTCAAGAGGTGGGCGATTTTGCCGGCGAACTGCTAGCGGCGCTTCAGTCGTAGGACGTGTCCAGCGATGCACCGCAAGAACGTCCTGGTGCTGTGCGAATACGGTTCGCTGAACGGAGGCGAACGGTCTCTGTTGGCTGTGACCGGCGGATTGCGGGCGGCGGGTTACGAGTTGCAGGCCGCCGCGCCCGCTGCAGGACCGCTGGCAGCCGCGTTCCTTCAGCAGCATATTCCCCTCATGCCGCTCGATCTGCACGACGCCCAGGGGCGGCGGCTCGATCTCGGCCTGTGCCGGCAGAGGATCAGCGCTGCGATCGCCGCCGCCAAGCCGGACTTGGTCCATGCCAACAGCCTTTCGATGAGCCGTCTGTCCGGCCCGGTCGTTGCCACGCTGGGCGTGCCCAGCGTGGGGCACCTGCGGGACATCGTCAACGTCACGGCGGCGGTCATTGCGGATCTGAACCGGCACACGCGGCTGCTGGCCGTCTCCCGCGCGGCCCGCGAGTGGTACGTCGCCGCCGGGCTGTCGGAGACCAAGACGCACGTGCTGTACAACGGCGTCGATCTGGCCCGATTCAGTCCGCGTCCGCCGAGTGGGTGCCTGCACCGCGAACTCGGGCTGCCTCCCGAGGCAAGTCTCATCGGGACGATCGGGCAGGTTGGGATGCGCAAAGGGTTGCACGTGCTGCTGGCGGCCGCGCCGATCGTCGCGCGAGCGCACGGCCATGCGCATTTCGTGATCGTAGGTCAACGTTACTCGCAGAAGCAGGAAGCCTTGGATTACGAGCGGCAATTGCGAGCCATGGCCGCCGCGGAACCCCTGCGGGGGCGGGTCCATTTCCTGGGTGTCCGCGAAGATGTCGACCGGCTATTGAACGAATTCACGATGTTGGTGCATGCCGCGCGGCAGGAGCCCCTAGGCCGAGTCCTGTTGGAAGCCGCAGCGGCCGGGACGCCGACCGTAGCGACCGACGTCGGTGGGACGAGCGAGATCCTTCCGCCAGGGACGGGCACGGCCCTGCTGGTTCCGCCCGACGACGCGGAATCGCTCGCCGCGACCGTCCTGCGGCTCCTGGCGGACGCAGGATTGCGCGCCGCGATCGGCAGTGCGGCTCGCCGGCGGGCCGAGCAAGTCTTCGATGCCCGCCGTGCGGCTGACGCCTTGGCCGCACACTACCGTGATCTGATCGCGTGAGACGGATCAACCGTCGCACTGCCGTGCAATTCCGCCGTCCCGTCCTTGCAAGTGGGCGGACTTTCCTTTCAATTGACGGTCAGCGATCCGTTTCTTGTTTTCGTCTCGCGTCGCTTACCCTGCTATTCTCGCGCAATCCGGGAGGTGCCAACGATGATGCTTCGCGACTACCGCATCGCAGTGATCGGACATACGGGCCGCGGCAACTACGGCCACGGAATCGACACGGTCTGGTTCGAACTCCCCAACTGCCAGATCATCGGCGTCGCCGATGCCGACGAGAAGGGACTGGCGGCCGCGGTCCAACGGCTGAAGGCGCCGAAGGGCTACGCGGACTACCGCCAGTTGCTGGACGAAACCAAGCCCGACATTGCCGCGATCGGGCCGCGCTGGCTGGATCAGCATCGCGACATGGTGGTGGCCGCCGCCGAACGCGGGATCCACGTGTACATGGAGAAGCCGTTCTGCCGGACGCCTCAGGAGGCCGACGAGATCGTGGCAGCTTGCGAGAAGCACAAGACGAAGCTGGCGATTGCCCACCAGACGCGCTACAGCCCCCGGCTGCAGATGGTCCGCCAACTGTTGCAGGAGGGAGCCATCGGCAAGCTGCTGGAAATGCGCGGCCGCGGCAAGGAAGATTCGCGCGGCGGCGGCGAGGACTTGTGGGTCTTGGGCAGCCACATCATGAATCTGATCCACCACCTGGGCGGCGAGCCGCAATGGTGCTGCGCCACGGTGCTGCAGGACGGCAAGCCGGTCACCAAGGAACACGTCAAGCCGGGCAACGAAGGCATCGGGCCGTTGGCGGGCGACACCGTCCACGCGATGTACGAGTTGGACGACGGCGTCGCGGCGTACTTCGGCACCCGCCGCAATGCCGCGGGCAACCGCTTCGGGCTGCAGGTCTTCGGCTCCGAGGGCGTGATCGAGATCCTGACCGGCCATCTGCCGGCGGTGCATATCCTGCAAGATCCCAGTTGGTCGCCGGGCCGCAGCCGCAAGTCGTGGGTCCCCGTCAGCTCGGCCGGCATCGGCAAACCGGAGCCGCTCCGCGACGGCGGATTGCACGGCGGCAACGTTCTCGCTTGCCTGGATCTGATGTCCGCGATCGAGCAGGACCGCCAGCCCGAGTGCAACGTCTTCGAGGCCCGCATGACGGTCGAAATGATCTCCGCCGTCTTCGAGTCGCACCGCCTGGGCGGCCCCGCCAAGTTCCCGCTGCAACAGCGCGGCAACCCGCTGGAGTTGCTCTGAGGCCAATACGGTGGAAGTCCCGCAGTCAGGCCTTCGTCAGGGCGGAAACCTGGACTCCGGGCATCGGCAATTCGCTGTTCGCGTTGTCACGGCCACAGACGGGCGGTAACATAGCGGTTGAGTGCCAATTCCAGGAGGAGCCTATGGCGACCATTTCCGCAACGACACGGCGATCGCGTGCGGAGATTGAGTACCCGACCAGAGACGGACGGCCCCTGGGCGAAACCGACTTTCACCGGGACGTCATCGCAGCCGCCATCGAGACGCTCAAGCTGCACTACGCCGGACAGCGCGTGTACGTGTCGGGGAACATCTTGCTGTTTTACCGGCCCGGCAACCGGCGGCGGCACGTGTCCCCGGACGTGCTGGTCACCAAAAGGCTCCAGCAGCGGCAGCGCGAGAACTACCTGCTGTGGGAGGAAGGCCGTCCGCCGAACATCGTGATCGAGATCACCAGCAAGTCGACCCGCGAGGAAGACCTGCAAGACAAGTTCGAGATCTACCGGGACGAAGTCCAGGTGGCCGAATACTTTTTGTTCGATCCGCGTGCCGATTATCTGCGTCCGGCCCTGCAGGGCTATCGGCTCCAAGGCGGACGATACGAACGGATCAAACGCGTGGCCGGGCGTTTGGCCAGTGCCGAATTGGGTTTGCACTTGGAGCACGACGGAAATCAACTGCGGTTCTGGGACCCCGCCGCTCGCCGCTGGCTGCCTACGCCCGAGGAAGCACGCAAAGCGGCCGAAGCCGAACGTCAGCAGGCCGAAGCCGAACGCCGTCAGGCCGAATTGGAACGTACGCGGGCAGAGGTGAAGTGGCAACATGCCGAAGCCGAAGCAGAGCGTCTGCGGCACGAATTGGAGACGTTGCGGCGTAAGGCGTAACCCCCGTGGCTGCTTCTGGACCCAAGCGTGTCAGCGGATCGCTTCCTAGCTGCGACGTTTTCGAAGCTTCCTCCGCTCCTTTCGCCGGAGCCTCGGATCGACAAGGAAGGGCGGTCTTGCTTGGCGATCGGGTGCCGCGATTCTGGCGGATCGCCTGCGCTGATACGCTTGGATCCTGTCGGAAAGCGGATGATTTCCGTCGACGCGAAGATGCGTCAGGGAAGTCACCACGGCCGCGCGGCCGGATTCGAGTTGTTCGAGCCCGCAGGCAATTCCGCCCATGTCGCCGAGATACAAGACCGACGTGATCTGGATTTCTTGATCAGGCCGAAGCGACATTCCCTCTTGTTGCTGCAGCAGCCGCGCGAGTTCCGGCGTCGACCGGGCGCGAATCGGCAACTGCGTCTGCATCTCGCGTAAGAGTTGCTGGACTTCTTGGGCGTCGTCAATCATCTGTACCTCCTTGCGAAAAGTTTCCTTAGCACTCTGCAACCGAACCGGAATGGGTTGCCTTGCGGCGCTGGCGGGCCAGCCCCAGGAACAACCCCAGCATCGTCATAGCACCGAGGCACCACAGCGCCCGATTACCCGACGAGGCGGGGACGATCCGGTTCGCGTCGTCGATGGGGAACAGGAATCCGGCCAACATCACGTACGCCGCCGCGAACGCCACCATGCTCATCACCGCCTGCAGCACCGTTCCGAGCACCCAGCGGAAGCGCTTGGCGAACGAGCCCAGTCCCAATCCCAGGCCGGCGGCCAGCAGCCCCCAAAAGATCCCCTGCATCGCCATCGTGTGCTGCATCGGTTCCAAGGTGCGATTGAGTCGCCACGCTTCGTGGAACTCCTGAGCTGCGAATCCGGCCAACGCGCCGGAACCGGCGGCCAGCAGGACGCCGATCGCGATCACGGCCAACGACGGCCAACGGCGGGGCCGACGCAGGGCTTCGACGACCGAAAAAATCAAGCCCGCCAGCGCGCCCAGCACCGAACCTGCCGCGACGGAGTTCTTCTGATGGAGAACGTGGTTTTCGTTGCTCACACGCTCCGCCTCCGCCTGCGACGGCGCGTTCCCGCCTACGTTGCCGGCGTCAATCGGCGTGCCGACGAACGGAAACGAGGTCTCGAAGATGAACCACGCCACCAGACCGGCTAGCAGGCCGGCGACGAGCATCCAACCGGGGCCCGCGCAGAGTCCCTCCTGCGCCGGGCCGGTAACGGCCGCGGCCGCACATGCCGTGGTACTGGACTGGATTGCCTGCGGAGCCGCCGGCATCTCCCGATCATCCGGCTGTTCGGTCATGAAGCGGTATCCTCTGGGTTGTGTTGATGCGACGGGCGGTAGTCCTGCCGGGTTGGCGTCCTTGGAGTTGGCTTCCCGCATTCCGCAGTACCGGCAAACGTCCGAACCTTGGCCATCATTCTCTTGACGCGAGCCGTCGCCGTCAACCGCCGACAGGGTGCATGTCCGGACTAGGGACGGGAGCGATCCCGGTCTGCGGATTTGGCTGCAGGCGATTTCCGCACCTCAGGCTTTGCTTCCTTCGACGCCGGGGCCTTGGGCTCCTCGCCAGCGGCAACCCCCAGCCTGGCCGCGGCCTGGTCGCGAAGTTCGATCAGAGAAATGTCACCGGGGGACTCGGCTTGCATCTCTTTCAAGGCTTGCTCGAAGGTCTCTCGCGCCCGTTGCGAGTCGCCTTCGTGCTTCCGCTGGTGGAGGACCATTGCCAGCAGGAACAGCCGCTCGGCCCCTGGCGATGTCAAGTCATCCTCAGACGGCGCGTTCAGCGTCCCAAGGCATGCATCCAACTCGTGGCGCAGCAAATGGACGTGGGCCTTTAGCGTCCGGTACGTCGCGTTTTGCGGGTAAAGTTCGAGCAGTTTCTCGGCGTCTGCAGCGGCTTGTTCCAGATCGGAAGCGCCGCCCAGCTTGAGCAGCACACGGATCCGCCGCGCCAGCAACTCCGGCTCCTCCGGCAGTTGTTGCCGCGCCGCCAGAGCCTGCCGGTACGCTGCCCGCGCCGGTTCGAGGGCTTGTTTGCGCCGCTGGAAATCGCCCGCGTATTCCTGGCAAAGGGCGATTTCGTCCCGCGCCGCGCGGTTCTGGGGATCGGTCTTGAGTGCGGCCTGCAGCAGGCTCAGCGCCGTGGCGAATTCCGTGTCCGCTTCCTGCTGGTGGCCCAGACGTTCCAGCAACACCGCGTAATGGCGGCCACACGTGGCGACGCCCCGCTGGTATTCCGCATCCGCCGAATCGGCCGGGATCAGATCTTCGACGAAGATGCTCAGCGCTCTGCGGAAGTCGTTCTCCGCCGCGTCGAGAAGAGCCGAGTCCCGTAAGACGCGGCCGCGGACGGTGTAGGCTTGGGCCAATTGCTCGAATTCGTCCAACCCAACCTGCGGCGATTCCGCCAGCCGCTCGAACTCGGCGACGGCGTCGTCCATCAGTTCGCGCGCGTCGTGGTTGCGGCGTGCCAAGTGGTACAACAGCGCCAAATGCGCGATCGCGATGGCCCGGTTCCGACGCAGATGCGGGAGAATTCCCACGCTCTGCAACAGCTCGTCGTAGTGCCCCACGGCCTTCCTCAGCAACGCAGCCTGTTCGTTGCCCTGTCCCAGCGGCAGCAGGGCTTGGGCCAAGGCAAGTTCGGCGAAAGCCAATCCTTCCCTGTAAGACGGCCGGACCTGCGGCAGTCCGGCCAGACGCTCGTGGGTGTTCAGCGCTGCCTGCAGGAATTTGACGGCTTCTGCGTGGCTGCCGGCTTTCGAAAGCATGCCGCCGAGCAGACTCTGGATCAGTGCCAACTGTTCGAGAGCTTCCGGTTCGTCGGTCGGAGCCGGCGCGACGGCGTGCCCCAGCGCCTGGCGGAACCAGCGTTCGGCTTGTGAAGTGTTCCTGCATTCCCGTTCCAACAGACCGAAGCTGACTTTACATTCGATCTCCTGCCGACTTCGGTCCGCCGAATCCGGGGCTTGGGCCAGCTGCGTTTGCGCCGCCGCGAGGGCCTTTCGAGCCTCCTCAAAGTTGCGCTGATCCACCAAGACGTCGCCGAGCTTGCGCAGACAGACGGCCACATCCAGCCGCACGTCGCGATCACCGGGCGGCTCGGCGAGCAGTCTGCGGTAGACCCGCTCCGCGCGCTGGTACGCCTGGGCCGCTTCCTGGTAACTCCGCATGCGGCGGCGGATATCGCCCAAGCGCTCCAGCGTGTGTCCCCGCTCCAGCCGGACCTGCGGATCCGCTGACTCCTGATCCGAAAAACGTTCGTAAGACGCGGCCGCTTCCTGTAGCAGCCGCAACCGGAGCGTGTCAGTGCCGGGCAAGTTCTGCAGGACCTCGCTCACTCCGGTGGCCATGACGTCGATCGTCCGCTGCGCTTCCCGAAACCAACCGAAGGCTTCGTGCCTGGCCTTGGCTTCGCTCGCCCGCGCCTCGACTGCCACCTGGCGAGCCCGGTCGATCAACACGGCGGCCGTCGTGGCGGCGATGGCCGTCAAGATCACGACCGCGCCGACGGTCGCCGCCAGCTGGCGGTGGCGCCGCGCCCATCGTCCCGCACGGACGTACCACGGATCGCAATACGTGGAAACCGGCTCATCCGCCAACCAGCGCTGCACGTCGTCCGCCAGAGCGGCGGCGGACAAGTAGCGGTCCAAGCGGTTGCGGGACATGGCCTTGCGGCAGATCGCACTCAGCGGGCGCGGGATGTTGGCATCGACCAACCGCGGCTCCGGGGTCGGATCCTCCGCCGCATGCCGCGTGCGCTCCTGCGAATCACGCCCCCGGTGCGGTCGCTCGCCGGTCAGGACTCGATACAGGATCGCGCCCAATCCGTACACGTCCGTCAGGGCGTCGATTTGGTCGCGTTTGCCCAACGCTTGTTCGGGCGCCATGTACGCGGGTGTGCCCAGGATCTGTCCCGGCTGAGTTTCCACGCCGCCGGCGCCGTTCAACCGGTCGGCCGGCTGTTCCTCCTCCGGCAGCTCCTCCGGCTTGTCCAGGGTCTTGGCCAGGCCCCAGTCCAGGACAACCACCTCGCCGTAGTTGCCGAGCATCACGTTGGACGGCTTCAGGTCGCGATGAATCACGCGCCGCGAGTGGGCGTAAGCGATGGCTTGACAAACGCTGACAAACGCCTGCAGCAGCCGCCGGAACTCGAGCCCCGCCGCCTGGCCGGCACGGCGCTTTTTCTGATAAGCCTCGATCGCGTCACCCATCGTTTGGCCATGCACGAACCGCATGGTGTAAAACGGGTAGGCGCGTTCCCGGTCGTGCGCCAGTTCGTAGACCGGGACGATGTGGGGATGTTCCAGCTGGCCCGTGATTTGCGCCTCGCGGACGAACCGTTGCAGCGACTGTTCGGTCGGCGACTTGTCGGGGCGAATCTCCTTTAACGCCACGTCGCGGCAGAGACTCTTGTCGAACGCCAGCCAGACTCGCCCGAGGCCGCCCTGATCGTGGACGCGGGACAGCGTGTAGTGGGAAAGCTCGCCCTGAGGCAACTCGGCCGTCTCCGAAACGCGCACGAATCCCGGCACGGGTTCCAGCAGCGACAGCGTCTGCTCGACGTCCGCGTCGCCCACGCCGTGCATCACGTCGCGCAGTTGCGGGCCGGCGGCGTCGCTGAGCGTCTGCCGTACGTCGCCCTGCCTGCGTTGAACCTTCCGCTCCATGAGCCGTTGCACTTCGTCGCGCTCCTCGGCGCGAATCCATCGGCGTTCGATCAGCAGATCCGCCAGACACTTTTCTTTGTGAGCGGCCCAAGCGCAGCAGACCTCAGCAAACTGCCGGTGGTCGATATAGTCCAACTCCAGCGCCAACACGCCGAACAGGAGGTTTTGATCCGTATTCACAGCCGCTAGTCCCTTCGTGCTCCTGGCCCCCGACCGCACCCCGCCTCAACTCTCCAGATTGCTCGCCACACCGCTCGCCGTCAACATGGGGCGGGGCCGGGCCGTCGTATTGCGATTCCGCGATTTCTCGTTTTCGTGCGCGCCGTCTTGTGGGACGGATTGCCAATCCGTCCTACTCTGGTTGCGGCCGAGCGCCGCGTTGGCTGC
>CAYUFW010000168.1:12702-17463 GCA_964443915.1 uncultured Pirellulaceae bacterium
CGCGCGGGGGGGCGACCGGATGTCGCATCGCCACGCCAAAGCCAGGCTGCCACAGCTTGCTGCGGCTTGATTCGCGGTGGCCATGGCAGTACGCTGCTGTGGTAGTGGCGAAGTCGGCAAGCAGCACGCAAGAAAAGGAGACCAACGATGTTAACCCTGTCCCGCAGAAGGAAGGATGCAATCAGCATTAACGACGACATTACGGTCGCGGTAGTGGACATTCGGGAGGACAGAGTTCAGCTCGGCGTGGAATTTCCTCAGAATGACTGTGTGGTCCGCGCACGCGAAGTGTTTGATCTGGTCCGTCGTAACGAGCCCAGCGCGACCGCCAGCAGCACCGTGATGATTCCCGAACGGGGCATGAAGGCCCTGGCCGCAATCCGCAGCAAGATCGGCTCGCTCCCGGAGCAAAACGGCCCGTTGATCGCCGCGATCCTGGAAGCCCTGGCAGCAAAAGGCATCGCCGCCGAGGACCTGCCGACGTTCACACAGAAGATCTGAACCGACACGACTTCGCCCGAAACGCAGCCCAGGCCGCCCGGCAACGGTGACGCCGTCCATCACCGTCGCCTCGATTTGCCGAAATCTCGTTCCTCGCAGCAGCATCTGGCTGACGCAACGGCCGCCTTGAGTCACCGGCACCGTCCAGCAACCCCAAGAATGAAAAGACCGAATGCTCTACGGGTTTTCTTGAGGGGTGGCTGAGGGGATTCGAAGCCGTGGCCCTGACCAACGGAGACTGCGATGATGAAGATTGTTCGACGGCGACATCACCAAGGCGAAGTTGCCCGGTCGTTTCCTGGCGGACTACGTGCGGGTGTACGATGCGGTGGATGCCCAGTGATTCTACACGAAGACAAAGGAGCCCATCATGCGGTTCAACAGACGTTGCTTTCTACGGATTGCGACCGCCGCCACGGCGGCTTGCATGGCGGGTCAGAGTCCCCTGGCCGCTGAGGGGCTACCGGAGTCCGATCCCGCTTATGTCCGTGCCAACACGGACTGGCTGGCCAAGTGCCGCTTCGGCATCGGCATCCATTGGACCGCCCAGACGGTTCCCCGGAGTGGTCCGCCGAAGCCGTTTCAGAAAGCCGTGGCTGACTTCGACCTGGGCGGTTTCATGGCGGCCGTGGAACACGCCGGGGCCGACTACGTGCTGTTCACTTCGGCCCACGCCCTGCAAATGCTGCCCGCTCCGAATCCGGTGCTCGACAAGATCCTGCCGGGCCGGACCTGCGAGCGTGACCTGATCCGTGAACTGGCGGACGCCCTGACCGCCGCGCAGAAGCACCTGCTGGTCTACTACAACCACTCCTGCAACGGAAAGCAGGATGCGGCCTGGGAACAGGCAGTCGGCTACCACGCTCCCAACAAGGACAGCTTTGCCAAGAACTTGATGGAGATCGTGTCCTGGATGGGCGACCGCTATCGGCACAAGATCAAGGCGTGGTGGTTCGACAGCCCGTACTCCCTCGATACCCGTGGCCCGCACAACAGCGTCACCACAGACATGACCGGCTTCCCGTTTCCGTGGGAACGGTTCACGGTAGCGGCCAAGACCGGGCATCCGGCTCGGCTGGTGACGTACAACGCCGGTGTGAGCCAGACGTTTCTCTACACGACGCACCAGGACTACTGGGCCGGAGAACTGGTCAACCTCGATACCCCGGCGAAGAGTCGCTACTTGGACAGCGGCCTCCAGTGGTTTGGCTGGACGTGTCTGGAGGACCGAGCTTGGGTCCACACCAAGCTCGACACGCCGATCCGACGGCCGCTGTATACCGACGAACAAGTCGTCCGTTACGTCCGAGCCTGCAACCAACACATGGCTCCGATGACGTTCAACGTGGGGATCTACCAGGACGGGACGCTGGCTTCCCAGTCGGTCGAGCAACTGCATCGGCTGAACGAGGCTTTGCGTTCCTGACTCTCGAGCGACCGGCCGTACCGTTCGGCGTTGGCGGGGATCGCCTTTTCACGCTGCCACAACGAGGGCGCCGGGACCAAAGCCGAAATGAAAATCGCCCCTGCATCCGTTACGCAGAGGCGCCGTTGTGCGTCACGGGCCGAAACTGGCGGGACAACATCAGTCAACCTTGTCGCCGGCCATGTGGTAGATCGTCCATGTCGTGCCGTCGGGACCGTTGAAGGGGCGAACCGTCAGCAGGCCCTCGATGGCGATGGGCCGCACCGTGAAGGAAGTACTGAGTCCGGGCCGCAGGTCGACCAAGATGATGTGATGCGCCAGGCCTCCGGGACCGAATTTGCACTGCGTGTTCTTGATCAACGGGAACTTCGTGATGCCCGTTTGCTGGAGGACGGCAGGGTAGATGAAGCCGCGGATGCGAACCCGGCGACCATCCAACGCTTTGACGCGCGTGGTAAGCATCGAGGAATTGAAGGCCGAATCTTCCTTCATCTCCAACTGAAGATCGTCGAACGTGATGGCGATCGCTCGTCCATCAAGCGGCACTGCCGGGAGGGGACGAGCGTCTCTTTCGGGCGTCCCGTCCCCAGATTGGCTGGCGTTTTCGCCGAGCACGCAACCGAGCCCCGCTCGGTCCTCACCCGCGGCGGGCTTCACCAGCCGGCCGGACGGCAAGTTGGCACTCTGCACGTGCGTGACGGAGGCGGGTGCCCCGTCCTGGCAGCCAGACGCGGTCAAGCACAGACCAACGGCAATCAGCACCAGACAGCGACCGTCCAACATAGGATTTCAAATCTCGGAATCAGCAGCGCTACGCGGCTCGTGGTGTCCGATCGCTCGGTCCCACGGAGGCCGGTGGGGTGATGAGGCAAGACCGCCTTCCGTAGCATTATAGTTGCCCCTTGCCGCGGGGCCGAGGTTTTGGCGGCCACAGGGAACCGACGCGTGGGGCCGCTGGTGCCGCTGGCAACGATTGTTCCGTACTTGTGGGAAGCGAGTCGGATTACGAGGGCGGTGCCAGTTCCGCCAGGACGGCTGCGAATGCTTCGTACGCCGAGCGGCCGAAGAGGACAAACCGGATCAATTCGGGCCGGCCGTGGTCGTGGACGAACTGAATCGCAGTCTGGATCGCGACGCGAGCCGCCTGATCCAACGGATAACCGTAGACTCCCGTGCTGATCGCCGGAAACGCGATGCTGCGGCAATCGTGCTCGACCGCCAGTTCCAGGCACCGCCGATGCGCGCCGGCCAACAAGTCGGCCTCGCCGTGCCGGCCGCCTCCCCAGACCGGCCCCACGGCGTGAATCACGTGCTTGGCGGGCAGTTTGCCCGCTCCGGAAATGACCGCCGAGCCCGTGGGACAGCCATCCGGATACAAGCGGTCGGTCTCCTCCATGATGCTGGGACCGCCGCTGCGGTGGATCGCGCCATCGACCCCGCCGCCGCCAGCCAGGCGACTGTTGGCAGCATTGACGATGGCATCCACGTGTTGTTTCGTGATATCCCCCTCCACCAGTTCCAACGTTTGTCCGTAAATCGCGGCTTTCATCGTTGCCTCCCGGCTCCACCGTAAGTAAAGTGCATGAATTCGGTTGTTTTTTCCGGTCTTCCAGGATTCCGATTGACGCCGACGTGCCGCCGACGGACAATCCCACCGCCCGGCATTGTAGTCGATCCGCCGTCACGGAGAAACCGTTAATGAGGCACTTGGCCGTATTGGTCCTCGCTTGGTGGACGTTGCCCAGCGCCGCCCCCGCCCGCGACATTTATGTGAACAATGTTGCCGGCGACGATCGCTTTGACGGCACGGCTCCCGTCACGCAGGGCGCTCGGATGGGACCTTGCCGGACGCTGGCCCACGCACTCAAGCTCGCCGACAAGGGCGACCGCGTGATCCTGGCCGCGACCAGTCGGCCGTACCGCGAGAGCGTCACGTTGCAGGCCGGGCGGCACAGCGGCACAGCGGAGCATCCTTTCGAGATCGTCGGCAGCGGCGCCGTCTTGGACGGCTCGGCCGATGTGCCCGAGGGAATCTGGAAACATGTCGGCGACGAAGTCTATCGTTTTTCGCCGCCGCGGATGAGTTTTCAGCTTCTTTATCTGGACGGCAGACCGGCGACGCGCGTGCCCATCGGCCCGACCGACTTGGGGATGCCGCCGTTGAAGCCGCTCCAGTGGTGCCTGTTCCAACGCGACGTGTACTTCCGCCCGGAGGGCGGCCGGACGCCCGGCAGCTATCGTTTGGAGTACTGCGCTCTGCCCGTGGGCATCACGATGTACGAGGTGCGACACGTCGTGATCCGCGATCTGATCGTGCAGGGCTTCCAACTGGACGGCATCAATGCGCATGACGGCGTTTTCGACGCGCTGCTGAAGCGAGTCACGTGTCGAGGCAATGCCCGCAGCGGCATCTCCATCGGGGGTGCCTCGCGGGTGCAAATCGATGAATGCCTGGTCGGCGGTAACGGCGAGGCACAACTGCGGACGGAAGGCTACTCGCACACCCGCCTCGTCGGCAGCCGCCTGTTGAGTGACACGGCGCCGCCGCGAACAAGCCAAGACGAAAGCGAGGTGACGGAGGTAGGCCAGGCCGGCGCAAACTCCCCTGCGCAGGGCTCCGGCGAACGGACGGCATCCGCTGCGGATGCCTCGCTGACTGACCGGGCGGAAGCGCGCCCGCCGACCCGCTGAACGCCTGCTCGCGGAATAGTGCTAAGTCTCCAAAGCCCTTGCAGGACGGAATGCCATTCCGTCCCGGTCGGCTTGGCAAACCGTCCTACTTAGCCCGCATTTCTCATCACATCTGAGAATGTGGTTGGCTATCGCCGCGGAGC
>CAYUFW010000169.1:0-5139 GCA_964443915.1 uncultured Pirellulaceae bacterium
CGTGGGTTGCCAGAAGTGCCACTGGCCCGGACGCGAGCACGTGATCGCGATGCGTGCGGCCAAGGCTCGCGGGGAGGAGGTTCCGGCTCGCCCCCCACCCACTCCCCTGGAACAGATCCGGGCCTGCAGCCGTTGCCACCTGCAGGCGGGCGCGGACGACGAGCTGAAAGCGCCGCCCGGCCACATCCGCAGCGTCCGGGTGCAAGCCGCCGAGTTGCAGCAGAGCCGGTGCTTCACCCAATCCGAAAACCGCCTGGGCTGTGCGACGTGCCACGATCCGCACGCCCCCATTGGCAGCGACCCGGCGGCCTATGTGCCACGCTGTCTGGATTGCCACGGAGTGCCGAACACGGTTGGCTGCCCCGTTTCGCCGAAGACGGATTGCGTGCGATGCCACATGCCGACGGTCAAGGCGGAGAACGGAATCCAGTGGCACGATCACCGCATCCGCAGGATGGGGACTAGGGAATGGGGGGCGAAAGAACAGGGACAAGGGAATGGGGACAAGGGAATGAAGGCAAGGGAATGAAGGCAAGGAACTGAGGGCAAGAGAATGGGTCGGCCGCAAATCCCTTCATCCGCATTCCCTTGTCCCCTCCTTCGCATCGCGAGAGGGCTGCCGCTTTGGCGCCCTCGACTTCATGGCATGACTCTGCTGGAGCCACCGTGTCACAAGCTGGTAGCCATTTGAACTCAGTCTCCACCCAGGCTCCTCCGCGCCGGTGTCGCGTGTGGCTGTTTCGCCTGGTCGCGGTCGCGCTATCCCTGCTCTCTTTGCTCGTTCTGGAAATCGGCTTGCGGATCCTGGGCTTGGGCTACGACACGCGTCTGGTCGTCCCCGTCGTCGGCGGCGCTCCCGAAGGCACGCACCGCATCAATCCCCACGCCGACCGGGCCTATTTCCGGGCGATGGACGTGGTGGGGCCGGAGCCGCGGCACTTCCTGCTGCCCAAGCCCAGAGGGCTCTATCGCATTTTGGTCGTCGGCGGCTCGACCGTGGCCGGCTTTCCGTATCCTTTCGAACTCGCCCTGCCTCGTCATTTGGAGGTCGTGCTCCGGCAGCAGTCACCGGACCGGCAGTTCGAAGTCCTCAATGCAGGCATTACCGCGATCAGCACGCACAGCGAGGTGGACATCGTGCGACAGGGTCTGGTGTGTGCGCCGGACTTGATCGTCGTCCACTCGGGGCACAACGAGTTTTATGGGGCCGGCGGCGAGGCTTCCCACGCCAGCGGTGTTGCCCCTCGGCTATATCCCTTGCTCGAAATCCTTCGGCGCCAGCGGTTGTATCAATTCGCGGAATCTTCTGTCCACCGCCCGCGGAAGGCCCACCTGTTGGAGACCTTGCCAGCCGACATCGCGATTCCGTTGGACGGCCCCGTGTTCGCCCGTGCCCAGGAGTCTTACGAGGCCCATCTGCGAGATATGGTCGAAATCGCTGTCCGGGCTCGAATTCCCATCCTGCTGACGACCGTCCCCGGCAACCTTCGCGATCAGAGCCCGATGAACTCGCTGGCTCGGAGCGACCTCGACGAACGGCAACAGCGGGAACAAGCCGAGCGGCGGAAGGCCGCCGCCCGCCATTTCTCATACCGGGAATTCGAGGCGGCGCTGGCGGAACTCCGGGCTGCCCGCCAACTCGACCCCACCAGCGCGCTTCTGGCCTACCGCGAGGCGCAGTGTCTGGAGCGGCTCGGCCAGAGGCAGGCTGCGGCCGAGGCTTACGTTCGGGCGTGCGACCTGGACGGCTGCCGGTTCCGAGCGCCCAGTGCCTTCCACGCAGCCGTCCAGCGCGTCGCGTCCGCAGGGTCCGACACCGTTCTGTTTTGTGACGTCGCCGGCCGTCTCAGCGAACAATCCGCCCTGCCCGTGCCGGGCGACGACTTCTTCCTGGAACACGTCCACTACAACTTCTTCCTGGAACACGTCCACTACAACCTGGAAGGAAATTGGCGCGTCGCGCTGATCCTGGGGCAATTCATTCAGAAACAGGTCCTGCGCGCCGACTGGCACCCGGCACGCGTTCCGACTGACGAACGCCGCGATGCGCTGCTGGGAGTCACTCGCCTTGACGATTTGGCGGCGGACACCTTCACCTTGATGGCGGTCCAGGCGTGGCCGCTGAAACTGGCGCCCGACAGCAGCGTCCAGATCGAACGGGTCAAGACGCGGCTCCGCCAGCACTATGCGTCGCTGTCGGCCTTGGACCGTCAGATCTTCACCGACCTCAGCCTGGATGCGATTCAAGAGGACCTGCTGGTCAGCATGGGCGACGGCTATCGGGCCGCGGGCCGAGAGGACCTGACCCAGGAGATGTTCCGCCGCCACCGGCAACGGCGTCCCTGGGAGGCGGCGCGAGTTGGCGGCGTGGCCGAAGCGTCGAAGGAATGACACACAACTTGCGAGGCGGGGTCCGAATCTCTGCGCGGGAACTTACTCCTGTCCCAGCCGGCGCCGTTCCGGGAAGGGGACCTTCGCCGTCGCCCCCGTGATGCCGTCGACCTGTACGCGCTCGGTGTCGCGCACCGCCTGCAACAACGCGGCGGGAGACGTGGGCACCGGCCCCGTCATAAACTCGGGCACGTTATACAGCGGGAGCAGATCGTCGTAGTAGCCCGGATCTCGTTGCGGAAGAATGAATGGCTTGGAAGTGTGACCGTCCGTGTCGACGTGGCACAGGTAGAGCCGGGTGAAGATGCCCGTGGGACGCTTGCTGCTGAAAACGATCCAGCGCCCGTTGCGGGACCAACTGTGCCAGGATTCGGCAAACTCGCTGTTGCACTCCAGCTTCCTGTACTCGCCGGATTTCAGGTCCAGGAGGTACAGGTCGCTTTCGGGCTGATACAGCGCGAAGCCGCCGTGGTGGCACGTGCTGAACAGCAGAAACCGGCCGTCGGGTGAAGGACGCGGATTCAGGTTGCTCTTTCCCGTCCGTTGGGCCGCCAGCACGGTTTCCACCCCGCCCCACTGGTCCGTCTGGACATCGTAAGGCACGCGTTTCAGGTCGTAGCGGACTTGGTCATATTGCTCCGCCGGAAAGATCCCCGTCCCTGGCCACAACTTCGGTGCGCTCGCGAAATACAGGTATCGGCCGTCCGGGCTCCACGCCGGTTGGGTCTCCAGCCAGCCCTTGTCCGCCAGGGGCGGTGCGGTCTTCAACTGCTTGCGATCGAGGCGGTAGTAGCCCAAGAGCGAATCGGAGTCGATGGCATCGCGCGTCTGGCTCCGCGCCGTGTGGTAGAACATCTGGATGTCAAAATGCGAGAACACCACCACCTTGCCGCTGGGATGCCAGGCGGCATGTCCCAGGCGCGTGGCCACGGTGTGGACCCGGCCGTCCTGGACGAACAAGGCCGCGTCGCCGTAGTCGCCGCGAAAGTGCAGCGACAGTTGCTTCGGGTCGCCCTGTCGAAAGGCGTGACAGTTGACACAACCGTCGCCGAACCAACGGCCGTCCAGCACGGCCGACTCCTCGAACGTCTCCAAGTCGCGCTGATAGATGCCGATGTTCCGATAGTACAGCGCGTCCGGCTTCAACCGCCGGTATGCGATGTGACTGTCAATCTCGTCCGCGGCGATTTCGTTCGTCAAGGCTGGATAGCGGCGCCAGCCCCCTTCGCTCGCCCGGGCATGTACCTCGATGGCTAACGCCGCTCCCCGGTTCTCCGATAACAGGCGGCGCCAGGCGGGCAAAGGAATCTCGATGTTGCCCGAGCGGCTGACGATTTCAATCGGGGTCCCGCGCCGGGAGTGGATGCGTACCAAGAACAACTCGCCCGGCTCCTCGATGCGGAAATTCAGCGGCGCGATGTTCGGCGGAATCACGAGACCGCCGTAGTCGGGGTGAATCCGCGGCGGCCGCGCCGCCGACCGGGCGGTCGCCAGCAACTGCTCGCTGGGCCGCCGCGGCAGACATCCCAGCACCGCCGCCAGGGTCACCGCGAAGGCTCCCAGAACCAGCAGGACCGCCGTCCATTTCGGCTTCATCGCGGTCCCCCCGTTCCCGACAGGCCGAACGCGTAGTAGTAGAAGTAACTGTCGCCAAATTCGTTTGCTAGCGGACCCAGCGCCAGTTGCGGCTGATCTCGAAAAGGGCGGACGCGATCGAGGAAAGCATGGAAGCGGCGGATCGTCTCCGGCCGGAGTTGTCGCCCCCGCAAGTCGACTTGCTCCCCGGTGTCGTTGGCGTGGATCAAGAGCGCCTCTTCGTAGTGACGGGGGATCTCCCGGTAGCCGAATTCATCCAGCCGATGGAGTTGTGCGACCAGCTTGTCCGTGCGCCGGATGATGAGGTAGTAGGCCATCAGGTACTCAAACCCCATCTGGTTGCGCGGGTTCGCCTGCAGCAGGCCCTGTAGCATGGCCTCCTCGGACTCGGCTTGGTAGACGCGATCGGTGGTGCAGCGCAGAGCGCGGACCCGCTCGATCTCCTCCAACCACGGATCTTGTGCGGAGGGCGTTTCGTCGAGCAGACCCAGCAGGGTTCTCGCGCGGCCGCCTTGGATCACGTTCTTCTCCATCCGGTTGAGCACCACGCGGGCGGCTTCGCGGCCGGGCGAGCACACGTAGGCGAGTCTCTCCGAGACTTGCCGCGAGTCTCGGAGAGACTCGTCTACGTGCGCCTTCGCCAGCCAAACCATGGCCAGCAGCTCCAGCGCCGACGGGCATTCGCCCACGGCTTCCAACCGCTCAAAGGCCCATTGTTCGGCCAGATTGACGTCGCCCAACTCCCACGCGATCTCCGACAGCATCCAGAACTTCGGCGGACCGTGCGGCGCGTCGCCGGTCAGCAGCAGCAAGCCGGTTTGGTCCTGGGAGAAGGAAAACAGATCGTCTCCCATCCGGCCCGTGTGAAACAGCGCTCGGTTCACCAGATGGCGGCAGAAGCAGTCGTGGCCGGAAGGCGGCAGGAGACGAGCTACGCGCAGAACCTGGTCCCATTGCCGCTGACGTGCGAAATGCACCATCTCGAAACGTCTCTCGCGATGCGGCGCGCGCAGAAACGGGTGGACCGCCGCAATGGCTGCCGCCAGCACCGCCAACTCCAGCATCACGCGCACGGCTCGTCCCCCGGGAAGCGAGCACACGTAGGACGGCCTTTCCAGGCCGTCGCGACGGCCTGGAAAGGCCGTCCTACGT
>CAYUFW010000169.1:5154-17462 GCA_964443915.1 uncultured Pirellulaceae bacterium
GCACCCCCACCGGAAACAGGAACAGCCCGCGCAAGACGTTCAGCGGCCAAACTTCCATGTCGGACGTGCTTCCTGTCCCAAACGGCCAAGCGACAGAGTAAGCTTCCGCGACCGTCATGTGGAACAACTTGGTGCCGGCCAGCCAAGGCACCAGGGCACTGGCCACGATCGCACCCACACCCGCGATCACGCGGCGTTTGGCGAACACATGCCAGATACCGGCCAACAGCCCGAAGAGCAAACACACCGTCCCCGCCAGATAGTAGAGCCCCGCGCAGAACACCAGAAACACAACCGGCCGCCAAACCGCCAGCATCTGGTACGCCACGCTCACCCACAGGCAGACCGCCAACGCCAACAGAGCGGCCAGCGGATGATAATAGACTTGATAGAGAATCAGCACGCCCAGCGCAGGAAGCAGGCTCAGTATCCCCCTAAGCCTCGCCCCCATGCCTCCCCTGCTTCCCATGCCTCCCATGAGCCGCTCCGTGCCGAACCCAATCAGCCCCGCCGCACTCGTGACAATCAGGGCTCCGAGAAGTGGGACAGAGAACCACTGGGACGGATACGCCGCGCAGTATTCCACCATCCCGCCTGAGCTGCTCAAAGCCTGCCGCCAGCAGGCCCCATCCAGCACGAATTCCGGATACGGAAGGTAGATCCCGAAGGCGTCGTAGATCAGACGCGGCCGGATGAGAAACCAGACGTAGGCCAGCAACCCTGCGTAGAACACGCCTTGGACCAGCCACCGATCCCCGCCGTGCGCCGAGAGCCTGCCGGGAACGCGGGCCGTCGAAAGCTCTTCCGTGCTCTGCATACACTCACCGCTTGGCGGCATTCCGACCCGCGGAGGCCGAGCCGACCGCTACCGCGATCCGGGCGTTCTGACAGGCTCCGCCTGCCCAGCCGGCGTCAACATGCCGATCCGCCACTGGAACTGGCCGTACCCCTTTCCGGATTTGTCCTTATCCCACATGCCTTGGAACACGAACCGCAGATCGCTGGGATCGACCGTCAACGTCTGATCGCAGCCGTCCCGCACGAGTTCGCCGTGGCTGACGTTGTCGGTCCACGGTTCCACGCCCGCCGCGGGCCGGATGTTCCGCCAGCCGGCAAAGGGTTGCTCGGCCGTGTCGGCGACCGGGTTCCACGGGCCGTCCAGGCGGTCGGCCAGGTACGCCTTGTAGTACCGCCGTCCGTTCTCTTCGACGATCGTCAGGTACTTGTCCAGCCCCTTCAGCCGGTAGGTATGGCTGGCCTCGAAGATCTTGGCCTGCAGCGCCAACTCACAACGATCGAAGCCTTTGGGAAAATCCTCCAGCTTCGTCCACAGCCGCCACATCTTTCCGTTCAGACTGGTCAGAAACAGATACGCTCGCTGGTCGTCGCAGATGATCCAGTAATCGAGACCGCCCTCCCGGCGCGGATCGTTCTCCCCACCGTCCAGGATCGGGCGGGCCCGCGTCCATGCAGCAGGGTCGGCGATGTCTGCGGTCGTCGAGTACGCGACCCACATCTTCTTGGCCCCGGCAACGCCCATCTGGTAGATCAAATACCAGCGTTGGTGTGGTGCAAAGTAAAACACCTGCGGGGCGCAGTAGTAGCCGCTGTCGCTGACCGTCAGGATCGTGCGCGGCGACCGGTCGGCGTCCTGCCAGCGCTCGAACGAGCAGTATTCGATCGCCGATTTGCTCGGCAGCTTGGCCGTCATGAAGACGTGCCACTTCCCGCCGTAGAAGACAACCGTGGGATCCTTTTGCGCATGGCTGGGATTGGTATCGCGTTTCTCGGGCGCGATCAGCGGAGCGCTGTACTCCCACATGTCGGGAACGCGAAAGGCGGGTGCTGTTGCGCGGCGCGACGCCCGCGCACCGGGACCGTCCGTGGCCGGCCGATCTTGCGGCAGCGGCGCCGCACCCTGGCTCGCGCCGGCGGCGGAAAGAAGCAGAAGGAAAGCGATCCCCGTCATCGCGTGCTTTCGAGAATGCTGTCGAGTAGGCACAATCACAGTACTTCCTCTCGTGCAAAGATCTGTTCTGGCCCGGTGGTTAGCCTTTGGCCAGGCCGGATTGTCCGGCTGATCTGCAGCCGTCTTGGACGCTACGCTAGACCGCCGACCATAAGGTGTCAAGCCGGCGGTTGCGGCATCATCAAGTTCCCGATCGTACGGTTGGTGGTCCTCTTCTCTTTGAGCGTGGGCACGGCGTTGAAGTACGCCCTGGATCGTCTCCGGCTGGGCCTTGGCCTGCAAGCCGAGTCGCCGCATGGCGATCACGAGCAGCGGCGTCGCGAGTCCCAAGGGGCTGAAATTCCAACGATTCTCTGCTACACTAGGTCGCCATCTGGCTGTCTCCCTGCGGTTTGTGAAAAGCGAGGTTTCCTGCCGCTTGTCCGCCGCGGGAGGCAGTTTTGTTCTCTACCCCCTGGTGAGAAATCCGGACTAGCGGGCAGGGGCCGGACTTCTCACAATGCCGAGACACAAGGAGTTGCCCTCATGCAGAGAGCGAAGCGAACCACGTGGAACAACTGGGCCGGCTGGTGCGGAGTGCTGCTGATTTCGGCAGCGGCTGCCCAGGCGGACGACAAGACCCTCGTCGAGTGGCGGTTCGACAAGGCGGACGAGTTCCGCGGCTGGCAGGTGGGCGGCCTGATCGCCGACGCGGCGGTCCGCGACGGCGCACTGCACGGCCGGGCGACCGGCAGCGACCCGATCCTGTTCAGTCCGCTGTTTGAGATCGCGGCGGCCCCGGAGCAGTACGTGGAAATCTGCGCGAAGAGCACCGCCCCGGCGGCGGCCGAGCTGTATTGGACCGAAACGCTCGAAGGACCGTACGGCGGATTCAGCCCGCAGAAGCACCGGCTGTTTCACACTCACGGCGACGCCCAGTGTCACGTCTACCGCATCTGGCCGTTCTGGCACGCGGCCAAGAAGATCATCCGCCTGCGGTTCGACCCGCCCAATGCCGGCGAGTTCGATATTCAATGGATCAGAATCGCCGAGCCGGCCACGGTCGCGGGTTCAGCTGCCACGGCCTGGAACCGCGATGAACTCCGCCAACAATGGCACACTTCCGGCGACGTGACCGAGGACTCGCAAGGACCGATCGTGCTGAGCCCGCCCGTATCGATCCGCGCGGCGGAGCATCCGTTCGTGTGCGTCCGCATGGCCACCGATCGCGCGGGCAGCGGCCGGCTGTACGGCGTCTCCAGCAGCCAGTCTGGCTGGGACAGCGTCGCGTTTCCGTTGCGGCCGGACGGCAAACTGCACTCCTACAATATCGCCACCAGCGGGCTGAAGAACTGGCGCGATGAGATCATCCGCATCGGCCTGCAAGTACCGACCGCTGATGGGGCGAACGTACGGGTCGAGTCGGTCGAAGTGGCTGGCCAGCCCCGCGGGCCGGCCGAACTGGAGGTGGCTTATTTCGGGCCTGCGGAAGGCATCAACCGCCCGGGACGGCCCGCCGGAGTCACCTGCACGCTCCGGAATCTCGGCGGCCAGTTGGCCGAGAACGTGACGGCCAAGCTCGCGGTGCCCGCGGGCGTCAAGGTACTCGATGGCGGTGAGAAGACCATCGACCGGCTGTCGCTGTATGTGCCCAAGACCGTCGAGTGGAAGATCCAAGCGGAAACGCTCGGTAAGATCGACCTGGCGGTCACGGCCGCTGCCGCCCAGACGGAACCGGTCTCGGCCACAACGTCGCTGGAATTGACCCAGGCGCCCAACGTGCCCAAAGCCTCCTACGTTCCCGAACCTCAGCCGGTGCGGAGCAAGTACGAGATCGGCGCCTTCTACTTCCCGGGCTTCCCGACTCAGGAAAAATGGCAGCCCATTCGGGGCTATCCCAACCGCAAGCCGATTCTGGGTTGGTACGACGAGTCGAACCCCGAATGCGCGGATTGGCAGATCAAGTGGGCCGTCGAGCACGGGATCAATTTCTACATGGTCGATTGGTACTGGTGTCAGGGCAATCGCCACCTCGAACACTGGCTCCACAACGCCTACGGCAAGGCCAAGTACCGGAAGTACCTGAAATGGGCCATCATGTGGGCGAACCACAATCCGCCGGACACGCATTCGGCGGACGACTGGCGGAAGGTCACCCAGTACTGGATCGACAACTACTTCAACATGCCGGAGTACTACCGCATCGACGGCCGGCCGGCGGTGTTCATCTGGGCCCCGCAGAACGTGCGCCGCGACTTGGGCGGCAGCAGCGAGGCCGCCAAGCTGTACGCCACATCGCAGCAGATGGCCAAAGCGGCCGGCTATCCCGGCATCTACTTCGTCGCCATGAGTTCCCACGACAATCCCGATCGCACCAAGGAGTTGATCAGCGAAGGTTACGAGGCGGCAACCACGTATCACGGCTTCCAGCTGGCGCATCGGCGGGCCCGCAGCGGCCGCTTCTCGTTCGCCGATCTGCTCGATACCTGCCCGGAGTTGTGGCGCGAGGCCGAAGAATCCGCCCGCGGCCTGCTCTACTTGCCAATCGTCGATACGGGCTGGGATGCCAGGCCCTGGCACGGCGAGAAGTCGATCGTGGCCGATGGCCGGACGCCCGAACTGTTCGGCAAGCTCTGCCGGCTCGCCCGGCAGTACGCGGACCAGACGGGCAAGAAGATCATCGCCCTCGGTCCGGTGAACGAATGGGGCGAGGGAAGTTACATCGAGCCCTACGCCGAATACGGCTTTCAGGACCTCGACCAGGTGCGCGAGGCCTTCTGCGAGCCCGGCGACTGGCCGCCAAACCTGATTCCCGCCGACGTCGGTCTCGGCCCGTACGATCTCCCGCCCGTGGCCGCCAAGACGGCTTGGGAGTTCAACACCGAGGGGTCGCTGGAAGGCTGGACGGCCAGCGGCGACGTGGCCGAGTTGACCGTCAAGGACGGATGTCTTTCCGGTCGATCGTCCGGCCGCGACCCGGTGGTCCAGGTGTCCGGCATCCAGGTCGAAGCCGACTGCCTGCAGCGCCTCACGTTCCGCCTGCGGAGCGACCGCGACCAGCGCGTGCAGGTGTTCTGGGCGACGCCCCTGGCGGCGATGAGCGAACAGATGTCGCTGGGCGTGCAGGCCGTCGGCGATGGCCAGTTCCACGACTACGAGTTGGATTTTTCCCAGAATCCCCATTGGCGCGGCGTGGTGAACGCCCTGCGAATCGATCCGGCCGGCGAGCCGGGCGTTACGTTTGCGTTCGACCACGTGCGTCTGCACTGAGCCGTTGCGCGCCCTGCGACCCGCTCTCGTAGGCCGGAACAAGGTCTTCCGCAGTTCCGGCGGGCTGCTGAACGATTGTTCGCATACGATTTGCACTGCTCCCACCCAAGCCATGGAAAGACCCTGCCGTGTTGAAAACCCTACCGCCGCCCAGAAACCTGATTGCTTCGCTCCTCGTGTGCTTGGCCGTGCCATCCGCGCCGTTCACGCTCGTCGAATTGCGTGCCGCGGAACCGGACGTGATGTTCCACCAGATCAAGGCGAACAAGATCGTGTTCCTCGGCAACAGCATCACGCTGCACGGTCCCGCGCCCGCCATCGGCTGGCTGGGCAATTGGGGCATGGCGGCCAGCAGCAAGGACAAGGACTACGTGCATCTGGTGCTGAAGGCCATCTCCCAGACCGCCGGCAGGGAGCCCCAGTCGATGGTCGTCAACGTCGCGAATTTCGAGCGCCATTACGCCACCTACGACGTCGATTCCGGATTGGCGAAAGAGCTTGCCTTCAAGCCGGACCTCGTCATTGTCGCCATGGGCGAGAACGTGCCCGCTTTGACCACGGAGGAAGCGAAGGCGGCATTCAAGGCGAGCACGGCGAGACTCCTTCGAAAGTTGAAGGAAAACAGCGATCCGGTGATCGTCGTGCGCAGCTGTTTCTGGCCGAACGAGCCCAAAGACACCATTCTCAAGCAGACCTGCGAAGAAGTCGGCGGGATCTTCGTCGATGCCGGCGCCCGCGCCAAGGACCAGTCGTATTTCGCCCGTTCGGAACGCCAGTTCTCCCACGCCGGCGTCGCGGCCCACCCCGGCGACCGAGGCATGAAGGCGATTGCCGAAGCAATTTTGGAGGCGATGAGACAGAATGAACAGTGAGCCGTCGGTGCTGGAAATCAGGGTTCGACCGATGATCGCCCGTTCCGAAGAGGCGTTTTACCGCGACCTTCCGTTCCTGCTTCGAGCGCATGAGGGACAGTGGGTGGCATATCATGGCGACGAACGCATCGGGTTTGGCGGCAGCCAAGTCGAGTTGTATCGTCTATGCCAATTGCTCGGATTGAAGTCCGACGAGTTCATCGTCCATCAGGTCGGCCGATGGGCTGAAAACGACGACTGTGACGCCAGCGTTGACGTGTGAGCTGGATTCTCCCAAAGCACCCATGGTTCTCACCGCCGCTTCCAGCGGGTCTCCGCGGGGGTGTCGGTCAGCTGGACGCCCAGGGCCTGCAACCGCTCTCGAAGGGCATCGGCCCGCGCGAAATCCTTGGCCTGCCGGGCCGTGTTGCGAGCTTCGATCAGCCGCTCGACCTGCTCGTCGCGCTCCTCCTTGGACTCGAAGTCGATGACGGCCAGGATCTGATTGGCCTGACGCAGGAACCCGAGGACCTGCTGCACCTGGTCGCTGTCCAATTCGCCGGCACTCATCCGCCGATTGACCAGGCGAACCAGGCCGAACAGCTTTCCCAAGGCCGTGGAAATGCTCAGATCGTGGTCCATGGCCTCCTGCCAGCCGCTGTGGGCTTCGTACAGGGCCTGATCCAAATCGGGACTGCGCCGGCCCGGCTGGAAGTGCTGCAGACGAGCCACGAATTGGTTCAGCCGGGCGACACAGTGCGCGGCACGCTTCAATTCGCCCACGGAGTAATTGAGCACGCTGCGGTAATGGGTGGCCAGCAGCCAGTAGCGCACGGCCGGCCCGTCGAAGCCGAGTGCCAGCACGTCGTCCAGCCGCAGATCGTTGCCGGCGGCGCGGCTCACCTTTTTGCCGTCGGCCATCACCACTTCCGAATGCATCCAGAGCCGGGCCAACGGCTTGCTGCTGAGCCCCGCGGCGATGGCGATCTCGTTATCGCCGTGCGGGAAGGTCAGGTCCGTGCTCGCGGTATGGATGTCGAACGGCTGTCCCAGATACCGGACCGCCATGCACGAGCACTCGATGTGCCAGCCCGGCCGGGCCTTGCCCCACGGGGTCTGCCAGAAGATGCCGGCCTTGAGTTCGGCCAGCGTCGGGCGTTTGAAGAGCGCAAAATCGCCAGGGTGGTCCTTTTCGTAGTAGTCGTAAGTCGTCGACGCGGCGCTGCGCACTTGCTCCAATTCCACGCGGGACAGTTTGCCGTAGTCGGCAAAACTACTGATGCGGTAATAGACCGAGCGCAGTTTCTCGTAAGCCAGTCCTTTCTCCAGCAGGCCGCGGGTCTGTTCCACCATGTCGTTTACGTGGTCGCTGGCCCGCGGGTAGTGGTGCGCCCGCTTGACCCGCAGCGTATCCAAGGCCTGGAAGAAAGTCGCTTCCCAGCGGGCCGTGAATTCCCGCAGCTTCCCGCCAGCCTTCAGGCACTCGCTGACGGTGCGGTCGTCGATGTCGCCCAAATTCACGGCGTGTTTGACTTCGTACCCGCGGTATTCCAGATAGCGGCGGAGCACGTCGGCGAAAACGAGGCGGCGGCACAAGCCCAGGTCCGGCGGCCCGTCCAGGCTGGGACCGCAGGAATAGATGGTGACCTTGCCCGGCTTGACCGGTTCCAGCAGTTCCACTTTGCCCGTCAACGTGTTGTGGAACCGCAGCGGCTCCGGAACGGTCTCCGACGCGAACAGCGACGTGGACAGGTATCGCTCGCCGCCGTCCGGCAGCAGGGCGACGACGGTGCCTTGTCCCAAGGCGCGGGCCTCGTCCACGGCAACTTTCACCGCAGCTCCGGCGCTCATGCCCACGAAGATCCCCTCTTCCCGCGCAAGACGCCGAGCCATCTCGTAGGCCGAATCATCGTCGACGTTGACGATGGCGTGAGGCTCCTCCGGCTTGAAGATCCCCGGAGGATAGCTCTCCTTCATGTTCTTGAGGCCCTGGATCTTGTGCTTCTTGAAGGGCTCGACGCCGACGACGCGAACCGCCGGATTCCGCTCCTTCAATGCGCGCGTCACGCCCATTAACGTCCCGGTCGTGCCCATCGTCACCACGACCACGTCAAGCTTACCGCCGGTGGCCTCCCAGATTTCCCTGCCCGTGCCGTCGTAGTGGGCCAGCCAGTTGGCGTCGTTGTTGAACTGGTCCACCAGGAAGTACTTGTCGGGCTCTTCACGGGCCAAGCGGTACGCTTCCTCGATGGCCCCGTCGGTGCCCTGGTAGCCCGGCGTGAGGAGAATCCGGGCTCCATAAGCTTTCAAGATCCGCTTGCGTTCTTCGCTGGCGGACTCGCTCATCGTGACCAGCAGTTGGTACCCCTTGACCGCACAGGCCATCGCCAAGCCGATGGCCGTATTGCCGCTGCTGGCCTCCAACACGATCTTCCCCGGCTTCAACTGACCCGTCGCCTCGGCCTGCTCGATCATCTTCAAGCCGATCCGGTCTTTCACCGAACCGCCGGGGTTCATCGACTCCAACTTCACCAGCAGTTCGACGCCGGGCACCGGGTTCATTCGGTGGATGCGGATCAGCGGGGTGTTGCCGATCAGTTCCAGAATGTTGTTGACTTTGCACAGTGTCATGGCAAATCGCTCGATCCACAGGGGGTTGCCTGTCACCCCGGTCATCCAACGTGCGGTGGACCACAAACGGTCTGCGAACCCATCCGGGACGGGCTCGGAGAGCCGTCCTACCGGGCAGCGGACAAGCGGCGGTGCTGCCACTCGTAGATCGACGGCACGGCGGGTCGGGGCCGAGGAGCGTCATTGTACGGCAAGGCTCGATTGCCGTCGAGCGCTGCTGGCTGGGCCGCTCCCGTGACGAATAGCCCGTTGCCGCCGAACAGGAGGTTGTCGCCGATTTCGATCCCCGTGCAGTCGGGCGTCGCCAAATGGACCATCGCCGCTTTGGGATCTTTCAAGAGAAACACGGTGCCGCGGAGGATGTGATCGAAGCTGGACGTCTTGGCCATCACGCCCTGGCCTTTTTCCACGCGGAAGCGGTTGTACAGAATCAGCCAGTTCTCGTTCATCCCCCCCATCCACAGCCCCGTCTTGGGCGAGCGGATGTCGCAGTTGTAGACCACGTTCCGCGGACCGTTGGGGCCGTGGGCCGTGTCCTCCGGCGGCGAGCCCCACATGCCGTAGCCATAGGCGCCGTGGCCCGTGGCCGACTCGACCACGCATTGTTCGATCAGGTTCTCGTTCGTCCAGCCGGCATGCCACTGGGCGTCGCTTTCGTGGAACACGCTGTTGCGGATCACGTTGCCGCTGGCCGCCCATTGGAACAGCGGGCCGTGACGCAGCTTGAACGTCTCGACGTGTTCCATCAAGCAGTCCCAGCACCTGTCCCAGCCTGCGTAGGCGGTCCCGCCTCCGCCTTTGAACCAGGCGTCGTCAAACGTGCAATCGCGGATCTCGCACCACTTGGCTTGACTGCCGTAGACCGGAAAGCGGCCGCACTTCTTGACCGTTACCCCCCGTGCCCAGCAGTTCCAGGCGTGACTGAACAGCACGCCGCTGATCCACAGGTCTTCGGTTTGTTCCAGGGACAGGTCCTCCACGCCGCAGCTCAGAATCGGCGTGACCTTGCGGACGTACGCGCCGTCGGCCACCGGGAACTCGATCCGCAATGGTTGGCTGGCGGTGACCGAGTTGCCGTCGACCTTTTCGATTTGCAGCTCGTACTGCCGGTAACTGCCCCACGCGCAGGCGTTCTTCGTCAGGCGTTTCCACTCGGGCGTCGCCGGCGCTTCCGCAAAGATGCAGTCGCCCGGTTTTAGTCCCGCCGTGCTCCGCAGCGCCAGCGTCCGCTCGCCACGGCGGCCGTCGCGCGCCAACTCGATGGGCGGGCCGGCGAAGCCGGGTCCGGCGAACAGAATCGCCGCCCGCGCATCCGGCACTTGCCGCGTGTCGTGGAACTTCGAGTCGAAGACAACGGGCAATTCCACCGTCAGCGACGTCCCGTCCCGGTAGCCGGCCACGCCCCGCAGCGTGTGCGGACCATCGGGCAGTCGGCCGACGATCTCGCGGGCGCTGACGGTCGTGGCGAACGTGTTGCCGGAATGCGTGCTGCGCTTCCACTCGTGGATCCCGCGATCGTCGGCCTCAATCGTCATCGTTGTCAGACCCGTAGGCCGCGCGTGCAGCGTAATCGGCGTGTTCTTGCCGATGCGGTCGCCGGACTTGAAGCCGTAAAACGCCACGCCGCCGGGCGGCAGCGCGTAACGGAAGACGATCTTCGTCTTGTCCGCCCCGCGCCCCCGAATGACGACGCCGTCGTGGCGCACCGTCACCGGCCAATCGAGATGGTAGGTGCCCTCGCTCAGGGATACGGCGCCGCCACCTTGGGACGCGGCCGCCTCACAGGCCCGAGCCAACGCCGCCGAATCGTCCCGTCCGTCGTTCGGCCGCCCGTCGAACGCTTCGATGGCCGTCTTGACCGCGACCTGAGGAATCCCGCCCTGCACGCCGCACTTGGTCCAATTGGGATAGACGATCCCGTCCGGACCAACGACATCGGCCTCGGTCAGACGCTGCGTCTCCGTCGGCTTGATCTTGTACTGAGCGGGCCAGGGCGTTGTCGGGTTGGGAAGATTCGCTTCACCAGCCAACGCCACTCCGGCAAGAAGGCAATACAGAATCCCCCCGGCGTCTTTCGTCATGACGGTCCCTTTCTTCCGCGCGCGATTCGGCCTTTGGCCATCCCGGTATTCTGGAAGATGGTTAGTCTGACGTTGTGACCGGCACGGGTCAATCGTGCCGCAGGCGGTTGATCTTGGCTCGTTTCACTCTGTGCTTTGTGGAAAAAAAGCCGGGGGCCGTCGACGCGCCAAACCTCTTGGCGTGCTGAATGGCCAGGGGCAAGGCAACCACTCGGCAGGACGTTCGTCTCGGGCCCCGCGGGCTTGCGTTTCTTCGCTGGCCTAGAATCGGACCAGCAGTTCACGTGTTATGCACGGACGATGCCAGATCGAAAATCGCGGGTCCGGATTCCGCGACACGGCGGCGTAACCGGCGCAACGGTAATTGTTTAGCGTCTTCCGAACGGATTCCTGGGAGACCATCTCGCAGGCAGATGTGAAAGCGCGCCAAGCCCGCCGGCCTTGACGCCCGCGTCGTTTCGCTACAGTGGCCCGCCGATGCGTGCAAAAACACTGCAGTCATCATGACGCAACGGAGACCCAGACGGGCAAGACGCCTCGGATCTCAAACCCCTTCTCCGGTCGATCCACCGTTACGAAGAGCTGCCGTTGCGGGTATACTCCCACCACCTCTGGACTTCGGCTGATCCCAAGATCTGGATTGGACGTCGCACTCGATGATGCTGCTGAACTTGTTTAGCCCCAACGCCTACTGCGTTTTCAAGGAGTGTCCCGCGTGCCCAATAATCCTGCCACGATTGGACCGTACCGCTGTGGCCAGCGGCAACCGCTGTTGCTGATTGCCGGCCCCTGCGTGATCGAGAACGAGACCCTGACGCTGACGATTGCCGAGCGGCTGAGGCAGATCACCGCCAGCCTGCCGCTGCAGTTGATCTTCAAGGCTTCGTTCGACAAAGCCAATCGGACCAGCCTGGATTCCTTTCGCGGGCCGGGGCTGGATGACGGTTTGCGGATCTTGGAACAGGTCCGCTCGCAGGTCGGCCTGCCCGTGACGACCGACATTCACGAATCCGCTCAGGCGGCCCCGGTCGCCCAGGTTTGCGATTTGCTGCAGATTCCGGCGTTCCTCGCCCGCCAGACCGATTTGTTGTTGGCTGCCGCCCGCACGGGGCGGGCCGTACACGTCAAGAAAGGCCAGTTCCTGGCGCCCTGGGACATGCAGCACGTGGTTGGCAAGTTGTCGGCCGCCGGTTGTGAGAACATACTGTTAGGTGAGCGGGGCACGTTTTTCGGCTACGGCCGTCTGGTTAACGACATGCGGGCCTTGCCGCAGATGCGGGCGCTGGGCACGCCGGTGGTCTTCGACGCGACACACAGCGTCCAGGAACCCGGCGGACTGGGCGGCCGGACGGGCGGCAACCGGGCGCTGGTCGAGCCGCTGGCCCGCGCGGCGGTCGCGATCGGCGTCGACGGGTTGTTTTTCGAGACGCACCCGGACCCGGACCAGTCGCCGAGCGACGGGCCGAACATGATTCCACTCGACCAGTTGGCTGGCGTCCTGGCACGGCTCCTGCGGCTGCGAGCGGT
>CAYUFW010000170.1:0-7165 GCA_964443915.1 uncultured Pirellulaceae bacterium
GGATGCCGGTCTCGGAGAGACCGGCCTACGTGGGGGCGGGCACGCCAGTCGGCCCTGACCCTATGTCAGGATGTCAGGCGTCATCCCCCAGTTCCCTGTCCCTTGCCCGGTAAGCCGTTTTGCTCCAGACTTCTCGCACCCGCAGTCTGCCAGCTCCGTGTTTCGCGTAACACATTCCGCTGCTCGCAACCCGAAACTCGCGTCTCGCGTCTCGCGTCCCGCATCCCGCCAAAACCACCTTGACACTTCTGCCGCAATCCAGAACAATTCTCCCACGATCCGGCGGCAGCGCACCGAGCCGAGACCCATTCGCAGGCTCGTGCTGAACGCCGGCTCCTGACGGGCAAGGAGAGCCGTCAGTTCACATCCCGCACTGCATGCAAGGCAAGGAGGCCGGGACCATGCATACTGCTACAGGCGTTTCGCGCGTTAGCTTGCGCGAGTTCTTTCCCAAAAGTCACATCTTCGGGAGCCAGGACATCCGCGTCACGTCGTGTTGCGACGAGGCGCGTCGTTGCCGTCCGGGCGATTTGTACGTCGCGGTGACAACCGCCGCAGCCGACGGTCACGAGGCGGCCGGCGAGGCGCTGCGCCGCGGAGCGAACGCGGTTCTGGCCGAGCGCCAGTTGCCGGTCGATGCGCCCGTTTGCGTCGTGCCGGACAGCCGCGAGGCATACGGCCGATTGTGCCAGCGTCTGGCTGGCGACCCCAGCGGGCGGATGCGGACAGTGGGCATCACGGGCACCAACGGCAAGACCACGACGGCTTGGCTGCTGGATTCCATCTTCCGCACGGCGGGCGTGCGCAACGGCCTGATCAGTTCGCTGGCGCACAGCGACGGCCTGGACCGCGAAGCGGCGGTCCGCACGACGCCCCCGGCACGCGAGCTGGCCGCCTGGCTGGCACGGATGGCCAGCCATGATTGCGGCACAGCCGTCGTGGAAGTGTCCAGCCGCGCCCTGGCGGAGCGGCGCACGGCGGGCGTCGAATTCGACGTGGCGGTGATGAGCAATGTCCGCCGCGATCATCTGGACTATCATGGTACGATCTTCAATTACCGCCGCGTCAAATCGCGCCTGTTCGAACACCTGAAACCTGACGGAGCCGCGGTCGTCAACGCGGACGACCCGGCGAGCAAATTCGTCCTCCGGCACCTGGACCGGCCGGTGCTCACCGTCGGCATGCACACGCCGGCTGAACTCACGGCACGGGTCATCGAACGCCACCCCTGCGAACAAACGTTCCTGTTGACGGCGGGCGACGAGACCGCAGCCATCCAGACGCGGATGTTCGGCGATCATCACGTGTACAACTGCCTGTGCGCGGCGGCCGTCGGATTGTTGATGGGACTGGAGTTGACCACGATCGCGCGGGGCTTGGAAGCCGTCGACATGATCCCCGGCCGGCTGGAGCCCGTCGTGGCCGGGCAGCCCTTCGGCGTCTACGTCGACGCCGCCCGCTCGCCCGACACGCTGGCCGTGGCCTTGCGGTCGTTGCGTCAAGTCACTGCGGGCCGCGTGATCTGTGTGTACGGCGCGGACGCCCACGGGGATCCGTCGCAGCGGCCCCTGCTGGGGCGCGTGGTCGAGCGCATGGCGCATCGGGGCGTGATCACCAGCGGTCGGGCTCGCGGGCCACAGCCCCTGCAAATCGTCCACGACATTCTCGACGGCTACGACCGCCCGGCCCGCGCGCACGTGCTGCCCGGCCGTGCGGAAGCCATCCGCTGGGCTTTGTCCCAAGCGCGTCCCGGCGACGCGGTGCTGATCGCGGGTGGAGGCGGGCGGCACGATCGCGCCGTCCGCTCGCAGACGCACGGGTGCGACGACCGGATCGTGGCGCGGCAGTGGCTGCACGAAGTCGGTGCGCACATCGACTATGAGGAGGAGGAGCGGCCGCGCGTGATTTCCTTCGCCTCGCGAGTGCCGCTGGCAAACTGACGAGGGACGAACTCTGCCCTCAGGAACGGGTCCGCTGGCGCCACTGCGACGGCGGCGGGGCGAACAAAGCGTGCTGGCGTCCCGCCGGCAAGAAAGGCAGAAATTCCGATGTTTTCGCCCTTGTGCCAAGCCGGAATTGGCGTTATTTACTCGCTCGCTCAAAACATGACACCGAACACCGATTGACCTGCGGCGGACCTTGAATTTCGAGGTCCTGAATGGAGGTCGAACACTAACGAGGAGAAACCGAAAGCTTCACTGTTCGCCCCGTGTTTGCGGGAACACAGGGCAGCCCTCCCTCCTGGGTAGAAGCAATTAGCTCTGGCAGGCCGTTTCTGGGTCGACTGCCTGCTGAAGCGCTTCACGGTGAAGCTTCTGACTGTGCGTCGGAGCGGCCCGTAGGCCGCTCCGACGCCAGGGAACACAGCGAGGGCGGAAACGGCGGTCGCCGGTTCCGCCCTCGCTTGTTTTTGCGCCTCCACTTGGCACGTCGCCCGCGGCTCGTCAGAATAGGCGGCACGTCGTTGGGTCGCGGTTAAGCGAAGCGCCAAGACCGGCCACCATCTCGAATCACGAACACTTTCGATCGGGGAACGCTCATGCCTAGCTGTGTGCTCGCCTACTCAGGGGGATTGGATACGTCGGTCATTCTCAGCTGGTTGCAGGAGGAAGGCTACGACCTGCACGCCGTGTACGTGGACTTGGGCCAGCCGTGTGAAGACCGCGAGGCGATTCTGAAGAAAGCCCGCGACGCCGGCGCCGCCAGCGCCCGCATCGTCGACGCCAAAGAGGAGTTGTGCCGGGACTTTGCGTTCCCTGTGCTGCAATGGCAGGCGAAGTACGAGAGCATCTACCTGCTGGGCACGTCGATCGCCCGGCCGCTGATCGCCAAGAAGTGCCTGCAGGTCGCGCGCGAGGTCGGCGCCGACACGTTCGCACACGGGGCCACGGGCAAAGGCAACGACCAGTGCCGCTTCCAATTGGCCGCCGAAGCGCTCGAACCCGGCATCCATGTCGTCGTGCCTTGGCGGCGCAAAGCGTTCCGCGACAAGTTTCCCGGCCGCAGCGAAATGATCGCCTACTGCGCCCAGCGCAAGATCCCGGTCAAGGCGTCCGTGTCCAAGCCCTACAGTTCGGACGAGAACTGCCTGCACATCAGCTACGAGGCCGGCAAGCTGGAAGACCTGACCGTCAACGGCGTGGAACTCGTCGAGTTCGGCATGACGGTTTCGCCGCAGCAGGCGCCGGACAAGATCGAGAACGTTACGGTCGCCTTTGAGGCGGGCGTGCCTGTGGCCGTCAACGGCGAGAAGCTCACCGCGTATGACATGGTCCGGAAATTGAACGAGATCGGCGGCCGCAACGGCATCGGCCGCGTGGACATGGTCGAGAACCGCTTCGTGGGCATGAAGAGCCGCGGCGTCTACGAATCGCCCGGCATGACGATCCTGTACGAAGCCCTGCGACTGCTGGAGCAGATCACGTTGGACCGCGAACTGATGCACCTTCGCGACCGGCTCGTGCCGGAAGTCGCGGAAATGGTCTACTACGGCTTCTGGTACGCTCCCAAGATGGACGCTCTGTTCGCGTTCATCAAACAGGCGCACCGGACGGTGACCGGCGAAGTGAGCCTGAACTTGTACAAGGGCAACCTGATGGTCGCCAGCCGGCAGAGCCCGTACAGCTTGTACGACGAAGGCATCGCCACGATGGAGGGTGGCGGCTCGTACAACCAGGACGACGCCGAAGGCTTCCTCCGCATCCAGGGCCTGCCCGGCCGGGTCCAGGCCCGCGTGATGCCGCGGAGCTACTAGTAGCCCGGCGGGAGCGCCTCGGCGCCCGCCTTGGTGATCATCGCGTTGAACACCTGAGGCGACACGGCATCGGCGATAAAACGGACGGACCCGTCGCACATGGCCACGTTCAGGCCGCCCGGGTGAGGGCTGCCGGGGGTGCTGCCGCCCGGCGTCCCCAGCGGAAACGTCAACGTGCTGGCGTCCAAGTCCTTCGGCTCGCCCCAATTGACTCCCGTGCCCGCGACCTCCACCACCATGATCGTGTTCGCCGTGCCATCGAGGATCTGCGAGAAGGCGCACGCTTTGCCCGCGTCGAAGACCGTGCTCGGACCGGTGATGACCATGTAGTTCGTCTCGGTACTCCCCGGACCGCCCGGCGACGACGGACACGTGTACACGGGGACGGGCTGACGGGTCACGGCCAGATTGTTCGGGCTGTCCCACGGTTCGTCGAAGTTGTACTGGTTGTAGATGTGCTGGCATTCCAGGAACGGCAGAATCAGCACGCGCCAGCTGTGTTTTGGCTGGCCGTTTTCGTCCGGGATGTACGCTGGCGGAAACGTCTTGTAGACGTCATGGTAATTGTGAAAGGCCAAGGCGATTTGCTTGAGGTTATTGGTACACTGCGAGCGGCGGGCCGCCTCGCGGGCCGCCTGCACGGCGGGCAGCAGCAGGGCGACCAGGACGCCGCCGCAGACGAGCACGCCGAAAACACACGCGATCACAATCACCACGATCGCTACGCCGCCTCCGCCGGAAGTCTTGGCGGGCGGCGCGTAAGCCGGCTGGAGGATTGGGGAGGGTCCCGCACCTGGAATGGTGATCTTCTGCCCGCAGCCGGCGCACGGCCCGGACTGCCCGGCATATTGATCGGCAACGTTGGTCTGCCTGCCACAGTGAGGACAGGTGAATGTGATGGACATGATGAGGGTCCTTTCCCAGGGGAAGTTCTTCGTAGGTTGGGACTCCGTCCCGACCGGTCGAAACGGAGTCCCAACCTACTTGATTGTCAGCGCATCACGCGCCCATGGCCGCCCGGCCCAGCGGCTCGTACGTCGGTCCCGTGCTGGACAAGTAACTGGCGAACACGACGACTTCCCGGACGGTGCAAGTTCCCGCGGCAAAGTCGGCGTGGTCCTCAATCGCCTGTCCCAATTCTACCATGGCTGGGCTGCCGTCACGCACGCGGCCGATCGTCAAATGGGGATGAAAGGCGCGGTGCTCCTTGGGAAAACCGCGTTTGGCCAGGACCCGCTCGATGGCCGTCTGCAGAGCGATCAGTTCTTTCTCGCCCTGGGGGACGCCGACCCACAGCGTCCGCGGACGGCGGGCGTTCGGAAACGCTCCGGCGCCGCCCACGGCAATGTCAAAGGGCTCGAATTCGGCCGCCGCCTTGGTGACGACGCGGCACACGTCCGCCGTGTCCTCCTCGCGCACGTCGCCAAGGAACTTGAGGGTCAAGTGCATGTTCTGCGACTCGACCCACTTGACGTCGGCTCCGGCTGGCCGCAGCAGTTCCACCAGGCTGACCGCCTGGGCCACGACGGCAGGAGACAACTCGACGGCGACGAAGGTGCGGATTTTCTTGGTCATTGGTTGTCGCTCACGAGAGTTTTCGTTCGCAGGTTGCCCGCATCGGCCATTTTGGAGTGCGGCGCCTTGTCGCCGCTTTGGTTCGATGGCGACGCAACGACCGCCGCTTTCAGTTCCGGTCCTTCGCTTTGTCTCCTGAACCCGATCCGCTGCCACGCTCCCGGCCACGGTCCAAAGCGGTGACAAGGCCCCGCACTCCAAAATTCGATCGCGGCCATGGCCGCGTTAGGGCAGCTTTTTGACGCGGATGTTCTTGTAGTGTACCACGCTCTTGGGGTCGTGGGCCTGCAGGGCGAACGTGCCTTCGCTGATCACGCGGATGAAGCCTTCCTTGGGCCCTTCCTTGCCGGCCGGTTCGGTGTAGTCCACCACGGTCTTGCCGTCGACCTTGACGGTCACGTGCTTGCCCTGAACCGCGATGTGCATCTCGAACCACTTCCCATCCTTGGCCGGAGCCTCGAAAACGTCGGACACGCCGTACAGGCCGCCGGTCTTCTTGGGGTCCGTGTGCGTGTTGTTCACTTGAACTTCGTAGCCGTGCTTCGGCCACCCTTCGGGCTGGAAGCGGGTGGCGAAGTAGATGCCCGAGTTGCTGCCGGGGGTCGTGAGCACCTCGGCCTTGAACTCGAAATTCTTGAACGGCTTCAGATCGCCGTCGTAGAACAGATGGCTGCGCGGACCGTGGCAGACCAATTCGCCGTCGACGATCTTCCACGAGTCCTTGTTTTCGCTGGCCTTCCAGCCGGCAAAGGATTTGCCGTCGAACAGGCTGACCCACCCCTCCTCGGCCCGGACTGAGGTGGTCATAACGGACAGCAACGCGAGGGCAACGACGTTCCAAGCGACTTTCTTCACGGTGTGCGTACTCCTGTTGGTAAGTGGAAGGGCGAACCAAAACACGAGCGATGGGCCGGATGCAACTTCCAGAATCCCGGCTTTTTCCACGAAACCGGGCTTCTCCGCGTCAGAGGGTGACTTCGAACCAACCGCTTTCCATTTACCTTACTGTCCGTCGCCGTCGCGTTCAATCTCCCCTAAGTTTCGTGTTCGGTGAGATTTGCGCGGCGCGGATCGGGGCTCAGCCTGCCGTTGGACGCAGTCAGCCGCCGCTGGAGCGGGCGGAGTCGGGCGCCGGCACCTTGACCAAAGTCCCGTCCGACAATACGCTTATATTGCATATTCTAATGCAACGTATTTGTATTATTGCCTTTACTAATTTACAAACAGCTGGCCGATCTTGGTCGATGCGGCACGGGTCGGGAGGGGACGAGACAAGGGATGGGTGGGCGACCGATGTGGGGATATCCTGAGAAAAATGGCCTGTACGATCCCGCCTTCGAGAAGGACAGTTGCGGCGTGGGGATCGTGGCGCACATCAAGGGCCAACGGAGCCATCAGCTGGTGCTGGACGCCGACCACGTGCTGCGGCGGATGGCCCATCGGGGCGCTTGCGGTTGTGAAGCGACGACGGGCGACGGGGCGGGCATGTTGACGGCCCTGCCCCACGAATTCCTGGCCAAGGTGGCGCGGGCCGATCTGCAGGCGGATTTGCCCGAACCCGGCAAGTACGGCGCAGGCGTCGTGTTCCTGCCGACCATCGAATCGGAACGTGAGAAGTGCAAACGCGTCGTGGAGCGGATCATCGCGGAACAGGGGCAGCGGCTGGTGGGCTGGCGGCGCGTGCCCGTGCGGGGCGCCGAAGCGGATCTCGGCCCTTCGGCCTCCGCGGCCCAGCCGGCGATCGAGCAGTTGTTCGTGGCCGCCGAGGGCGGTCTGGCGGGCGACGCGTTCGAGCGGCAACTGTACCTGATCCGCAAGCGGGCCAGCCACGAATTG
>CAYUFW010000170.1:7175-14695 GCA_964443915.1 uncultured Pirellulaceae bacterium
GACCGGCGGCTGAAACAAGCGGCGATGTTCTACGTCTGTAGCCTGTCGACCAAGGTCATCATCTACAAAGGCATGTTGATGGCCGACCAGCTGATGCTGTTCTATCCGGACTTGGCCGACGACAGCTACTTGACGCACCTGGCGATGGTACATTCGCGGTTTTCGACGAACACGTTCCCCAGTTGGGACCGCGCACAGCCGCTCCGCTTCATGAGCCACAACGGCGAAATCAACACGCTGCAGGGCAATCTGAACTGGATGCGGGCCCGCGAAGGCGTCGTGGCCGGCGGCCTGTTCGGCGACAATCTGCCGAAGCTGTTTCCGATCGCGGAACCCGGTTGTTCCGATTCCGGCAGTTTCGACAACGTGCTGGAATTCCTACTGATGTCCGGCCGGTCGCTGCAGGAAGCCATCATGATGATGATCCCGGAAGCCTGGCAGAAGCACGACACGATGCCGGAAAACAAGCGGGCGTTCTACGAATACCATTCGGCCGTGATGGAACCGTGGGACGGCCCGGCTTCGATCACTTTTACCGACGGTCGCTACATCGGCGCGGTGCTGGACCGGAACGGCTTGCGGCCCAGCCGCTACTATCTGACGCACGACGACCGCGTGATCATGGCCAGCGAAGTGGGCGTGCTGGCGGTGGATCCGCAGAACATCAAGGCCAAAGGACGTCTGCAGCCGGGACGCATGTTCCTGATCGACTTCGAGCAGGGCCGGCTGATCCCCGACGAGGAGTTGAAAAACGATTTCGCCAACCGCCGGCCCTATGCCCAGTGGCTGCGCGAGAACCGGATCGAACTCCAGGACCTGCCGCGCCGGGAAGCCGTTGCGCGGTACGACTCCGAGGGGTTGCTGCAGCGGCTGCAGGCCTTCGGCTACACGACGGAAACGATGCAGTTCATGCTGCTGCCGCTGGTCCAGCAGAAGCGCGATCCCGTGGGCTCGATGGGCAACGATTCCGCGCTGGCCTGTCTGAGCGACCAGCCGCGGCTGGTGTACGACTATTTCAAGCAGTTGTTCGCCCAGGTGACCAACCCGCCGATCGACTCGATCCGCGAAGAAGTCATCATGTCCCTGGAGTGCTACATCGGTCCCGAGCGGAACTTGCTGGAGACGACCGAGCAACACTGCCAGCGGCTGCTGGTGCCGCACCCGATTCTGACCAACGAGGATCTGGCGGCCGTCAAGGAGATGGACCACCGCGGCTGGAAAACCCGGACGATCGACATCACGTTTTCCCGCGGCGCCGGGCCGGACGGCATGCGGGAGGCGATTCTGCGGATGTGTGCCGAGGCCGAAGCGGCGATCGACGAGGGCTACAGCCTGGTCGTCCTCTCGGATCGGGCGATGTCCGCCGAGCGGGTGCCGGTCAGTTCGCTGCTGGCCTGCGGCGCGGTGCATCATCACCTGGTGCGGCAGGCCAAGCGGACGCGGATCGGGCTGGTGCTGGAAACGGGCGAGGCCCGTGAAGTCCATCATCACTGCCTGCTGGTCGGCTACGGGGCCGATGCGATCAATCCCTACTTGGCGTTCGAGGCGCTGTGGCAGGCTCGCGCCGACGGACTGCTGGATGCCGCCGAGTTCCCCGACGATGCGAAGGTGGTGTCCGCCTACCGGATGGGAGTGGCCAAGGGCATTCTCAAGGTGATGGCCAAGATGGGCATCTCGACGCTGCAGTCCTACAAGGGGGCGCAGATCTTCGAGGCCATCGGGCTGAACCGCGAAGTCATCGACCTGAGTTTCGTGGGCACGGCCAGCCGCATCCAGGGCGTGGGGCTGAAGACGCTGGCCGAGGAAACGCTGCGGCGTCACGCGTTGGGCTATCCCACGCTGGCCGAAGACCGCCTGCCCGTGCTGCCCAATCCGGGTGAGTTCCACTGGCGGGCGGAAGGCGAACGGCACGCCTGGAGCCCGGACGCGATCGCCAACTTGCAGGTCGCGGCGCGGACGGGCGACCGCGATTCTTATTGGCGGTTCGCCAGGCTCCTGAACGAGGACGCCCGCGCCCGCTGTACGTTGCGCGGCCTGTTGCGGTTCCGCTTCGGAGCCAACGGCGACCCGGTGCCGCTGGAGGAGGTCGAGCCGGCTGCGGACATCGTCAAGCGGTTCTGCACGGGGGCGATGAGTTTCGGCTCGATTTCCGCCGAGGCGCACGAGAGCCTGGCCGTGGCCATGAACCGCATCGGCGGGCGGAGCAATACGGGCGAAGGCGGCGAGGATCCCGCGCGCTTCAAGCCGCTGCCCAGCGGCGACTCGAAGCGCTCGGCGATCAAACAGGTGGCCTCGGGCCGCTTCGGCGTGACCGCCTGGTACCTGACCAACGCCGACGAATTGCAGATCAAGATGGCCCAAGGCGCCAAGCCGGGCGAAGGCGGCGAGTTGCCGGGGCGCAAAGTGGACGACAACATCGCCCGCATCCGCTATTCGACGCCGGGCGTGGGCCTGATCAGTCCTCCGCCGCACCACGACATTTACTCGATCGAGGATCTGGCCCAGCTGATTTACGACCTGAAGAACGCCAACCCGTCGGCGCGGATCAGCGTTAAGCTGGTCTCCGAGGTCGGCGTGGGCACGGTCGCGGCCGGCGTGGCCAAGGCGCACGCCGAGCACATCACCGTCTCCGGCGATACCGGCGGTACGGGCGCCTCGCCGCTGACCAGCATCAAGCACGCGGGCCTGCCCTGGGAGCTGGGCCTCGCCGAGGCGCACCAGACGCTGGTGCTGAACGATCTTCGCAGCCGCGTGGTGCTGCAGACCGACGGCGGCATCCGCACGGGCCGCGACGTCGTGATCGCCGCGCTGCTGGGCGCGGAAGAAATGGGCTTTGCGACCGCCCCCCTGATCACGCTGGGCTGCGTCATGATGCGGAAGTGCCATCTGAACACCTGCCCCGTGGGTGTGGCCACGCAGGACCCGGTGTTGCGGCGGAAGTTCAGCGGCAGGCCGGAGTACGTTGTCAACTACTTGTTCATGGTCGCCGAAGAGGCCCGCCAGATCATGGCTCAACTGGGCTTCCGCAAGATGGACGACATGATCGGCCGCGTCGATTGCCTGGAGCCGGAAGACGCCATCCGGCACTGGAAGACGGACGGCCTGGACCTGCGGCCGATTCTGGCCTTCGCCCGCCGGCCGCACGACCTGGTCTCCGTCCGCCGCACGATTCCGCAAGACCACCGGCTGGATCGGGCGCTGGACAACACGCATCTGCTGAAACTGACGGCCCGAGCGCTGATCCGCGGCGAAGCGGTCAAGATCGCGCTGCCGATCCTCAACACGCACCGCACGGTGGGGACGATCCTGAGCCACGAAGTCGTCAAGAAATGGGGCGAGAAGGGTCTGCCGGACGACACGATCCACATCAAGTTCACCGGTTCCGCCGGGCAGAGCTTCGGCGCGTTCCTGGCGGGCGGCATCACGCTGGAACTGGAAGGCGACGCCAACGACTATACCGGCAAGGGGTTGTCCGGCGGCAAGTTGATCGTCTATCCGCCCGCCGATAGCACGTTCCCCCCCGAAGACAATATCCTGGTGGGCAACGTGGTCTTGTACGGCGCGACGGATGGCCGGGCCTTCTTCCGCGGCCGCGCCGCCGAGCGGTTCTGCGTCCGCAACAGCGGCGCGTGGGCCGTGATCGAAGGCGTGGGCGATCATGGCTGCGAATACATGACCGGCGGCCGGGCGATCATCCTCGGCCCTACCGGGCGCAACTTCGCGGCCGGCATGTCCGGCGGCGTCGCGTACGTCTGGGATGCCGCCGGTGATTTCGCCACGAAGTGCAACTTGGGGACCGTCGAGTTGGAACGCGTGGAAGCCGAAGAGGACGTCGGCGAATTGCTGGAGATGATCGAAATGCACCAGACCTACACCGACTCGACGGTCGCCGAGCGGGTGCTGGACGAGTGGATGACGATTATCCGCGAGCAGTTCGTGAAGGTCATGCCGATCGATTACAGGCGGGTGCTGCTGGATCGCCGCGCCCACGAAGAGGAAGAGGAGACGCCGGTTCGCGAGGAGTTCGCCGCCCGGTAAGAGGCCGGCATCGAGTTTTTGGACTGCGGCGCCTTGTCACCGCTTTGCGCGGCGGCCTGGAGCGCTGCGGAGGATTGGATTCAGGGGATACAGCAAGGCAGCGGAACACCAAGCGGCGGTCCTTGTGTCGCCTTCGAGCCAAAGCGGCGACAAGGCGCCGCACTCCAAGATGCCCACAGAAGGACGAGACATCGCACAGAGGTAATGCGAGCGCCGCCATCGCCCGGGAACATCACCAAGGAACATCGACTTCATGGGAAAGCCCACTGGTTTCAAAGAGTACCCGCGCAAAGCCGTTCCTTACCGTTCACCCGCGGAACGGATCGCGGACTTCCACGAGATCTACACGGAGCCCGCCGAAAGCCACCTCCGCACCCAGGGCGCTCGCTGTATGGACTGCGGCGTTCCCTTCTGCATGTCCAACAGCGGCTGTCCGATCGACAATCTGATCCCGGAATGGAACGACCTGGTTTACCGCGGCCGCTGGCGGGATGCCCTGGACCGCCTGCACAAGACGAACAACTTTCCCGAGTTCACCGGCCGCGTCTGTCCCGCGCCGTGTGAAGGCGCCTGCGTGCTGGGCATCGCCGATCCGCCCGTGACGATCAAGAACATCGAGAACGCGATCGCCGACCGCGGCTTTGCCGAGGGCTGGGTGCAACCCCATCCGCCCGCGGCGCGGACGGGCAAGAAGGTAGCCGTCGTCGGTTCCGGCCCCGCGGGCCTGGCGGCGGCCGCCCAGTTGAACAAGGTCGGCCATCAGGTGACGGTGTTCGAGCGGGCCGACCGCATCGGCGGCTTGCTGATGTACGGCATCCCCAACATGAAGCTGGACAAGGCGATCGTCGAGCGCCGCATCCAGTTGCTCCGCGAGGAGGGCGTCCAGTTCATCACGCGGACGCACGTCGGCCGCCGGGAAGATTTTCCCGCAGGCCACATGACCCGCATCATGCTGGAACGCCGCGAGCAGGTGCATTTCACCGATCCGCGGGACTTGCTGCAGCAATACGACGCCCTGTTGCTGGCCACCGGTGCCACGGTGCCCCGCGATTTGCCGATTTCCGGCCGGCAGTTCGAGGGCATTCACTTTGCGATGGACTTCCTGACGCGGAACACCAAGAGCCTGCTGGATTCGCAACTGGCTGACGACGCCTATCTGAGCGCCAAGGACAAGGACGTGATCGTCATCGGCGGCGGCGACACGGGCGCGGACTGTGTCGGCACGTCCCTGCGTCACGGCGCGACCAGCGTGGTCAACTTCGAATTGCTGCCGATGCCGCCCAAGCAGCGGGCCCCCGACAATCCCTGGCCGCTGTGGCCGAAGATCTTCCGCCTGGACTACTCGCACGACGAGTACGCCGCCAAGTTCGGCCACGATCCGCGGACCTACAGCGTGTTGACCAAGGAGTTCATCGACGACGGCAGCGGCCACGTCGCCGGCGTCCGCACGGTCACGGTCGACTGGTCCAAGCCTTCGACTGGCGCGCCGTTCAGCGAAGTCCACGGCACGACGCGCATCTGGCGCGCGGACCTGGTGCTGCTGTCGATGGGCTTCCTCGGCCCGGAACACGCGGCGACCGATCTGCTGGGCCTGGAGTACGACGCCCGCAGCAACTACAAAGCCACTCACGGCCGTTACGCCACGAACGTCCCCGGCGTGTTCGCCGCCGGCGACTGCCGCCGCGGCCAATCGCTGGTCGTGTGGGCCATCAACGAAGGCCGCGGCGCCGCCCGTGCCATCGACGAGTACCTGATGGGCGCCAGCGCGCTGCCTGCCCCCGACGTCACCCTGGGCTCCGCCCTGGCCGTATGGCGATGACGCGTTTCACGCCTGCGAGAGACGAGCCAGCAGGTCCTTGATGCGGACCACAGATTTGTAGGCGAAGGCGTTGGCCGGCAGGGTGGGCACGTCGAGTCCCGTGGCTTCGGCGACGGCCAACAGGACGCCTTGATCGCGGAACGCCTCCAGGGTCTGCAGTTTGGCCTGCAAGTATTCCGGCGTCCAAAAGCCGACGATTTCCAGCAGCACGCGGCGGCCGTCGTCGTGTTGCAGGACGAAGTCCGGGACAAACGTTTTCTGGCCGCGGAAGAGGACTTCGCCCTCGCGGATCAGCCGCCAGCCCTCGCGCGGTTCGTCGCCCCATTTCCGGGCCAGGTTCTCTTCGATCTGCGAATCGAACTCGTCGGGCGACGGCAGGTGGCTGTGCAAGCCATCGGCCGCGGACAACTCCAGCGCCAGCGTCCAGCCGCTGCGAGGGGTGCGAATCAGGGCCTGCATCCGCCAGCCGCGACAGGCGATCAGCGCCGGCAGGAATTGAGCCAGCCTGACGCCGTAACGGCGCGTTTGCCGCATCACGGACGCCGGCCCGTCCAGGCGGATGCGGTACTGGCCGTCGTCCACCCGCGTGATGGTGTGCATCAACTGGGCCAGCTTGGCGTAGCGGAGGATCGTCTTGAAGTCCTCCTGGGCCCAAATCGTCATGTGCTGGGCGTCGTACAAGGCCGCCTGTACTTGGGCCACGTTGTAACGGGCCAGCAGATCCGTGGGCCGCTCGTAGCCTTCGAATTGGGCCAAGCGATGGAAGTCGATCACGTCGGCAAACAGCTCGCGGTCGATCTCCGCCCAACTGCGTCCCAGTTCCGCCGCGATCTCCGCCTTGACCTTGTCCTCCTCCGCTCCGAACAGCCGGTCCGCCTGCCGCACCAGCGGATGCTTGGCCGCCGCCCGGCGGAAGACCTCGCGGCGCAGCTTGGCTGCCTTGCCGCGGCGGTCGCGGTCGTAGGCGGCCACGTCGTCGAGCAATTTGCACAGCGCGTCGATCCGCCGTTGCGGGCAATCCTCCTCGTCGGCAAACAATTGCTGGACCGCCCGGTGCAGGTCGCGGCGCGTGCTGCCGATCCCGTCCCGGTAGATCTGCAACATGCGTTCGGCATAGCGCGCGTACTGCCGGTGCGTCTGCTGCGTCAACCGGTCCGGGTGAATCCTCCCGGCCCGGAAATCGTACTCGGCAATCGCGTGGTCTCGAGTCAACATCTCCGGTGGATAGTCCCTTCGTAGGCGTCGCTCGCGCGGCGCTGGCGCGAGCGTTGTTCTTCTTTGGTGTCCGAGCAGACGATCTCGTACAGCCGGGCTTTGGTGTTGCCGCGTTTGCGCAGGATCCGCCCCAGCCGCTGCTTGGCTTGGCGGCTGGAGGCCGAGCCGCCGATCACGACGGCGACTTTGACTTCGGGCAGATCGACGCCTTCGTCCAGCACCTGGTTGGCCACCAGCGCGCCGTACGAGCCTTGCTCCAGCCCCTGCAGGATCTCCAGCCGCTCCTTCTTCCCGCAGTGGTTCAATAGGCACGGGATCAGGAACCGCCGCGACACGTCGCGGGCCATCGAGTTCGAGCCGGCAAACACGATCACCGGTTCGCCGACGTGCAGGCGAAACAGGTCTTCCAGCACGCGCAGTTTGTCCTCGGCCCGGTCTTCGATCGCCT
>CAYUFW010000170.1:14705-17456 GCA_964443915.1 uncultured Pirellulaceae bacterium
AAGCCTTCAGCGCCGTCCGCGCCGCGGGCGTCTTGCCGGTCTCCGCGCACAGGTCCTGCCAGCTGTACTTCGGGTCGTCCTTGCGGCGCTCGGCCATGTACCGGCGCACGGCGGCCGACAGGCCGTCGTACCGCGCCTGCTCGTCGGCCGACAAGTGGACCGGGATCCGCACCACTTCATAGTCGGCCAGCACGTGCCCCTTCGCGTCGGCGATGGGCATCTCGTAGACCACGGGTCCGACCAGCCACTGCAAGTCCAGATGCCGGCCGTCGGACCGTTCCGGCGTGGCCGTCAATCCCAGCCGCCACGGCGCGGCGCTCATCCGGGCCGCGTCCCGCCGCACTTCGCCCGGCAGATGATGGCACTCGTCGAACACGATCAAGCCGAACCGGTTGCCCAGCTTGTCCATGTGGATGCAAGCGCTGTCGTAGGTCGTGACGGACACCGGCTGCACGCGGAACACGTTGTCGCCGATAATGCCCGCGTCGTAACCCAAGCCGCCCAGGATACGGCGGTGCCATTGGTACATCAGGTCGCGGACGGGCGCGACGATGAGCGTGCTGGTGGCGGTCTGAGCCATGACCGACAAGGCCACTTCGGTCTTGCCGGTCCCGGTCGGCATGATGATGCAGCCGCAGCGCGTCGCCAGCCAGGCTTGCAGGGCCTCGCGCTGTTCGGGACGCAGTTCAGGCAAGCGGACGTGCGGCCAGTGAATCGGCCGCCATTGCGGGACCGTGTCCACGGCGGCGATCCCCAGTTCGACCAGCCGCCGGCGCACGTGGTCGTACTGCAGCGCATCGCACCGCCAGGCGCTGACGCGGCTGTCCCAAACCCAGATCGGCGCCTCGAACGCCCGCTGCAACTCGGCGCGCAGCAGGCCCTCCAGCACCAGGGTTCCGGCGGAAAACGTCAATCGCAGTTTGCTCGACATACCCGCGCCATCCGGTTCGCCGTCAGACTCGACTACGATTGTAGCGCGCGGGCTGAGAGGACGCTACGATGGGGATGTCGGCGCTGGCAGTTGCTGCCTGCGTCCGGGACTCCTTTCCCCGACGTTCTCTCGTCGTCCAGACTTTTCCACCTTTTCACTTTCTGTCTTTTCCACCTTTCGCCTTCTCTTAGGAGTTCAGTTGCGTCTCCAGGAACCTCGCCAGACGGTGGAAATCGCTGCCCGGTTCGATGTGCCGCACCACGGTGACCAGCGTGTTCGGGTCGACCAGCTCCTCGAAGGGCACAAAGCACAGTTCGAGTTGGCCCTTGATGGACACCATGACCCCGTCCAGTTTCTGTTCTTCGAGAGCGCGAAAGGCGCCGACGCCCAATTGGCTGCCGAGCATGGCGTCGAAGGCGGTCGGCTTGGCGCAGCGGGCCGTGTAGCCCAACTGCACGCCGCGCAGACGGCGCTTGCGCCCGTTGGTCCGTTCCGCGTAACGGCGGTCGATCAACTGGACCATCCGCTCGTGCAACCTGACTTCGGCCACGGCGATGTGCCCGTGTTCGTCGCGGGACACGTCCCGGATGATCTCCATCGGCAGCAGTTCGGACAGGCCCTCGGCCAGGACGATCACGCCGTACTCCTTGCCGTCCCGTTCGCGCGCCAACATCGTGCCGACGATCAAGTCCAGCACCGCGTCGATGTTCATGACCGGGCGTTTCTTCACTTCGCCCGTCTTCGGATCGGTGAAGGACTCTTCGATCCGGTACTTGCCGATGATGTCTTCGACGCTGATCACCAGGCTGGCCTCGCCGGCGATCGCGGCGCCGTAGGGCAGCCAGCCGGCGCTGCGGCCCATGCACTCGACGACGAAATACGCCCGATTGGCGTCCGCGTCTTGCAGCAAGTTGAGGATCTCGGTGGCCAGCATGTCCACGGCGGTGAAGTAACCGAAGGTAAAGTCGATGCCGCGGTAGTCGTTGTCGATCGTCTTGGGCAGGTGGACGATGGGGATGCGGGGCGAACCGGCCGGCAAGCGGTCCTGGAACAGCTTGAACTTGTTCGCGGTCTTCAGGGTGTCGTCGCCGCCGATGGAGATCAGGGCATCCACGCCCAACGAAGGCAGGCCGTCGTACACGCGCTGCAACGGGGCCCGCAGCTTGGGGTCATCCAGGTGCGAAGGATGGGAGATGTTCTTGCCGGGATTCGTCCTGGCCGTGCCGATCAGGATGCCTTGCGAGTTGCGGGTCCGTTTCAGAATCGGATGCTCGATCGTGATGTAGTGTTTGCCTTCGACCAGCGGCTGGTCCGGGCCGAACTTTTCGAACGCCGAGTAGCCGTTCTTGATGCCGATCACCTCGCTGCCGTGCCGCAGAAAGGATACCGCTGCTGCCGAGATGACCGCGTTGGCAGCCGGGGCAGGACCGCCGGCGAACAGGATTGCGACTTTTTTGGGCATGACTTGACCTCTTTCAACTGCGTAGAGTGGCTGGGAAATCGCCGGCCTGACGGCTGCCCGCCAGGCACCCGCCCAGGGGCTGCACGGGATGCCGCACGGTGCAGGCGGCGGAAACGTAGTTTTTGGACTCCAAAGGCCCCTATCTTAGTGAATTCGGTCCGCTTGGGTAGTGGCCGCGGCGGGAGTCCCAACGGAGGAAATCGGCGGGATGTTGAGGATTAGGACGAGGATCGCACGCCAAGTAGACCGGAACAAGTCCGCGCAGTTCCGGCACGGCGAACCGCCCGAAAACCGGGAGAATTCCTGCCGGAACTGCGCGGACTTGTTCCGGCCTTCTATGATCGCGTGGGTTTTGTCA
>CAYUFW010000171.1:0-17258 GCA_964443915.1 uncultured Pirellulaceae bacterium
CATCATCTTTTTGACGTAGGCCAGCGAGAGCTTCCAGTAGCTCGGGCTGTTGGCGCAGGTGCGAAAACGGTGCAGGCGGTCGGAGCCGTCCATGCCCGTGTGCACCCAACGCCCTTTGTCGTCCTTCATCAGGATCTCCGGATGCTCGAAGTAGAACACGTCCTGGTCCGCGTAATTCGTGTGGATGCACATGAAGTGGACGTACGGGATCGCTCGGATTCCGTGTTCGTGGCCCAGCCGGAAAGTCTCGGGGCTGTGGGGGACGTGGGACAGGAGGGGAACGCCCCGGACCGATTCGGCGTCGATTCCCGTGACCTTCTCCACCGGGTGGTAGTCGAGAAGCTGCATCCGGCGATGACCGGACCGGCACCGCACAATCCGGGTCACGGGCGTTTCTTTCAGCGTGAATTCATAGCCCTTCCAAACCGCCGCGGAGCTGGCGACGATCTCCGCCTCCCGAAGCCACTGCGGCGCCGGCGGCACTTCACTGCCGGCCGGCGGAATGTGCAATCCGTACTTGGCTGCCAACTGCTCGTCGAACGAGGCGTCGTCCGCCGCCGGGGCCGCCGACGGAAAGAGGAACGGGATCGACAAGACCCAAGGAATCTGATTGACGCGAGACATCGGCTTCCCCTCTTGAGTTGTCGACAACGAAGCGACCTAGTTCAATACCGCTGTTCCTCATGGTATCCTCTACGAGTTGCGGGCAAAAGCTCTGTGTCGAGGCCGCTGGGGTCTTGCCACGTTCGCCGAACATGAGGAGCCCTGTCATGCCGATGAAATCCGTGATCGGACTGCTGTTGCTGTTCGTCACGCCCGCCTGGGCCGAACCGCTCACCTTGCCGCTCGAGCAGCGGCCCGCCTGGCTTTCCCGCGACGGCATCGTGATGGCCGGCAGCTGGGAGCCGCTGTACTTCCGCGTGCGCCGCGACGGAGCCCCGGATTACACGCCCACCGCCGAGCAACGGGCGGCTTACGAGCGCGAACACAGCCCGGAGATGGTCGCCCGGCTGAAGGAGTTGGGCGTCAACTTCGTTATGATGCACTGCAACAAGGGCGGCGGCCTGGAAGCGGAACGGGAAAGCATGGCCGATGCCGTGCGTTTCGCCCGGCTCTGTCACGACAACGGTCTTCGCGTCGGCGTGTACGTCAGCAGCGCTACGTTGCTGTGGGAGCACTTCTTCAAGGAGGTCCCGGCGGCCAAGGACTGGGTGCTGCTGGACCGGGACGGCCAGCCGCGGACGTACGGCCGGGCCACTTGGCGCTACTTCTGGAACCGCAACCATCCGGGCGCGGCGGCCTACCACCGGCGGATCGTCGAATTTGCCATCCGGGAGATCCAGGCCGATCTGATCCACGTCGACAACTACTTCGCCGGGCCGGGCTACGACGCCTGTTCCGTCGAGCGCTTCCGCCGCTACCTGGGTGACACGTTCACGGACCAGGAGCGAGCCGCGATGGGCGCTGCGACGTTGGAGACCGTCCGGCCGCCCGACGAGCGATCGCCGGACGCGCTGCAATACGCGTGGCGCGAGTTCGGTTGTCGTTCGCTGGCGGATTCCTACTGGGACCTGACCCGCTGGGTCCGCACGCTACGGCCCGACATCCTGATGGAGTGCAATCCGGGCGGACCGCGCAGCTGGATCACCCCGCCCGTGGATCACGGTCGGCTGCTCCAGGGCGGCGAAGCGTTTTGGGACGAGGGCCAACGGCCCGGCTACGACAAGGGGCAGATCCGCTCGCGGATTCCCACTTACAAGATCGCACGGCGCATGAACAACATCGCCTTCACCTACACGCGCAACCCGTTGGAGATGGCCGAGTCGATGGCCTTCAACCGCGACTGTCTCGGCTGCGTGTGCTGGTTCGAGTATGCCGAACCCTACGACTATCCCGGCTCGAAGGCCCTGATGGCCGCGGACCTCGGTCCCTCGATCCGGTTCTTCCACCAGCGCCGCGACTTGCTCCGCGATGCCGAAGTGATCGCCGACGTGGCCGTCCTCCGCAGCTTTCCCTCCCAGGCGTTCGCCGGCGGGCCCAACGCCCAGCTCGCCAACCAAGTGGAACAGGCGCTGATCGCCAACCGCGGCGCGTTCCAGATCATCTACGATCATCAGCTGGACGATCTGCGCCGGTACCGGGCCCTCGTGCTGGCCGGCTGCGTCGCGATGGGCGACCGGCAGCTGGAGCAGATCCGGCGGTACGTGGACGCAGGCGGGCGGCTGTGTGTCGTGGGACCGGCGGCCACGCACGATGTCTGGAACCGGCCGCGTGCCAAGCCCGGACTGGACGACTTGCCCGCGGAGCGCGTCGTGCGCATCGGGGCGCAGGACGATCCGCTGGCGGCGGTCCGCCAGGCGTGCGACAACGCGCCATCCGTGGAAGTCGACGGCCCGCACGGACTGTGCGCCGAGTTCACGCAGCAGCCGGGTCGCCGCTTGGTCCACCTGGTCAACTACCGCAGCGGCGAACCGGCCCGCGAAGTCGGCGTCCGTCTACGGCTGCCCGCGGGCAGTCGCGCCAAGGCGGCGCGGCTGGCCGGGCCGGAGCACGCCGCAGACCAAACGCTGCCACTGGAGGAGCAGGGCGGCGTGGTGACGCTGACCGTGCCCGAGGTCCGAGTGTACGAGATCGTCGTGCTGGAGTTGGAATAGCGGTGTACGGGAGATGATCATGGGAATTTGGAAGACGCTCGTGACGCTCGTGATGGTGATGGTTTCCGCGGCGGCTTGGGCTGCAGAGGCGGCGAAGGAGCCGCCCCCGACTTGGCCTTGGCCGGGGCCGACGCCGGCCGAGATCCGGGACGCCCTGGTGACGAAGAGAAACATCTTTCGGCCCACGGAGCAGGATCTCAAAAAGATGGAAGCGATCGCGCCCGACAAGCCGGCGGCGGTGCCTGCCAAGCCTCGGCGACTTCTCCTTTGGGGCCGGCTCTGGACTCATCTGTGCAACCCCTTCACCGAAGCGGCTGTCCAGATCCTGGGGCGGAAGACCAAGGCATTCGAGGTCATCGCCGGCGACGACCCGCAGTTGCTGCTGCCGGAGAGTCTGAAGACCTTCGATGCGATTTTCCTCAACGGGCTGCACGATCCCACGCCCTTCCTGCCGCTGAACTGGAAGACGCTGCCGCCGGAGGAATTGGCCGCGGCCCAGAAGCTCGATGCGGCCGTCAAGCAGAGCATCTTGGACTTTGTCGGCAAAGATGGCAAAGGCCTCGCCGGGATCGAAGGCTCCATCTGTGCGCTGCGCGACTGGAAGGAGTTCGGCGAGCTGATGGGCGCCTTTTACGCCGGGCACTACGTTGGGGACTTCGCGATCAAGGTGGAAGATCCGGCCCATCCGCTGACGGCGTGTCTCAGCGGCCAGCCCTTTCGCGTCTTTGACCAGGCCTACGTGCCCGGCCCGCCCTACTCGCGGAAGAACGTCCGCATCCTGTTGAGCCTGAACATGACGCAGACGGCGGATCCGTTGGCCGACCCCAAGATGGCTTGGCTGAAGGGCGCCGTCGAGCGGCTGGAAGCATCCACCGGGCGGAAGAACGACTACCCGATCAGCTGGGTCAAGCCTTACGGGCGGGGCCGGGTGTTCTACTGCTCGCTGGGCGTCCAGAAAGCGCCCTATTCGAGCCCGCTGTTCCTGCAGTACCTGTTGGCCGGCATCCAGTTCGCGCTCGGCGATTTGCCCGCCGACACGACGCCCAGCGAAAAGTAGAAGGCGCACGCCGTGCCGCCCTTAGCACCGTTCGAGAAATAACTGTCCGATTTCTGCGTGGCGTAAGCTTCCAGCTTGCGGCAGATAGCGGGATCGCAAGCTGGAAGCTTACGCCACTTATTTCTCGAACGGTGGCAAGCCGGCTTGAAGAGCCCCTTGACGCCCATCTGGACTCTGGACCTCAGCCTTTCCGCCGCCTCCTTCTCGCCCGATGCGCACGGGGATTGCTTTCCTGGAATTCCGGATCTACCCTGCTCACTGCAACAGAAACCTCCCCGAGAACAACTGGAACCACGGGAGTTTTCGTCTCGCCCAACAAGCGGTTGGTCGAGCCGGAATGAAGGGCTGTCGAAAGGGCCGAATTGTGAGTCGAGTTGGGACTTGTCCTATGAATCTTATTGCGGAGAAGCGTCATGACCATTGTGCGACGGCTTGCTTGCCTGGGAATCTGCTGTTCGATCCTTGTTCCGCAGTTGGCTTCGGCCGAAGTCGTGCGTGTCGAGATCCGCGGGCGAGGGCCGTTTGCGGACGGCTGTGCATTCGGCCGTTCCGGGCCGTACGAGAGGATTTCCGGCCGGCTGCATTTCGAGGTTCGTCCGGAAGAGGCGTGCAACGCGGGCATCACGGATATCAAGCTGGCCCCCCGCAACGCCGCCGGCCGCGTGGAGTTCTGGAGCGATTTCTTCCTGCTCAAGCCGGTCGATCCCGCGCGGGGCAACCGGCGGCTGCTGTACGACGTGAACAACCGCGGCAACAAGCTGGCCCTGTGGACGTTCAACGAAGCTCGCGGCAATAACCCCTCGACCCTGGCCGACGCGGGCAACGGCTTCCTGCTGCGCGAGGGCTGGTCGGTCCTGTGGTGCGGCTGGAGCGGCGACGTCATGCCGGGCGACGACCGGCTGCTGGCTGGATTCCCTGTGGCTCGCGAAAACGGAAAGACGATCACCGGCAAGATCCACGCCGAGATCTGCCGGGACGAGCCGGTGGGCAGTTCGCCGCTGTACTGGACCCCGTGGGCCCTGTCGGTCGTCTATCCACCGGTGAGTCTGGAAACACGGCGGGCCCAACTCACGATGCGCCCGAAACGATCCGAGCCGGCCGTTGAAATCCCGCCGGACCAGTGGGCGTTCGCCCGATTGGAGGGCGACAAGCCGGTGCCCGATTCCGGCAGTGTCTGGGTCAAGGACGGGCTGCGGCCGGGATGGCTGTACGAGTTGGTGTACGAGGGCCAAGATCCGCGCGTGTCGGGGCTGGGATTCGCCGCCGTCCGCGATTGCTCGTCGTTCTTCCGCTACGAGAAAGCCGACCATCACGAAACGGCCAATCCGCTGGCCGGGGCGGTCGAGCGGGCTTACATCTTCGGCATCTCGCAGTCCGGCCGGTTCGTGAACCACTTGGTGTACGACGGGTTCAACACCGACGAACGGCAGCGGATCGTTTTCGACGGGGCGCTGTCGCACGTGTCTGGGTCCGGCCGAGGCCTGTTCAACCACCGCTTCGGCATGGCTACCTTGTGCGCGACGCACCACGAGAACGTGCTCACGCCGTCGGAGTCGTTTCCTTTCACGACGGTCCCGCAAACCGATCCCGTGACTGGGCAATCCGGCGACATCCTGGCTCGCGCTCGACAGCGCGGACAAGTGCCCAAGATCATCTTTACGCAGACCTCCACGGAGTACTGGACGCGCGGCGCGTCGTTGCTGCACACCGACGTAGCGGGCACGAAGGACGTCGATCTGGACCCCAACGCGCGGCTGTACGTCGTCGCCGGGGCGCAACATCTGGGCGGCGGACCGACGGATCGCGGCCTGTACCAGAACCTGCGCAACCCGCTGAACGATCGCCCGTTCGTGTTGCGGGCGCTGCTGGTCGCCTTGGACCAGTGGGTCACGGCAGGCAAGCCGCCGCCGGACAGCCGCTACCCGCGCATCGCCGATGGGACACTGGTCGATCTCGAAGCCTTCCGGAATCAATTCCCGCAGATTCCGGGCCTGCGACTGCCGACCGGCTACTACACGCCGCTGCGGCTCGACTTCGGCCCGCGCTGGCTGACGGAAGGGATTGCCGATTGCGTCCCGCCCCATGTCGGCCCGGCGTATCGCACCCTGGTGCCGGCGGTGGACGCCGACGGCAACGAGTTGGCGGGGATTCGCTTGCCCGACGTCGCCGTGCCGCTGGCGGCCTATACCGGTTGGAACCTGCGGTCCGCCGCCGCGGGAGCCGAAGGGATGTTGGCCCCCTATCACGGATCGTATCTCGCCTTTGCCGAGACTCGTGCCCAGCGTCTGCAGACCGACGATCCCCGGCCCTCGGTCGTCGAGCGGTATCCAACTCGCGACGCCTACCTGGCCCGCGTGACGGCGATGGTCCTGCAACTTCAGGAACAAGGCTTGCTTCTGCACGAAGACGCGGTTCTGCTGCTGCGACTGGCGTGCGCAAGAGCCGCGAACATGCATGGATGGGACCCGTAAGACCTTCAGGTTGTCCCCTAGCGTCCGCTTTGCCCCGGCTCGGTCAGGCCGCGATCAGTTCCAACAACGCCTGCCGCTCGCCAGCGTCTGGGAGCAGCGACGCGACGCCGCCGTCCAATGTCGCCAGCTTCCCACCCCGCGCCTTGGCCAGGGCAAGAAGATAGGCGTCCGTCACTTGCCGGTGTCCGACCACGTAGGGCCAAGCGATCGTTTTGTTGTTCGCAAGCGAGAGGTCATCCGGCCAGAACTCGTGCTGTTCCTTCTTGGTAACTTCGGACAGCAGTTCAGCGGCTTGGCTCGGAGTCACGGCACCGTCGATGAACTTGGGGTTGGAGGAGATCCTGACGAAAGCAGCCTGCGTCAGGGGGCATGTCGCCCACGCACGTTGCCCAAATGTTCCGAACCACGTCTGTGCTGCGACGTGATGTACGTGCGTAGGCCACGCCAAGGCGATCAATACGTTGACGTCCAGCAGGTAGGCCATCAGATTTCTTCTTCCGCCTGCTTCACAACGTCCAGCGTGATCGGCCGCGCCCCGTCCGGCACCTCAAAGACCGGAAAGACGCCGTTCCGCTGAATCCGCGCGACTGGTTGCAGGCCCTTGCGCATCAAGTCCGAGATGACCCGCCCCAGTGGAGTTCGCTGCTGCGTGGCGAGCGACTTGGCAGCATTAAGCACATCGTCGTCGATACTGACCGTGGTTCTCATATCGACAGCATGATGCGGTTATGCCGTGATGTCAAGGTGCCACTTGAAGCGGCGAGAACGTAGTCGGTATGCGCGCGGACGGCGAACCCACGGAAATCCGTCGCTGTTGCACGGCATTCCGTGGTTCCGGGTTGGCAGCGGCGCATACTGCAACTCCCGTGTCTCGTCGTAACTCACCGCTTTCAAGGCACTTGGGAGAGCGGCGAGAAAATCGCCGCCGTCGGTCCAACACTTGCATGACCGTAGCGGCCATTGCGGTAGGAACTTGGTTCCATTCATGCCTCACCGCTGCGGAGGAAACCGAATGTCTGTTGAAAGCACCGAAATCCATCGCTCGCAATTCATGCGGGACGTCATGGCGGAGACGCCGGACGGCGAGCGGATCGTCCATTGCCTGCAGTGCGGCAGCTGCGGCGGGTCGTGCCCGAACGGCCCGGAAATGGACTACACGCCGCGGGCGATCTTCGCCATGATCGCCGCCAACCGCCGCGATGACGTGCTGAAGTCCAACACCATGTGGTGCTGCGTGTCCTGCTATTTTTGCACCGCCCGCTGCCCGCAGGAGATTCCCATCACGGAGACCATGTACACGCTCAAGCGGATGGCGATCCGGGAGGGCAAGGCGACCGAGGGCGATGCCCCGGCGCTGGCCCGCACGTTCACCGGCTTTGTCGACAAGTACGGCCGGGCGTTCGAGGTGGGCATTGCCACGCGGTACTTGATGCTGAACAAGCCCATGAGTGGCTTGAAGAGCATGGGCATGGGGATGTCGATGTTCGCTCGCGGCCGATTGGCGCTGCGGCCCGCCAAGATCCGGCAGACCGCCCAGTTGCAGGCGATCATCAGTAAGGCTCGAGAACTAGGCAAACAAGAGAGACGAAGCGGAGGTGCGTCGTGAAATACGCGTACTACCCCGGTTGTTCGCTGGAAGTCAACAGCGCCTCGTACGATGTCTCGACGCGGGCGGTGATGGAAAAGCTCGGACTCCAGCTGGACGAACTGGACGATTGGAACTGCTGTGGGGCGACGGAGTACTTCACCCAGGACGAACTGGTCGCCACCAGCGTGATCGCCCGCAACCTGGCCCTGGTCGACAAGGACCATGACCAGTTGGTGGCCCCCTGCGCCGCGTGCTATTTGAACCTGAAGAAGGTCGACAAGCTGATGTGCGAGCACGCGGACATGAACACCCAGATCAACCAGGCGCTGGCCGCCGGCAATCTGAAGTACAAGGCGGGGCGGGTCCGCGTGCGGCACCTGCTGGACGTGATCTACACCGACGTCGGCGAAGCGGCGCTGAAGGCCAAGGTGGTCCAGCCCCTGAACGGCCTGCGGGTGGCGGCCTACTATGGCTGCCAGGTCGTGCGTCCCGTCGGCGACTTTGACAACCCCGAGTACCCGATGAAGATGGACGAGATGTTCCAGTGGTTGGGCGCCGAGGTGGTCGATTACCCCGTCAAGTCCCACTGTTGCGGCGGGCACATGACGCAGCTCAGCGAGGACATGGCGTTCGAGATGATCCGGCGGCTGTTGCAGAGCGCCGCCGATTATCGGGCGGACCTGATCCTCACGATGTGCCCGATGTGCCAGTTGAACATGGACGCCTATCAGGGCCGCGTGAACAACTACTTCAATACGAATTTCCGTCTGCCGATCGTGTTCTTTACGCAGATGCTGGGCGTGGCCCTGGGCATCGACATGAAGAAACTCGGTTTCGGCAAGGAGTTGGTGACCGCCGAGCCGGTGATCCGGGCCAAACTCGAAGGCCAGACGGCCAGGGCGACGGCGTGAGGGCAGGTAGAACGGAATTCATTCCGTTCCGAACGGTTCGAACGGATTGAAATCCGTTCTACGTTGGTTGCGGCCACAGGCCGCGTTGAGTCAGGCTAGAAAGCCTGACCTACGATTCCGCAAGCATTGGAGAACAACCATGGCCGAAAAAATCGGCGTCTACGTTTGTCACTGCGGCAGCAACATCGCCGGCAAGGTCGACGTGGAGGACGTGGCCAAGTGGGCCGGCAAGAATTGCGCGGACGTGTGCGTTTCGCGGGACTACAAGTTCATGTGCTCGTCGCTCGGCCAGGCCATGATCGAGGAGGACATCAAGAAGGAAGGCCTGACCCGCGTCGTGGTGGCCGCTTGCAGCCCCCACTTGCACGAAAAGACCTTCCGCCGGGCCTGCTCCAACGCCGGCCTGAATCCCTACTTGATGGACATGACCAACGTCCGCGAGCACTGCTCGTGGGTCCACAAGGACCGGGCGGCGGCGACCGAAAAGACCAAGGCGCTGGTGGCCGCGGCCGTGGGCCGCGTTAAGTACCAGCAGCCGCTGGAACCGTTTTACGTCGACGTCAACAAGGCGACGCTGGTGATCGGTGGCGGCATCGCGGGTCTGCAGGCCACGCTGGAACTGGCCGACGCCGGCTATCCCGTGTACCTGGTCGAACGGCAGCCTTCGATCGGCGGCCACATGGCGCAGTTCGACAAGACCTTTCCCACGCTGGATTGCTCGGCGTGCATTCTGACGCCCAAGATGTCGGAAGCGGGCCAGCACGAGAACGTCAAGTTGCTGACGTACGCCGAGTTGGAAGAAGTCAGCGGCTCGGTGGGCAACTTCAAGGTCAAGATCCGCCAGAAGGCCCGGCACGTGGACTACGACAAGTGTACGGGTTGCGGCATCTGCGTGGAAAAGTGCCCGCGGAAGGTGCTGGACACGGAGTTCGAGGCCGGGATGGGCAACCGCAAGGCGATCTACATGCCCTTCCCGCAGGCGGTGCCGCGGATCCCTGTGATCGACACCGAATCCTGCATCTGGTTCGAACGGCAGAAGTGCCGGGCCTGCGAGAAGCTCTGCCCGACCAACGCCATCGCCTTCGACCAGCAGGACGAAATCGTCGAAGTGAACGTGGGCAACATCATCATCGCCACCGGCTGGAAACCGTTCGACTGCAAGTCGATCCCGCAGTACGGCTACGGACGGCTGGCGAACGTGTACACCAGCCTGGAGTTCGAGCGGCTGTGCAACGCCGCCGGGCCGACCAACGGCAAGATCGTGTTGCGGGACGGCAAGACGGAGCCGAAGTCGATCGCCATCATCCACTGCGTCGGCAGCCGCGACAGCCGGCACAATCCGTACTGTTCGGGCATCTGCTGCATGGCCTCGCTGAAGTTCGGGCACCTGGTGCTGGAGAAAACGCAAGCCGAGGTGTACTCGTTCTACATCGACATGCGGACGAACCAGAAGAACTACGAGGAGTTCTATCAACGGTTGCTGGGCGAAGGCATGCACTTCGTCCGCGGCAAAGTGTCGGAAGTGACCGACGCGGCGCGGCTGCCGTCCGAGCAAGGCAAGCTGATCGTGCAGTGCGAGGACACGCTGATCGGCAAGCAGCAGCGGTTCCCGGTGGATATGGTGGTCCTGATGGGCGCGTTGGAACCCCAGGCGGACGCCCGGGAAATGGGTCTGAAGTGCGGCATTTCCTGCAGCATGGAAGGCTGGTACACCGAGCGGCACCCGAAGTTGGATCCGGTGGCCACGATGACGGACGGGATCTTCGTGGCCGGCGTGTGCCAGGGCCCGAAGGACATCCCTGCCTCCGTGGCGCAAGGCGCTGCGGCGGCCGCCCGCGTGGCCGGCATGATCACCAAGGGCAAGGTCATGATCGAGCCGGTGGTGGCCACGATCAACGAGGATGCCTGCTCGGGCTGCAAGATCTGCAACAACATGTGCCCGTACAACGCCATCGAGTTCTTCGAGGACCGGGGCGTGAGCCACGTGATCACGGCCTTGTGCAAGGGCTGCGGCACCTGCGTGTCGGCCTGCCCGGCGGGAGTCATCACGGGAGCGCACTTTAACAACCAACAGATCGGCGCGGAAATCGAAGGCGCGTTGTGGGATGCGATGCAGCCCGCAGCCGCCGCAGCTTCCCCGCCGGAAACCGTAGCAGTCTAGTAGGACGGCTCTCCGAGCCGTCCCGGACGGCTCGCCAGACCCATCCGACTTGGGCCGCGGCCGCGACGCCGCGCAAGGGAGGATCAGGAGCGATGAGTAACGTGGACTCCAACTTCGAACCGAAGATCGTCGGCTTCTTCTGCAACTGGTGTTCGTACCGGGCGGCGGACCTCGCCGGCTCGGCCCGCATCACGCACGCCCCGAACGTCCGCACGATCCGCGTGATGTGCAGCGGGCGCGTCGATCCGACGTTCGTCATGAAGGCCCTCTCGCTGGGCGCGGACGGCGTGCTGATCGCCGGCTGCCATCCCGGCGAGTGCCATTACATCGAACAGAACTACAAGGCCATGCGCCGCTTCCACATGCTGCGGCACACCCTGCGGGCGATGGGCGTGGAAGACCAGCGCGTCCAGTTGGTCTGGGCCTCCGCGGCCGAAGGCCAGCAGCTGGCCGACGCCATCGACAAGATGGTGGCCGAGATCAAACAGCTGGGGCCCCTGGGCTGGTCCCACAACTGGGAAGAAAACGGCCAGCGTCTGAAGGCCCTGGAAGACATCGTTCACGAACACCAAGAGGCGATGGAGGTACCGGCATGAGTGGGACAAACGGCAAGGGCAAGCTGGCCATCTACTGGGCCGCGTCCTGCGGCGGTTGCGAGATTTCGATCCTGGGCATCGACGACAAGATCCTGGACGTCGCCAAAGCGTTCGACATCGTCTTCTGCCCCTGTATCGCCGACGGCAAGGTGTCCGACGTCGAGAAGATGTCGGACGGCGAGATCGACGTCTGCCTGTTCAACGGCGGCATTCGCACCAGCGAAAACGAATACATGGCGCAGCTGCTGCGGAGGAAGTCCAAGGTGTTGGTGGCCTTCGGCTCGTGTGCCAGCGAAGGCTGCATCCCCGGCCTGGCCAACCTGCACAGCCGCAAGGCGATCTTCGACAACAGTTACCAGGAAACGTTCTCCACGGAGAACCGTGACCAGGTGCGGCCGCAAGCCGAGACCAAGGTTCCGGAGGGCACGCTGCACCTGCCGGTTCTGTACGACACGCTGAAGACGCTGGACCAGACGGTCAACGTCGATTACTACCTGCCGGGCTGTCCGCCGGAGTCACCGCGGATCTGGGAGGCGATCGAGGCCATCGTCAGCGGCAAGCTGCCGCCGCCGGGCACGGTGATCGGACCCAACACGACGGTCTGCGATTTCTGCGAGCGGGTCCGGACCGAAAAGAAGATCAAGGAATTCAAGCGGACCTGGGAGGTGATCCCCGATGAGAAGACGTGTCTGCTGGAGCAGGGCATCGTGTGCTGCGGCATCGCCACGCGCGCCGGCTGCGGCTGCCTGTGCCCGAAAGTCAACTCGCCGTGCATCGGCTGCTACGGCCCCAACGACGGCGTGGAGGACTACGGAGCACGGCTGTTCAGCGCCCTGGCGTCCGTGATCGATTCCCAGGATCCCGAAGAGATCGACGCCATTATCCAGAAAGGCCTCCCGGACCCGGTAGGCACGTTCTACCGCTTCAGCCTGGCCGGCAGCCAGCTGCGGCGCGGCAAGCGGGTGGCGGCGAGCTAGGGCGCACACAAACGGAGATACGATGCATGGGCGTGCCCGTTTCCGTTGAAGCGAGGCGGTTCTACAGGGCTGTCCTACAACGACTCGACGATGCGCGAATTCTGCAGAAAGCTGAACACACAACTGGCGCGGTTTACTTGGCCGGCTACGGCATTGAGTGTATTCTCAAGGCGCTCGTACTCAACGGTCTTCCCGAAGTACGACACAAGGAAATGTTGCGGTCTTTTCGCGGAAGCAAGGCCCATGATTTCGAGTGGCTGAGAAGTCAATACTATCACATTGGAGGAGCACGTTTCCCAAGCGACATTACTCGCAGCTTCACGTTCGTCAGCGACTGGTCGACGGACATCAGGTATGTGCCAAAGACGATTCGGCCGACGGAAGCCGACGCGTTCATGAAGGCTGCAGAGGAAATCGTCCGCTGGGCGAACGGGAGGCTGTAGCATGGCCGTCAATGTCCCGCGTGGCGAGTCAGATGCCACGCTGAAACAGATCGCCGAGATCTTGGAAGCGTACCAGGCTGAACATGACCGAGCGCAAGTCGACGTTTATCGACAGAATCCCGTCTCCGTGAGAGTTCGGGTGATCGATCCGGACTTCCGGGGGTTGGAGAAGTCGCAAAGGCATGCCGCCGTCTGGCAGTTGCTCGAACAGCTTCCGGAGGATGTGCAGGCCGACATCAGTATGTTGGTGTTGCTCACGCCCGGCGAAGCTTCCGGTTCGCTTGCGAATCTGGAATTCGAAGATCCTGTGCCATCAAGACTGTGATTGCCCAGTGGTACCATGAGGTCCACGTCAGTGCAAAGCGGAAGGAACAAGCAATGAAACGCATTTCCATCGATCCCATCACGCGATTGGAAGGTCACGGCAAGATCGACATCTTCCTGGACGAACAGGGGGACGTGGCCAACTGCTATCTGCAAATCCCCGAACTGCGCGGCTTCGAGAAATTCTGCGAAGGCCGCCTGGTCGAAGACCTGCCCAACCTGACCGAGCGCATCTGCGGCGTGTGCCCCGAAGCGCACCACATGGCGGGAACGAAGGCTTTGGACGGCGTGTTTCACGTCGATCCTCCGCCCGCGGCCAAGAAGCTCCGCGAATTGTTCTACAACATCTTCTGCGCCACGGACCACACGACCCACTTCTACGCCCTGGGCGGCCCGGACTTCGTGGTCGGTCCCACCGCGCCGAAGGCCGAACGGAACATCCTGGGCGTGATCAACAAGGTGGGGATGGAGATCGCCGGCAAGGTGCTCAAGATGCGCCGCGACGGCCACTCGATTATCAAGATGATGGGCGGCCGGGCCGTGCATCCGAACTGGGGCGTGCCGGGTGGAGTGAGCAAAGGCATCGACGAAGAGCAGCGCAAGGAGATCGAGAAGCTGGGGCGCGACGCGATCGAGTTCGCCAAGTTCTCGCTGCAGCTGTTCGCCGACGTGGTGCTGAAGAACACCGAGTACGTCGACCTGATCAAGAGTGATGCCTACACTCACCAGGTCTACAACATGGGCACCGTGGACGCCAACAACCACCTCAACTTCTACGACGGCAAGATCCGCGTCGTCGGGCCGGACGGCAAGGAGCGGTTCAAGTACGACGCCAAGGACTACCGGGATTATGTCGCGGAACGCGTCGAGCCGTGGTCGTACTTGAAGTTCCCCTTCCTGAAGAAAGTCGGCTGGAAGGGTTTCGTCGACGGCGTCGAGTCGGGCGTGTATCGCGCCACGCCGCTGTCGCGGTTGAACGCGGCCGACGGCATGGCTACGCCCTTGGCCAACGCCGAGTACCAGCGGTTCTACGACGCGCTGGGCGGCAAGCCGGTGCAGCCCACGCTGGCCACGCACTGGGCCCGGCTGATCGAGTTGCTGTACGCCACCGAGAATTGGGTGCGGCTGGCGACCGATCCGGAGATCACCAGCAAGGAACACCGGGTGCTGCCGACGGAAACGCCGACCGAGGGCGTGGGTTGCGTCGAGGCGCCGCGGGGCACCCTGACGCACCACTACGTCACCGACGAGCGGGGCGTCGTGAAGAAGGTCAACCTGATCGTCGGCACGACCAACAACAACGCCCCGATCTGCATGTCGGTCAAGAAGGCGGCCCAGGGCCTGATCAAGAAGGGCAAGGTCACCGAGGGGCTGTTGAACATGGTCGAGATGGCCTTCCGGGCGTACGATCCGTGTTTCGGCTGCGCCACGCACAGCCTGCCCGGCCAGATGCCGCTGGAAGTCCGCCTGCGGGATCCGCAGGGCCAGGTCTTGGACCGACTCACGCAATACATGGACTAGTTTCTTTCGCCACTGGGCATGTCACCTCAGCATTCGGCGACCGGCAAGACCCTGATCATCGGCCTGGGCAACCCGATCGTGGCCGACGACAGTGTGGGCCTGCGCGTCGCGGCGGAACTCAAATCGCGGCTGGCCGATCGGCCGGACGTGGACGTGACGGAGGATTACTGGGGCGGGCTGCGGTTGATGGAACGGATGATCGGCTACGACCGGGCGATCGTGATCGATGCCATCCGCACGGGCGCGCCGCCCGGCACGATCCACCACCTGACGACGGCGTCGGTGCCGACGCAGAAGAGCGCCTCGGCCCACGACGTGAACTTGCCGACGGCCTTGGCTTTCGGCCGTCGTGCAGGCGTTCATTTGCCGGCGGACGAAGATGTCCGCTTGATCGGAATCGAAGCCGACGATCTAATCAACTTCAGCGATCAGTGTACGCCAGCGGTGGTGGCGGCGATTCCCCACGCGGTCCAGGAAGCGATCCAACTACTCGACTCTATGCTGGAAGGACAGAAACCATGATTTCCCCCGAACAACTGCGGCGCTATCCGTTCTTTTGCTGCATCAGCGAGGAGGCTTTGAAGGAAGCCGCGATGATCTCCGACGAGATGACCGCCGAGGGGGGCCAGACGTTGTTCAGCGAAGGCGACCGGGCCGATACCATGTACGTCCTGGTGGACGGCGAGGTCGACATCAAGTACACGCTGGGCAACGGCGAACAACGGACCATCGACACACTCGTGGCCGGGGACATCGTCGTCTGGTCGACGCTGGTCGAGCCCTATCGCTGTACGGCGACCGGCGTCGCGCGGCGGGCCTGCAAGCTGATCTCGGTCAACGGCCCGAAGTTGCGGGAATTGTGCGAAAAGAACCACGACCTGGGCTACCGGATGCTGATCTCCATCACCCAACTGCTGGCCGCGCGCCTGGACGGCGCTCGGGTGCAATTGGCGACGGTGTAGCCAACGCAAGTCCGGCAATCCCCAGCACGGCCGGACGCACAGCGGCGCAGGACACGACAAGGGAGGTTCGCGGTTTCTGATCGAACGCAGCGACGCCGGCACGCCGCAGCGGCGGTTGAACATCGCTTGGCAGCAGAAGATGCATGTCCAAGTCATCCCCGGTTTCTCTCAGAAACCGGGCTTCTCTACGGCCTCCAGCTTGGACCGGCCGATTAGGACTCGTCCAGGAACAACTCCGCGGTTGTGTCGCCTTTCGCTCCGCGAAAGGGTGTTCCTTCGCGGAGCGAAAGACGACATTTTCTGTGGACGAGTCCTCGCTCCCGGTCCGGCGGATCTGGCCGCGTACTCTTGACCTGGGCCGCGACGAAGGACAGGATAGTGGCAGGATTTGTACCTTTTCCAATCAATCGGACGATCCAGGCATTCAGCCCGGTCGGGCGGTATTCAGACGAAAGGGCCCTTGCCATGTTGACGGAAACCCCGCCGCTTCGCGTTCTCTGGAGTCTCTCGTTGGCCTTGGCGGCGACCGCCGCCGGTTGCGGCAAGAGTGTTAGCGACATCGCCTCGTCGGTCAAAGACGCCGCTTCGCAAGGCATGGAGTCGATGAAGGACACGGCCCAACAAGTCAGTCAGGACGTGGCGGACAAAGTCCAGGGCGTGACCGACCAAGCGGCCCAAACCCTGGAGATGGCGGGCTCGATGCAGCTGACGATCGGTCAGCCGCTGCAGGTTTCCGCCTGCTACGCCAGTTTTTCGCATCTCAAGGCCGCCGGTGCCGGCGTGCTGCAATTGCAGAGCTACCGGGACGCCGGGCAGGAGACGTTTCCCTCGGTGTTCGTGCGTGCCTCCTGTTCATCCACCACGCTGGCCGAGTTGAACGGCCAGACGCTGGCCGCGCAAATGTTCGTCCAGTCGCAGCAGAACGGGCCCGTTTGGTCGGCCACCGCGGAGCCGGTCCAACTGAAGATCACTGCCGTCCAAGAGAAAGAGGTCAAGGCGGAAATCGTCGGCGGCAGCCTGGCCAACAGCGGCACGGGCGCCACGCAAGCCGTGACGGGCACGTTCCAGGGCGTGCTGCAATAGACGTTGCCAGCCGGAAGAAATCACCTTGCGGCTTCGGAGTGTTCGAACGTCCAAAATCATCCCTGTCGGTCGGAGTCGTCCCATGTCTTCGTGCCTCCTGCAAAACGCCGTCGGCCGTTGGCCGTCCGTCGCTGCTCTGCTGACGCTCGGCCTGATCAACACGGTCTGCTGGGCCAATCCAAGTTCTCGCGAGCCGATGAAACCGCTGGATGTCCACAACCTGACCAATGCGCAGCCGCTGCTCACCACCGCCGATGGTCTCTTCACTTCGCTGTTGAAGGACATTCAGGCGATCGGCGCCAATCCCGCGCGGGTGGCGGGAAGGAAGTTGAGTGATTTGCACATCCAACTTCGGCAATTGCGGCGGGCGGCGCTGGACCTGCAGATGCTGGGCGAAACCGCAGGTTGCGACTATAGCCTCCGGGCCACCGTCCTCGCCAGGCCGCTGGGGAATCTCGTCCAAGCCTTCAAAGGCACGCCCGCCGGACAAACGTACGCCAACCAGGCCCG
>CAYUFW010000172.1:0-3781 GCA_964443915.1 uncultured Pirellulaceae bacterium
AATGCCGTGATGGGCGATTGGCAGTCGTTCACGTTCACGCTCCAGCCGCCGCTGGTGCCGGAGATCTCCGTGGTGGGCGAAGACTGGTACGGCTACCCGCAGGAAATTCAGGACGGGTACGGAAGCCTGTACTTCGATAGCACGGTGGTCGGATCGCCAGGCCACCGTCACGGCCACGGTGGGTTCGGGGGCAGAAGTGTTTGCGGGCCAATCGCTCACGGGCAACGTCCAGGCCACCGGAGCGATCAAGGCCCAATCCTTCACCTCGTTAATGGGCACCTACGCGGCCGGTGGCTCGGCGGACATCTCCTCGAATGGGACTTTGCAGGCCAGCGTTTCTGCCGGCACATGGGCCCAAGTCGCGGCGCAGGGGGCGCTGTTGGCGAGCGTTACCACCGGAACCGACGCCACCGTGTGGTCCGCCAGTTCAGTGACTGCCTCGGTCAACGCCCAAGGAAACGCAACCGTCACCGCCCTGAATGGCGACGTTGCGGGCAGCATCAGTGCCTCGGCGAGCGTTACCATTTCCGCATCGGCCCAAATGTCTGCCACCGTTTCTGCGGGCACTTCGGCGCAGGTCAACGCGCTCGGCGACGTCAGCGGCAATACGACGGCAGGGACCCGTGCCAACGTGATCACCTTTAGCGAATTGCAGGGCAACGTGTTTGCGGGCACGGACGCGACGACCGATTCCGGTCTCACCACGTCGGGCAACGTGACGGCGATCGGAATCGCGACGGTCCGTTCGCGCGCTGGAATTTCGGGAAATGTCACCGCCGGCCAAGATGCCGCCGTCACCGCAGCAGGCGATATCAGCGGTGCCGTCAGTGCGACCCACAACGTCACCGAAACCTCCTTCGCCGCCATTTCCGGCACGGTGACGGCCCTCGGCGATGCCTCGGTCTCCGCCAAGGGCGAGTTGTCGGGCAATGTCACTGCCGGTCAGAACGCGATCGTGTGGTCTTTCGGCGACCTGACCGGCGATGTCCACGCGGGACAGGACGCCGACGTCTCGACCTGGAGCAAACTGACGGATGCGGTTACCGCCGGCCGGAACGCGACGCGGTGGGCGGGCGACGACGCTAACGTCACGGTCACCGCTGGCACGGACATCGCCGTGTTTGCTCAACGTCCCGCCAACAGCGTCAGCACAACGTCGGGGCAAGCGACGAACATCGAGTCGATGGGGTCTCTTACGGCCCAGGTCACGGCCGGCAGTTCCGTCCAGCTTGCGTCGTACGATGCATTAACCGTCAACGCCGTTGCCGGCACATGGGCCGACGTCTTCTCGTTCGGCACGCTCAGCGGAACGATCGACGCCGGCACCAATGCCGACGCGGTGGGGATGGCCGACTACTGATCGCACAGCAAGCCCCAGAGTCCGTGGCCGCCCAGAGCCAACGCAAAGCGGCTTAGGAGAGCCCTCCGAGCCCCGTGACGGCCTCTCCGACGTTCCTCTCAGAGCCACGTTGCGATCGCTGCTGCGCCCGCCTATAGCCCCGCCATTGCATGTCCCACCCTTTGGGGTCGGCCGACGTGAAAAAGAGCGTCTCCAGCATCACCTTCCACCGTCGCCGCGCGTTCCTCCGACCGTTCATTTGCGGAAACATTCCGGTTTCCGGACGGGCACGAGCTCGCTGGCCTTCCTCACGGGGTCCGTTTTCTGCACTCCGGGCTCTTGACAAGCTAAAAACTACTTTTGTAGTATTACTCATGTAGTCGTCATGAGTCGAGGAGGATGATATTGTCATGGATAAGAAGCGAGGGATCCGCCTGGGAGATCTGCAATTGCGGATCATGCGCGTCTTGTGGGATTTGGATGCCGCGACGGTTTCCGAGGTGCAGCGGCAGTTGGGCCGCCCGCAGCTCGCCTACACGACGGTCGCCACGATGTTGCGCAAACTCGAGGAGCGGGGGCTGGTAGACCATTCCGAGGAAGGCCGCAAGTTCCTCTACCGCGCGAGGGTCAGCATGCCTGAGGTGACCCGAAGTATGACCGGCGATTTAGTCGACCGGTTATTTGACGGCAGTCTCACCGACGCCGTCAGTCACTTGCTGGATAGCCGCGGCGTGAGCGCCGACGAATTGGACCGACTCGAGCGGATGATCCAACAACGAAAGGCCAAACCATGATGCTCCCGTGGCAACTGCCGCCTTGGCTGGGGACCGCCCTCGCGTTAGGGCTGGGCACGTGCGTGGTCGTGGCCGGGATGGCCTTGGGGTCACGTCTCACCCGCTCCGCGGTCTGGCAACGCGCGTGCTGGGAGGGCGCCATTCTGGGAATCCTCGTGTTGGTGGCTACTGAGGTCACGGGAATTTCCGCCGGAATCGTGCAGTGGTGGCGCACCCGAGATCTGTTTCCGCGCCCCGTCTTGTCGCAGGGGTCTGAGTCACCAGAAGTGCCGACCGGTTCGATCGACATTTCCGAATCCGGCAAACTGCCGCTGGCTGTGCATCAGTCTCCCGCTCCCACGTTTGAACCAACCGATCGGTTTCAGGAACGCGGGAGAGATCCGCTCGGCAATTTCGGCGAGGTCGGGCGAGCGGCGCCGAGCGTGGCAGGCGTTGGCGAGGCCAATGGACCGGCGTCGCGCGCTGGCAGGACGCGAGAATTGGCTTTCGCAGTGAAGATCGCCCCATCTGCCGCGAACACCGTTGCTCAGGCTGTATCGGACAGCCCGGCTTGGGGCGTCCGGCTCGCGTTCGCTTGGTTCCTCGTCACGGCTGTCTTGTTGGTCCGGATGACATGGGCGCGCTGGCTGCTGCGGCGTTTTCGCCGACAGCAACTTCGCGTCGGTCAAACGGCCATTCGGCAGCACGTAGACCGGCTTGCTGTCCGCTTGAACCTTCGACGGCGGGTCGAAGTCTTGGCGTCGCCCGGGCTGGCAGCCCCGATTGCGTTTGGAGTCTTGCGGCCGGTCATCGTTCTTCCGGCAAGCTTTACGGATGACTTTGACGCCCGGCAGGAGACCATGCTGGCGCACGAGGTGGCTCACCTGGCGGCCGGCGATCCGGTCTGGCAGTTGTTGGCGGATGTGGCAGCCGTCCTGCTCTGGTGGCATCCGCTGGTCTGGTGGACTCGTCGCCGCTGGCGAAAGGCGGGGGAGTTGGCGGCCGACGAGGCTTGTTTGCTGGTACCCGACGGCGCCGACACGCTGGCCGCCTGCCTGGTGGTCGTGGGGCGGCGGATGTCAACGATACCTCGCCCACGGCTGGCCTGGCAGGCGATGGCGGGGCCGGGCTTGACGTCCGCGTTGAGCCAGCGGGTAGAACGCCTGCTCAATCTGTCGGGCGGCTCATGGCGACCTCCAAATCGCAAACGGCTTCGAGTGCTGACAACCACGGTTCCCGTGGTTTTGCTTCTGGTGGCGGTTTCTTGTACGGCCTGGGCACGTACCCTGGCCCCTGTAACGGAAGGAGTGACGACGATGAAGGTGTTTGTGAACAGCTGGCGTCAATCGTTGGCGGCGGTCACGTTGGCAGCCGTATTGGCTCCGGCGTCGGAAGACGCCTCCCGGACTCTGGCGGCCGAGGGGGAACACGACGTGCCGCTCGTCAAATTCGAAGCGGAAAAGCCGCCGCATTCGGCAGAGGCCGCGAAGGAAGGACGTGGGGGTGCGCATCGCGAGGTGCGGGAAACGCCGCGTGAGGAACGAAAGCCCGAAGCTCGCCCCGAGCACGAATCTGGCCGCGAGGGCGGTGGCGAACGAGAAGGACACGCCCGCGAGATAGCGCAGCGCCGAGCACAGCTGCAGGAACAGGCCACCGAGATCCGACGCAA
>CAYUFW010000172.1:3881-17157 GCA_964443915.1 uncultured Pirellulaceae bacterium
ATTGCGGGCCCTCAAACCGGATCAGGATGCCGATGAACGCGAGCTGAAGGGTGCTTTGGAACGGATTGAGAGGCAACTGCAGGAACAGGCCACCGAGATCCGACGCAAATTGCGGGCCCTCAAACCGGATCAGGATGCCGATGAACGCGAGCTGAAGGGTGCTGTGGAACGGATTGAGAGGCAACTGCAGGAACTGCAGGCGCCCAACCGCGACCGGGTGCGAGCGAGGCTGGAGGAATTGAAGGCTGCCCAGCGTCAGGCTCAGGAAGCCGGCAGAGCGGATGAGGCGGAACGCCTGGGACGCGAGGCTCATGAACTGATGCGGATGCTGGAGCAAGGTCCCGGCGATCGCCCGGCGGGCCGACCGGGAGGCGAAGAAGTTCAACGCCGGCTGCAGCATCTCCGCGCCGCCATCGAAAACCTCCGGGCCGCCGGATTGAATGACCAGGCGAATGCGCTGGCCCGAGACGCCGAACGACTCGCCCGCGGCGAGCGACCGGCGGCACCGGAAGGAGGCCGGCCGCTCCAACGCGAGCGCTCCGCCGACGCTCCCGCGGCGGTGCCGCACCTCGAACGCAGCGTCCAGGAACTCCGTGGCCAGGTCCAGGAGCTGCGTCAGCAGATGGAGGAGATCCGCCAGCACCTCAAGGCCCTCGCCGAGAAACGCTGAACGCAGGCAGTCGCAAGACTCTGGAAGGCACCGCGGATCGTGCCGCGTGCGCTCACACGCCTCCCGAGCCTTGGCCTTCGGACGCATCTCTCCGGGACGCTGGTTCGCGTCCCGGAGACACCACGGGGACGGGCCGGATCCGAGACCTCAAGCCATTGGTTGAGTAGCCGTGAATAAGACAGGAAGCCTGGCGATCTTCGTCGTGTCGGTGATCGTGCTTGCCGCCGGCCCGGTACAAGCGGAAATGCGGACATGGACCGATAGCTCTGGAGCGTATAGAGTCGAGGCAGAGTTGGTGGACGAGAACGACGGAACCGTGCGTCTGAAGCGAGGCGACGGTCGCATCGTTTCGCTGCCGTTGGACCGTCTGAGTCCTGCGGACCAGGCCTATGTCCGGAATCAACGGGGCGACACGAGCACGTCGGGGGAGCCTGCCCGCGTGCTGACCCCATCGCCAACGCCCGTGACCATCGAGTTACTCTCAGGTGCCAAAATCATCGGACGGATTTCCGCCAACGATGGCCAGTCCGTGATGATCGAGGCCAATGTGGGCGGCCGGACGTATACACGAAGGTACCCTCTTGACCGGATCGGCGCTGTCGTTGTCGGTGGCCAGCGCACCGTCTTGAACGAAGCATCGGCCAACGCACCGCCTCGCGCGTCGGCGAGTTCGGACAAAGCTGCCCCGTCTTCCGTTGCTCCGACCAAGCGAACTCCCGCTGGGGGCGAAGCGATTGTGAAAAAGCCCAGGGCTGTGGCGGGCGCCGTTCGCAGCCGGGCGGAAATCGAGGATGCCATCGACGAAATGGGCCGCACGCCTCCCGACTGGTGGGACGCGACGCCGCTGAACTACCCGAAGACACTCGATCTGACGTGGCCCGAAAAGCCACAAGGCGACTGGAATAACCAGAAGAACGTAGGTCAATACTTGTGGGACGTGATTCAGCCGAACGAAGACAAATGGCGCGAGGGAATCCGTTTCGTCCATTTCCTATTGGAACAACACCAGGGCGATCGCGAGAAGGCGGGGCGAGACATGTTCTATTTGGGTCGGCTGTACTACCTGCTGATCCAGGACTATGCTCGCGCTGCCTTCTGGTGGCGCAAAGCAGGCGTGGAGCAAGGTCCCAATCGGCCGGAGTCCGTGTTCCTGGCCGACTGCTATTGGAGGCTGGGCAGCAAGCCGATGGCTTTGGACTACCTGAGCCGCATGAGCCGAAATGCGGTGCCCATCACGGCCATCAAGCAACTGGCCGACATGGGCGAGACCCGCATGGCCATTCAGATCGCCGAATCCGCCGCCCGCGGCGGGTTTGCGGACTTGGCCTATCTGTACGCTGGCGATGCTTACCGTATCGGAGGCCAGTTCGATCAAGCTGTCGCGTACTATGACAAGGTTCTGAAGATCGAACCGCGTGGGAACGAGGGCGAGGTGAACCGCATCAAACGGGCACAGACACGTGCTCGGATGAACATCGAGGCGATCCGGGTGTTCGACAAGCTCGATCTGACGAAGATCGCGGATGGCACCTACCGCGGCGCCGCGCCGGCCTACGCCGGAGACCTGCAGGTCGAAGTCACCGTGCAGAGTGGACGTTTACAGGACGTGAAAGTTGTCCAGCACCACGAGAAACAGTACTACGCCGCGATGACCGAAACGCCGCGGAAGATCATCCAGAAACAAGGCCTCCAGGGTGTGGACGCCACGACAGGCGCGACGATCACCTCCGAGGCGATCATCAACGCGACCGCCCAGGCGTTGGGTTCCGCTCTGAAATAGGTGATGCTACAAATCGTAGACGGCACACTCCGTGTGCGGATTCGGCACGCGGAGTGTGCCGTCCTCTTTACACGAAGGTTCCGCACTGATGCGACTGAACTGGTTCGTCCCGTCTTCGAGAAAACGCCCGTCAAGCCGGTTGCGGCGTCTGCTCGCTGCGTTGGGAACCTCGTGGGTATCCTCCCCGTTGCGGCGAATCGTTCAAACGCTTTGTTTCCTGGCGTTCTGGTGGCTGTTTCTGTACGTGTGTTGGCCGTACACCGCGCGCCCTGCTCGAACCTGGCCCGATTGGTTCCCCGACGAGGTCGACGTCGTGCGCGGCGATCTGACTCTGACTGCCGAGCAGTCGCTACCCGAACCGTTCGCCGTCGGCACGCGTCTGTTTGTGTACGATCCTGCGGCCGAAGAACAAGCCGGCCTGGGCGAGTTCGCCGTGCAGACGTGCGAAGGACAGCGACTGCAGCTCAGGCCGGTCCGGTCCCTCACCCAGGAACAGGCCGATCGTCTGGCCACCAGCTTCGGCCCTTGGTCGCTGTCGGAGGCCGAGCCCGGGCGTTGGCCATCGCATTACGCAGACACGCTGCTGCAAAAGGAACGGCTGCCCGCCGAGACCTTCCTGGTGCTGGATCCGCTCGTCAGCATCAGCGCCGCTCTGGCGGCCCGCGCATGGGTCTGGTCGTTGGCCGTGGCCGGGGCGATCCTGGTCGCGGCCTGGTTCGTACCCCGAGGTTTCTGCGGGTATCTCTGTCCGTTGGGCACGTTGATCGATCTGTTTGACTGGGCGATCGCTCGCCGCATCCGCCGGTTTCGCGTGTCGCGTCCGGGGTGGTGGATTCACCTCAAGTATTACCTCCTTACCGCCGTATTAGCGGCCAGCTTGGGCGGCGTTTTGCTGGCTGGCTTTGTCGCCGCGATTCCGGTGCTGACGCGGGCGGCGGTTTTTCTTCTGACGCCCGTCCAAACGGGCCTGGCTCGGGACTGGCACCAGATTCCCGGGTGGCACGCTGGGCATTTCGTCTCGCTGGCCTTGTTTGTCACCGTGCTCGCCCTTGGCTTCCTGCAGCCGCGATTCTGGTGCAAGTACGTCTGTCCGACCGGCGCCGTATTCTCGCTTGGCAATCTCTTTCGGGTAAACGAGCGGAAGGTCCAAGAGACCTGCGTCGAGTGCGGCAAGTGCGTGGAGGTATGCCCGTTCGATGCGATCGCATCCGACTTCAGCACGCGCGCGTCCGACTGCACATTCTGTCAGACTTGTGGAGGCGTATGCCCCGCTCAGGCCATCCAGTTCAGTGGGCGCTGGACGCGGATAGACCGTGAAGATTCACAAAACTCGCACGCCTCCGAGCCGACCTGTGACCAATCTCCCGCGTTGCCGCGCCGCGGCTTTTTGGCCGGAGCCGCCGACATTTTGGGCGGCGTAGCAGGGGGTATTGGCTTCGCGCTCACCGCCAGGCTAATCGCACGAGATCGCGACGCAGCGGACGGCCGAGCCATTGTCAGGCCGCCCGGCAGTGTGCCGGAAACCGATTTCTTGCGGCTTTGCATCCGCTGTGGCGAATGCTATCAGGCGTGTCCGAACAATGTGTTACAGCCGCTCGGCCTGAGCCGAGGCTTGGACAATCTTTGGACGCCTCAAGTCGTGGCGGACTGGTCGGGTTGCGAGCCCAGTTGCAGCAACTGCGGACAAGTCTGCCCTACCGGTGCGATTCGCGCGCTGCCCTTGGAGGAAAAGCGGGCAGCTCGCCTGGGGCTGGCCGTGGTGAATCCGCAGACATGCCTGCCTTACGCCGGCCGGGAGGCCTGCCAGTTGTGCGTCGATGAGTGCCGGCTGGCGGGCTACGGCGCTTTCGAGTTCGTCCGCGTCGGGACGGAGTTGGATGCCGCGGGCGAGCCCATCGAAGGAAGCGGCTTCCTCGCGCCCACCGTGCGGGCCGAGCGGTGTGTCGGCTGCGGACTGTGTCAAACCCGCTGTCATCGCATCAACGTGATCTCCAAGTGCCTGCTCACCTCCTCCGCGGTGGTGGTGGAAGCAGGTTCCGACAAAGAGGATCGGCTGCGGAAGGGCTCGTACCTCGAGCGGCGGAACGAGGAACAGAAGGCCCGACAAGCTTCGCAACGCGAACTGCGGAAGGACGGCGCCGCAGGCGGTTACCTGCCGGACTTTCTGCAGGGGCCGACCCAGTAGCCCTTTCGGGAACGGCAGCACCGTCAGGCGTTAATGGACTCGGACACCTACGGCTGCAAGATCACCGAGTCGGACACGATCTACTACTGTGACAACATCGAAGTAGGCCTCCATCCGACGTTGCCGCTCTCGAAGCAGATGCCGATCTTCTTTCTCATCAACCTCGCCACGGGTGGCGGCCGGCCCGTGCAAGGTCAGCGCCCGTTTCTCGCGTTCTCCGAGCACGCCCTGCTGCCGCAAGGCGTCATATTGCTGCGCCAGGGGCTTGTCGTGAGCGCACTGCCACCCGATCATGTTGCAGCGGATCTTGGCTGCGTGATCGACCTGCTTGATCGCGGTGTCCGGCTGGATGTCGAAGTACCACGCGTCGCCGTTGTGGATGCGGTACTGCAGGGGCGAAGCCACGGCCCACGCGGCGACCGACAGCCGCAGCGAGGCCGCGCGGGGAACCACTTCCGGGTCGGCCGGGTCCTGAACGGGATAGATCCAGCGGCAGCCCCAGCGTTCCAGCAGGTCGTAGACGCCGTAGATCGTCCCGCGCGCGTTGTCACCGGCGACGCGAATCGTGGGTTGGGCACCACCGCGCACGGCGATCGCATAGCCATCGTAGCCTTGGGCGGGCGGCGGCAGCGCAGTCCGGTCCGCCTTGGCCAATTCGCCGCGCCGTCCGACGACGATCCTCGGGCCGCCTTGCGGACGGTCGTCGACGGGCAGGTTCGCGCCGCTGATCCGCTCGACATACTTCTGCAGTTCCTCAATCGCAAACGTCACCCCTGCGTCGTCCCTCGACGGCGAGACGATCCGCCAAGCGGTCTGATGGTTTTCGACCACTTGCACCACGGCCGGCGTATCCTGGTACCGCGCCGTCGAATTGCCGCACAGCAAGGCAAGGAGAGACGCCGACACGCCAATCACGAGCCCAATCAGCCGTAGTCGCATGATGAGCCTTTCTCCAGAGTTCAGGCAAGTCCGCCGTCGTGTGGACCCAAGTGTTGCAGAAATCCCGGCGAGCGGTGGGCGTTAGCCATCGTTGCCCTGTCTCGGCGACCGCTTTTCCGAATCTCGGCTGATTTCACCGAAGGTGATCTTGCGGTCTCCTCGCGCCAATGTCGGGCAGATGGAAAACCGGCGGGCTTACGCCGGCCGCTCGCCTCTCGGTATGTTACCGGCGCCGCAGACGGCGGAGAAGTCGGCGGCCGTCTTCGTCGTTTTTCGTGCGAATCAGGTCTTGACGCCCCTTCTGAGAGCATTGATGTGGGAGCGGTCCAACGGTATTGTGGCAGGCAGATTCCTCTTGGGAAACACGGAGGCGATGATGAACTCGCGCGAACGAGTCGGCTTGGCGATGCGGCACCGGAGCCCGGACCGGGTGCCGGTGATGTGCCAGCTGGCCCTGGGACACTACTTCCTGCACAGCGAGCACGATCCGGCGGAGATCTGGTTCGACAGCGAAGTCTTCGTGCGGACGCTGAGCGAATTCCAGCGGCGGTACCGGTTCGACGGCTTTCTGATCAACGTGCCCGGCCGCCCGGCGGATTGGCGGCGCTGGCTGAGCGGCCAGCGGCGGGACGGCGATCGGCAGGTGCTGGTTTGGAACGACGCCTTGGTGACTTCGTTCCCGGCCGACGACAACGGACACACGACCTTGGCCGACGGCAGCGATTTGCCGCGGGCCGATGTGGCGCACGTCGATCCGGCGGACCCGGCCACCTACCGCGTGCCCGGCTATGTCTGGAACACCTGGCACGCGCCCACCTTGTTCGACGTGCCCGCCGAGGCCGATCTGGGCGATCCGGCCGCCTATCCCGACTGGCTGACGCGCGGGCTGCGCGCGGCTCGCGCCGCCTGCCCCGACGTTTCGGTTCACATGGAAGTCTTTGCGCCGCTGACGCACCTGCTGGAGTTGTTCGGCTACCAGCCGGCCCTGATGGCGCTGATCGACGCGCCGCAACTCTGCCATCAGCTGCTGGAGCGATTCACCCGGATCGTCACGGCGATGGTCAGGTGTTACGCGCCGCATCAGCCGGACGCGATCTTGATCAGTTCGGCGTTTGCCGGCGCCGGATTCATCAGCCGGGCGATGTACCGGGAATTCGTGGTGCCTTACGAGCGGCGGGTGGTCGAGGCGATCCACGAGTTCGGGATTCCCGCGTACACGCACACTTGCGGCGCGATCGGCGACCGCTTGGACTTGATGGCCGAAACGGGCTTGGATGGGATCGACACACTGGACCCGCCGCCGCTGGGGACGGTCGATCTGGCCCAGGCGAAAGCGGAGTTCGGCGAGCGGCTGTTCTTCAAGGGCAACCTGGACGCCGTGAACGAGATGCTGTACGCTGACGACGCCCGCTTCCGGCAAGCCGTCCTGGACCGGTTGCGGATCGGCAAGCCGGGCTCCGGGTACATCCTGTCCTCCGCCTGTTCCGTCGCGCCCCGCGTGCTGCCACAACGATTGATCTTGTTGAGCGAACTGGCGGAGGAATTCGGGAGGTACGATTGCCCGTAGCAACGCTGCCTGACCCCGGCGGTTGTACCCGATTCCCATAACCGACTTCACCCCTGAATGGAAGGAGCAAGTGCGATGAACCATGACGATTGCGAGAGACTGCTGCGGCGAACGACACGAACGGCTGCCCTGGAGGATGGTCAAGGAGGCACGCGGCGGGCGTTTCTGCAAGGTGTCGGCGGCCTGTGCTTCGCCGGTACGGTCCTTGGCGGCTCGGCGCGCCGGGCACGCGCTGGAGAGGGTCCCCAGCTGCGCCGAGGCAATGCCCAGACGCCCGAAGAAGCCAAGCGGGAGTTGGACGAGTTCAAGGCATCCTATTCGGATCTCGCTGGGTGGGAGCAGCGCAAGGCACGGATCCGTCAAGGCATCCTGGAAGGCGCGCGGCTCTCGCCGCTGCCGGAAAAGACGCCGCTCAAGCCGCAGTTTTTCGACAAACGTGTTTACGACGGCTACTCCGCCGAGAGCGTTGCCATCCAGAGCTGGCCGGGCTTCTACGTCACCGGCACGCTGTACCGTCCCTTGGACATGAAACCGCCTTACGCGGGCGTCGTTTCCGCCCACGGCCACGGCGGACGGTTCATCCCGGGCCGGCAGATCCGCTGTGCCGTCCTGGCCCGCATGGGGGCCCTGGTGTTTCATTACGACATGGTGGGCTACGGTGATTCGCAGGAGGCCGGCTGGGTCCACAACAAGGTGCCGGACGTGCTGCGGCTGATCACTTGGAACAGTATGCGGGCCTTGGACTTTGTCCTCTCGCTGGACGGCGTCGATCCCAAGCGGATCGGCATGACGGGGAATTCCGGCGGCGCGTCACAGACCTTTTATCTTTCCGCGATCGACGAGCGGGTGGCGGTTTCGGTGCCCAGCTGTCAGGTCTCGGCCCATTTCTTCGGCGGCTGCGTCTGCGAAAGCGGCATGTCGATCCACTGGGGGCCGAACCACAAGACCAACAACGCCGAGATCGCGGCGCTGACGGCCCCGCGGCCGCAACTGCTCCTCTCCAACGGCGCGGATTGGACCAAGTTCATGCCGCAGACGGAATTCCCGTACATCCGCCACGTCTACAGTCTGTACGGAGCAGAGGACAAGGTGCAAAACGCGCACTTCCCGCGCGAAGGACACGATTACGGCCCGTCGAAGCGGATGGCTGCCTACCCGTTCTTCATCCGGCATCTGGAATTGGACGGCGAGCGACCCTGGGGCCGCGACGGCGTGATCAACGAGTCGTTTGTGACGGTGGAGACCCGCGAGCAAATGCTGGTCTTCGGAGCCAACAACCCCTACCCCAAGGACGCCGTGCCCCCCAATACGCCCTTGCCGTGATCGGCCACCAAGGAGCATGAAGGGCACTGATCGGGCAAAAAGCGACCGAAGTTTCTTAGAGATCGTGTCCACGGGCCCCAGCGCTTTACGGTATGATTGCTACACGCGGTTTGGCCCGCTGGACACGAAGACAAGGAACCCCGTGAAATGTCGCTACGGAATCAAAGAGCAATCTGGTTGTTTGCCGCGGTGAGTTTGGTGGCGCTCGCCGGCTGTGGGCCTGCTCAGACGCCGCCTGCCTCCTCTGCCCCCCCGACGACGTCGCCGGCCGCGCCGGAAACCGCGGCCGATTCGGCGGCGCCAAGTGAGGCCGCTCCTGCGCCGCCGGTTGCGGGCGAATTGGTGATCCTCTGCGGCACGTCGTTCCGTCCCCCCACCGAGAAGCTCGTCGAGATGTACAAGCAAGAGACGGGACAGACGGCCGTGCTCTCGTTCGGCGGCTCGGAGGAGCTGCTGCCGCAAGTCAAGTTGAAGGCCGGCGGGGACGTGTTCATCACCCACGATCCCTACATGGACAAGACGGAGGAATTCGGGGCCATGCTCCGCTGGGTCCGCGTCGGCTACCTGGCGCCGTGCCTGGTGGTTCCCAAGGGCAACCCGAAGAAGATCGCGAAGATCGAGGATCTGGCCAAACCCGGACTGCAGGTGCTGCTGAACAACCCCGAGTACTCGACGTGCGGCGAGATGGTGATGGCCTTGCTGGAAAAGAAGGGCATCAAGGACCAGGTGCTGGCCAACGTCGGCAACGCGATGTTCAAGCACCACTCCGAAATCGGCACCAAGCTGCAACTCGGCTTCGGCGACGCGGGCATCATGTGGAACGGCGTGGCCCACAACTTCCTGGACGCCGTCGAGGTCGTGCCCACGCCCTACGAATACGACCAGGAGGTGCGGGTGGGCGTGATCGGACTGTCCTATTCGCAGAACAAGGGGCGCGTCGAGGCGTTCTTGAAGTTCGCCGAACAGCACGGCGAGAAGGTGTTCACGGAGTTCGGCTATGTCAAGTAACGCTCCGCGGACGCTGGTTGCCTGCCTGGTCCTGCTGCTGGCGGGCTGCCGGCCGCAGGCGGTACCGCCCGAGGCTCCGCCGCCGGCGCTGATGTTGTATTGCGGGGCCGGCCTGCGTTGGCCGGTGGCCGAGTTGGCCGAGACGTTCGGCAGCCGGCACAACGTGCGGATCGAGTGCGATTACGCCGGCAGCGAAGTGCTGCTGAGCCGCATCAAGCTGACGGGCCAAGGCGATTTGTACCTGCCCGGCGAAGTGCACTATGTCGAGCAGGCCGAGGCCGAAGGTTTGGTCGCCGAGAAGACCACCGTCTGCTACTTCGTGCCGGTGATTCTCGTCCAGAAAGGCAACCCCAAAGGGATTCGGACGCTGCAGGATTTGTTGCAGGCCGGACTCAAGGTCGGATTGGGTGACATCCAGGCCTGCGCCATCGGGCGGAACTGCGAGCAGATCTTCCAGCGGGCAGGCGTCAGCGAGAAGGAAATGGCGGACCGCGTCGCCTTCCGCTCGCTGACCGTCAACGAACTGGGCACCAACGTCGCGGTGGGGGCCTTGGACGCGGCCATCGTCTGGGATGCCGTGGCCGCCAACTTTGCCGACAAGGCCGAAACGGTTGCGATCCCTGCCGGCCAGAATGCGGTTTCGACCGTGGCGGTCGGCGTGCTGCGGTCGAGCCGCCAACCCGATCTGGCCCGGCAGTTCGTCGCCCTGCTGACCTCGCCGGAAGGACAAGCGGTTTTCGCCAAGCACCACTACACGACCTCGCCGCCGGAAACGCCGGATCGCGAGTCGGCGGCGCGCGGCGCGCCGGCGGGAGGCAAGCCGTGAGCGGTTTCTTTTCCTCCCCGTCCCGCGCCGGCAAACCGGTGGGCGGACTTTCCAGCCGGCTGTTCGCCGCCGCGATGCTGGCGTTCGTCGTCCTGTTCGTGGGCGGCTGGCTGGCGCTGTTCGCGGCGGACGTTGCGTACACCAGCTGGGACGCGGTCGGCCAGGTGCTGCGGGCCAAGGAGATTCGGGCGGCGCTTCGGCTGTCGTTGTGGACCAGCGGTCTGTCGGTGCTGATCGGCTTGATGTTCGCGGTTCCGATGGGTTACGCGCTGAGCCGCTATCGTTTTCCCGGACACGTGGTGGTCGACTCGATCGTCGATCTGCCGATCCTGCTGCCGCCGCTGATCATCGGGCTCTCGCTGCTGGTCTTCTTCCGGACGGACGTGGGGCAGTTCATCGAGAACGCCGGTTTCAAGTTCGTGTTTCAGAAGAAGGGGATTATCCTCTGCCAGTTTTTGGCGTCGGCGTCGTTTGGGATCCGGGCGGTCAAGCTGACGTTCGACGGCATCGATCCGCGGCTGGAGCACGTCGCCTTGACGCTCGGTTACGGCCGCGCGGGGGCTTTCTTCTGGGTCGCGCTGCCGTTGGCGTCGCGCGGCATCGTGTCGGGGGCGATTCTGATTTGGACCAAGGCTTTCGGGCTCTTCGGGCCGCTGATGGTCTTCGTGGGCGCGGTGCGGATGCGGACCGAGGTGCTGCCGACGACGGTCTATTTGGAGACATCCGTGGGCCGGATCGAAGTGGCATTGGCGGTGACCATCCTGATGCTCGTGTTGGCCACCACGGCGTTGGTGGGCGTGCGTATTCTGGGGCTCGGCAGATCATGATCGTGGTGCAGCAGTTGCGTTTCTCCGTCGGTCCGTTCGCCCTGCAGGACATCTCGTTGGAGGTGGCGCGGGGCGAGTACTTTGTGCTCCTGGGGCCGAGCGGATCGGGCAAGACGCTGCTGCTGGAGAGCCTGTGCGGGCTGCACCGCATCGACGCCGGGCAGATTCTGGTGGAGGGGGCCGACGTCACGCGCTTGGAGCCGCGCCGCCGGCGGATCGGCTACTTGCCGCAAGACTACGCGCTGTTTCCGCACCTTACCGTCCGCAGCAACGTTGCCTTCGGGCTCCGCACTCCGCTCGCTGCCTGGCTGGGACCCGAGAGCCGCCAGGTCGATGAGCTGTTGCAGTTGGTGGACATCGAACCGCTGGCCCGCCGCAAGCCCCGGAACCTGTCCGGCGGCGAGAAGCAGCGGGTGGCGCTGGCGCGGGCGCTGGCCGTCCAGCCGCTGCTGCTCCTGTTGGATGAGCCGGTGAGCGCGCTGGACGAGCAGATGCGGGACACGCTGTGTCGGCAGATCAAGGGCCTCCAGCGCCGCACGGGCACGACCACGATCCACGTCTGCCATAACTTTGCCGAGATGCTCGCGGTGGCGGACCGCGTCGGCGTGATCCACGCCGGCCGGATCATCCAAGCCGGTACGCCGCAGGAAATCCTCCAACGGCCGCGCAACCGCTTCGTGGCCCAATTCGTCCAGGCCGGAAACGTGCTGACGGGCCGGGTCATGAGCGCCGGCCGCGGGCTGCGCATCGCCTGCGCGGACGGCGTCCAGTTCCGCGCCGCCCGCGCCGGGCCAGCGGCCGCCGGCCACGACGTGAGCTTCATCATCCGGCCCGAAAACCTGCGCATCTCGCGCGGCGAGCCGTCTCCGACGTCGCCGGACGCGAACCTGCTGCCAGGAACGGTCGGCGAGTTGACAGATCGGGGCGCCGTGGTCCAGGTGTCCGTCGCCTGCGGCGGCGGGCTCAGCCTCCAAGCCCTGCTAGGCCGCAAGGAGTTCGCCAACCTGAACGCGGCGCCGGGTGACCGCGTGACGCTGACGGTCGAGCCCGAGGACGTCCATGTGCTCGAGGCGGAATGACGGTGGCCGGCGACTCACCCCGCGTCAGTACTTGCCAATGGCGTTCCCGTCGTCTCGGACGCACAGACTCCAGAACGTCACGGCGTCGATGCTCTCCGGCAGGAACCGCACGGACCCGTCGCACAGACTGACGTTGATCCCGCCGGGATGGAAGGCGTACGGCGCCCAATTGTTGTTGCAGTTCATCAGGCACGTAGCCGATCCGTCGGTGGACGTCGGGTAGCTGCCGCAAGAAGGGTGGACGAAGCTGGGCGTGACGCCGTCGGCGGTATAGGTCACGACAAACATGCCCACGCCGTCCGGCCATTCGCCCTCCCAGCCGAAGTACGCGGGCGGGGTCGGGTTGGGACGCCCGAGGATGTAGTTCACCGGGTGGCCCGCCGATTCCAGCATCAAAATCGTGTTGCTCAGACCGTCGGTCACGTCGGCGGGCCGCCGGCTTTGGGGCGCTCCGCTCGGGATCGTGTCGTCAGACAAGGCCCCGCTTCCGAAACTCTGGCCAAAGTTCGTCATGGCTACGCGCGGGTGAAGATAGTCCGTCACTTGCGAGGTGAATCCGGGTGGCGTCTCGGCGCCTTTGGCAAACCGGTTGTAGACGGGCATCTTGCGGTCTTTCCCGGGGGTCGAGGGACACTGGTACACCGGGATCGGGAAATTGACCGCCTCCTGATTGACCGCGTGATCGAAGCCGCTGCCATAGTCGTACAGATCCGCGACGGTGGTCTGCTCGATAAAGGGCAAAATCAGGGCCAGCAGACCGTTCACCGTGGTGCGCGTGCTGCCCGGCGGCTTGAAGATGACGCGGCACGGCGGATAGACCTTATGGGCCCCTTCGTAGTTGGCGATGGCCAGCGCGATCTGCTTGACGTTGTTGGTGCATTGGGTCCGCCGAGCTGCTTCGCGCGCGGCTTGGATCGCCGGCAGCAACAGCGCGACAAGGATGCCGATGATCGCAATGACCACCAGCAACTCGACCAGCGTAAACGCCCTGCGGACCCGTCCAGGAACAACGGCGCGGTCTTGTCGCCTTTCGCTCCGCGAAAGGGCGTTCTTTCGCGGAGCGAAAGACGAC
>CAYUFW010000173.1:0-8560 GCA_964443915.1 uncultured Pirellulaceae bacterium
GGGTCGCTTCTGGGACGTGATCGACAAGTACAAGATCACTCAGTTCTACACCGCACCGACGGCGATCCGCGCCCTGATGCGCGAGGGCGAAGAGCACGTCACCAAGCGGGATCTGTCCAGCCTGAAGCTGTTGGGTTCCGTGGGCGAACCGATCAACCCTGAGGTTTGGCTGTGGTACTGGCGTCTGGTCGGCAAGGAGCGTTGTCCAGTGGTCGACACTTGGTGGCAGACGGAGACGGGCGGAATCCTGATCACGCCGCTGCCCGGCGCGCATACGCTCAAGCCCGGCAGCGCCAGCCGTCCCTTCTTCGGCGTGGAGCCGGTCGTCCTGGACGACCAGGGCAATCCCTGCCCGGACGGCACCTCCGGCAAGCTCTGCATCGAGAAGCCTTGGCCCGGCATCATGCGGACGACGTACGGGGACCACGATCGGTTCATCCAGACCTATTTCAGCGCCTACAAGGGAATGTATTTCACGGGCGACGGTTCCCGCCGCGACGCCGATGGGGATTACTGGCTGCTAGGCCGCGTCGATGACGTGATCAACGTCTCAGGCCATCGCCTGGGGACTGCCGAGGTCGAAAGCGCCTTGGTTAGCCACCCGTCTGTGGCCGAAGCCGCGGTCGTGGGGTATCCGCACGACATCAAGGGGCAGGGCATCTACGCCTACGTCACGCTGAAGAGCGGGATCGAGCCGACGGACGAGTTGCGGACGGCGCTGGTCAAGCACGTCCGCAAGGAGATCGGCCCGATTGCGACGCCCGACGTGCTGCAATGGGCGCCAGGCTTGCCCAAGACCCGGAGCGGCAAGATCATGCGTCGTATCCTGCGGAAAATTGCCGAAAACGAGGTCGACAAGGTAGGCGACACCACCACGTTGGCGGACCCGTCCGTCGTGGAGCACTTGGTGGCCAACCGGCCGAACAAGTAGACGCAAGATCAATCAAGAAGTCCGGCTTTCCTGAGAAAGCCGGGCTTCTCATCGGCGTAAACGTCAAAGAACAGACCAGCGGGCGACTGCGTCCCAAACGCAGGCGGAAACGCCTGAATGGTGTCAGACCTTTACAGAAGACCTGCCGAGCGAAATACTTGCTTAGCCGCTTGGCTTGATTACGCTGGAAAGCTGTCAAGTGTGCTCCGGGTCGGCGAGTCTCTCGACGACCGTGCCGACCGGAGTCAGGTTGATGTCCGGAGACTGTCAGCCGCGCCCGCCGGTCGCATCCCGTGCCGGCCGTGCCCTGGTGCGGCTCGATGAGTCCGGCTCGGTTCGAGGCTAGCCGCATTTTTGATCGGAGAACCCATGACTGCCCCCAAGAGCCCCGCGTCCCCCACGCTGCCTCCGGCTCGTGACCTGCGACCGCTGTTTTTTCCCAAGTCGATTGCCGTTGTCGGAGCTTCCCGCAAGGTCGGTTCGGTGGGACATGCGGTGATCCGCAATTTGATTTACGGCCACTACACGGGGGTCATTTACCCCATCAACCCGCAGGCCAAAGGCATCTTGGGCGTGCCCTCTTTCCCGGACCTCAAGGCCATCAACGAAGTCCCGGACCTGGTCGTTGTGGTTGTTCCGTCGCAGCACGTGGAGCGCGTCGTCGTGCAGGCCGCCGAACTGGGAACCAAGCATTTGGTCGTGATCTCGGCCGGTTTCAAGGAGGTGGGCGAGGAAGGCGCGATCCGCGAGGCGCGGATCCGCGACATCGCCCGCGAGCGCGGTTTGGCGATTCTGGGGCCCAACTGCCTGGGCGTGATCAATACCGATCCGGACGTCCAGATGAACGCCTCGTTCGGCCGCGACATTCCGCCGCACGGCTGCCTGGGGCTGATTTCCCAAAGCGGCGCGTTGTGCGCCGCGCTGCTGGACTATGCCAAAGGCCGCGGCATTGGCTTCTCGCAGTTCGTCAGTTTCGGCAACAAGTGTGACATCGACGAGGTGGACCTGATCCGTTCGCTGGCCGCGGACGACAAGACGCAGGCCATCATGATGTACGTGGAGGAGATCAGCAACGGACCGCGGTTCTTGGCCGCCGCGCACGAGATCACGCACGGGGCGAATCCCAAACCGATCCTGGTGATCAAGAGCGGGCGGACGGCCGAGGGCGCGGCGGCCGCCGCGTCTCACACAGGCTCGCTGGCCGGCTCCGACGAATTGTACAACGCCCTCATGACTCAGGCGGGCGCCTTCCGCGTGGAAACGGTCGCCCAGTTGTTCGATCTGGCGGAAGTGTTCACCGATCCGTGCTTGCCGGCCGGGCGCAGGACGGCCATCGTCACCAACGCTGGCGGGCCGGGCATCATGGCCACGGACGCGGCCATCCGTCACGGACTGGAGTTGGCCAAGTTCCGGGATTACACCAAGAAGTCGCTCCAGTTCCAGATGCCGACCGTGGGCAGCATCAAGAATCCCGTCGACGTGATCGGGGACGCTCGCAGCGACCGCTACCGCGCGGCGCTGGATGCCGTCACCGCCGACGAGACGGTCGATCAGGTGCTCGTGATCGTCACCCCGCAGACGATGACCGATGTCGTGGAAATCGCCGAGGTGATCGGCGAGTCCAAGGAGTTCTGCAACAAACCGGTGGCGGCTTGCCTGATGGGCTTGGAAGACGTCTCGGCGGGCGTCGAGATTCTGCAGAAGAAGTACCACGTCCCGACGTTCGCCTTTCCGGAGAACGCCATGCGGGCGCTGGCCGCCAAGAGCCGGTTCGGCGAGTGGGTGCGGTCCAAAATCCGCGGTTATCGGCAATTCGACGCGGACAAGGAGGCGGCGGACAAGCTGTTTCGGGAGGAGTTCGCCGCTGGCCGGCCGCAGCTGATCGAAATTCGTGCTCTGGAAGCCCTCAAAGCCTACGGCTTTCCCACGGTTCCCTACAAGCTGGCGCCCACGGCGGACGAGGCCGTAGCGGCGTCCGACGAGATCGGCTACCCCGTCGTCATGAAGATCGTTGGTCCCAAGATCCTGCACAAGACCGACGTGGGGGGAGTCAAACTGGACCTGCGCGACGGTCCGGCGGTGCGCACCGCCTACGAGACCATGGTCGCCACGGTCCGCAGCCGGCTGGGCAGCGACGTCGAAATCTGGGGCGTGCTGATCCAGAAAATGATGGACCGCGGCAAGGAAGTGATCCTGGGCGTCACGCGGGACAACCGGTTCGGCCCCGTGCTGATGGTGGGCCTGGGCGGCATCTACACCGAGATCTTGAAGGACGTCTCCTTCCGGCTGGCACCCATCCGCGAAAACGAAGCGGAGGAAATGATCCGCGAAATCCGCACCATCAAGCTGCTGCAAGGCGCCCGCGGCGAACCGCCTTCCGACCTGGGCGCCGTGGCGGAATGCCTGCTGCGGTTGAGTGAGTTCGTCACCGACCATCCCAATATTCACGAACTGGACATTAACCCGTTACTGGTCTACCCACGCGGCAAGGGCGCGGTGGTCGCCGACGCGAGGATCATTCTGTCTACCGAGTAGCTCGTAGTGCCGGCTTGAGCCGGCGCCGACCGCCCGTGGTCGCCCACGCGAGGACCATTCTCAAAGGAGTAGAGGCACAACCATGTCTGTCGATTGGCGTGAAACCTGGAAAAAGAAACTGGTCTCGGCCGGCGCGGCGATCAAGCACATCAAGCCGGGCAACCGCGTGTTCATCGGTTCCGCGTGCGGCGAGCCGCAGGAACTGGTCCGGGCCTTGGTGGAAAGCGGCGACGAGGCGGAAGACACCGAGTTGATGAACGTGCTGACCATGGGCGTGGCGCCGTACACCGACCCCAAGTACTCCGCCCGCTTCCGCGCCAACGCCTTTTTCATCGGCAACAGCGTCCGCGACGCCGTGGGACAGGCCCGCGCCGATTACACCCCGATTTTCTTCTCCCAGATTCCCGGCATGTTCAAGTCCGGCCGGATTCCAATCGACGTGGCGTTGATTATGGTCAGTCCGCCGGACGAGCACGGATTCGTCAGCCTGGGGGTCTCCGTCGACATGACGCGCTCCGCCGCGCTGGCGGCCAAGCTGCTGATCGCCCAGGTCAACAGCTACATGCCCCGCACGCTGGGCAACAGCTTCATCCACGTCCGCGACATCGACTACCTGGTCGAGCACAACGAGCCGCTGCTGGAATGGCCGGTGATCAGCGAGCCCGATGACGTGACGGCGCGGATCGCAGAAAACGTGGCCAGCCTAGTCGCCGACGGCGACACCCTGCAACTGGGCATCGGCCGCTTGCCCGACACCGTGCTGCTGTCGCTGATGGGCCGCAACGACCTGGGCATCCACACCGAAATGTTTTCCGACGGCGTCATGCGGCTGACGGAAGCCGGCGTCATCACCGGCCATCGCAAGACCGTCCACCAGGGCAAGATCGTGGGCAGCTTCGCCGCCGGGACCCAGGAGCTGTTCTGCTTCCTGCACAACAATCCCCAGATCGAAATGCACCCCTCGGAGTACACCAACGACCCGCGGGTCATCGCCCAGCACGACAACATCGTGGCCATCAACGCCGCCATCGAAGTCGACCTGACCGGGCAGGCCGTGGCGGATTCGATCGGCGAGCGGCTGTACAGCGGCATCGGCGGCCACGCGGATTTCATGCGCGGGGCGGCCATGGCCCGCGGCGGCAAGCCGGTGCTGGCGTTGCCCAGTACGGTGACCGACAAAGAGGGCCGCGTCCGCAGCCGCATCGTGCCCTTCCTGCAACAAGGCGCCGGGGTCGTCACCACGCGGGGCGACACGCATTACGTGGTCACCGAATACGGCATCGCCTACCTGCACGGCCGGACCATGCGCGAGCGGGCCATGTCCTTGATCCACATCGCCCATCCAGACTTCCGCGGCGAATTGCTGCACGCCGCCAAGCGCCGCCGCCTGGTCTACGCCGACCAGATCCTCCCGTCGGCGGTGCCGTACCCGGAGGAACTCGAAGCCACACTGACCCTGCCCGACGAGACGACGGTGATGGTGCGTCCGATCCGGCCGTCCGACGAGGACTATATCAAGGCCATGTTCTATGCGTTCAGCGAGCAGACCAAGTACCTGCGCTACCACGGCACGCTGAAGTCGTTGCCGCACAACAAGCTGCAGGTTTTCTGCAACGTGGACTACGAAACGGAAATGGCCTTGGTTGTGGTCCGCGGCCAGGCTGGCCACGAAGAGATCGTGGCCGTGGGCCGCTATATGACCAACCCGGGCAAACGCTCCGCGGAGATGGCCTTTGTGGTCCGCGACGACTGGCAGCGCCGCGGCATCGGCTCGCACCTGTTCCGCCGTTTGATCGAAATCGGCCTGCAGGCCGGGATCACCGAATTCAACGCGGACGTGCTGCCGGAAAACAGCGGCATGTTGAAGATCTTCCACCGCTCCGGCCTGAACACCGAAACCGCGACCGAAGAAGGCGTCGTCCGCGTCACCATGCGGGCCGCCGCGCCGAAGGGATCGTGAGTCCGGTCCGCCCTTGCCCGGCACGGCCAACGAGTAGGCCGTGCCACATGCGGCCCCGCCGAAGGGATCGTGAGTCCGGTCGGCCCTTGCCCGGCACGGCCAACGAGTAGGCCGTGCCACATGCGGCCCCGCCCAACGCTTGCTCTGGTGTACCGATCACCGATCACCGATCACCGATTACCGATTACCGATTACCAACGGCTCACGACTCCGGCTCGCCGGCCGACTCCACGCCGTACTGGTCCAATTTCTTCTTCAAGGTCGTACGGTGCAAACCGAGCACGCGGGCGGCGCCCGCGCACTGACCGTGGTGCCGCTGGAGGACGGCTGCCAGCAGCGGCGGCTCGACCACGCGCAACAGGTCCTCGTGCAATTGGCCCTCTTCGCCCGGCGGAGCGAGCCGGGCCTCGGTCCACTGACGGATGAGATCCGCCAGATGGTCTTCGAGCGAGCGGTCGGCCGTTGGCGCCGCAGGCCAGACGGCCGGCGTGGGCGGGGGCAGGTGCTCCGGTTCGATACTCCCGCTACGGGCCACGATCACGGCGTGCTCGACCGCGTTCCGCAGTTCGCGCACATTCCCGTACCAAGGCCGCCGCTGCATCTCCCGCAGCGTGTCCGCGGAGAATCCGGGCGTCGATTCCCGGCTCGGGGCGGCCAGCGCGAGGAAGTACTCGGCCAGCTCGCCGATGTCGTCCGGACGCTGGCGGAGCGGCGGCAGGTCGATGCGGAACGCGGCCAGCCGGAAGTACAGATCGTGGCGGAACTGCCCGTCGCGGATTTTGGCCAGCAATTCCTGGTGCGTCGCGGACACCACGCGAAAATCGCTCTTTACCGGCTGATTGGCGCCGACGGGCAGGACCTCGCCGTGCTCCAGTGCCCGCAGCAACTTGACTTGCGCAGACAACGGGACATCGGCCACTTCGTCCAGAAACAGCGTGCCACCGTGGGCTTGCAGCAGCAGCCCGCTGCGCTCCCTCTCGGCGCCCGTAAACGCGCCGCGCGCGTGGCCGAACAGCTCGCTCTCGGCCAGCGTGGGACTGAGCGAGGCCAGGTTCACGGCCACGAACGGACCGTCGGCGCGGCGGCTGTAGCGGTGAATCGCGCGGGCCGTCAGTTCCTTGCCGGTGCCGCTTTCTCCGCACAGCAAGACGCTGGCCTCCGAGGCAGACGCCAGCGCGATGCGCTTGAATACCTCTTGCATCACGGGCGATCGTCCCACCAGCCCGGCGACCTCTTCCACGGGAGCCGTCGCGGGCTGCGGACCGCGGGCCACCGCCCGCCGCACCGCCCGCTCGGCGGTCTCCAAATCGAACGGCTTGATCAAGTACTCAAACGCGCCTTGGCGGACTGCTTCGACCGCCGTGTTCAAGTCGCCGTAGGCGGTGATGATGATCACCGGCGGGTCGCCGCAGCGCTCGCGCAACTGCTGCATGGCCGTCAGGCCGTCCATGCCGGGCAGGCGGACGTCGAGCACCACGGCATCGGGCGGCTGCCGGGCGGCCAATTCCAGCGCCTGTTCGGCGGACGAGGCCGTGACCACTTCGTGGCCCAGACTCTGCCCCAGGCGGCTCAAGGCCCAACAGATGCTCGGTTCGTCATCCACCACTAGCAGTCTCGGCATGAGCGTCCTCCGCGTTCCAATTCGGCAACTCGATGGTAAAACACGTCAGGTTGTCATTGCGGCGCCAGGTGAGCGTGCCGCCGTGCTGTTCGATGATTTCCTGGGTGACGGACAGCCCCAACCCGACACCGTCCGCCTTTTCGGACACGAGCGGCTCGTACAGCTGATCGCGCACATGCTCCGCGGGGCCGAAACCGGTGTCCAGGACTTCCAACCGCAAACCGCCGGAACGCTCGGCGGAAGTCAGCTGGACGACCACGCGGGGCGCCGTCCGTTCGGCCGACTGCGCCGCGCCGGCCTCGGCCGCCGCCTCGATGCCGTTCAGCACCAGGTTGACGACGGCCTGCGCGAGATGGCCGGCATCACCGGCCACCCGCATGTTCAACGGCGTCAACGCTCGCGTCTCCTGTTTGCCCAGCGACAGAAATCGCTGCAGGTACTCTTCCATCAGGTCGAGTTGTTGTCGAGCGACGGCCAAGCCCTCGTCGGCTCTCAGCGGGCACTCCCGTCCGTGCAGCTCGATCGCCAGCCGGCACCCGGTCACGGCGTTTCGCAGTTGGTGGGCGATCCCGCCGCCCAGCCGGCCGAGCGTCCGCAGTTTCTCGTTGCGCCGCACCTGCTGCTCGTAGCGCGTCAGCATCTCCGCCATCCGGTTGACGGTCAGCGCCAGGTCCCGCAGTTCGTCGTCCCGTGGCGGAATCGGCAGCGGCGTGAAATCGCCCCGAGCGATCCGGTCCACCTGGCCGGACAACCGCTGCAAGGGCCGGGTCACGCGGGCCGCGATCATCCCGCTGACAGCCACCACAATCACCAATGCGGCCGCCCCGGCCACGGCGGGCGGCAGCACCGCCGCCCGCCAAGCCTGCCGGTAGCGGCTTTCCGGATACAACACGTGCAGCACGTCCGGAGCGCGGCCCCGAAAGGGCTGTGAGACGTTGAGCTGCGAGTGCAAGTACGTTTCGCCTGCGACCAGCACGCGTCGCTGCAAGGCCAGCGGCTCGGGGCCGGCAGCTTGTCCCGCGGCCGGCAACTGCTCGACCGGCGCTTCCTTCAGACTGGAAGCAACCACCGTTCCCGATCGGTTGACGACCACGAACTCGGCCCCCGACAGGCCCCGCATTTGCTGCAAAACGTTGTCCGTCAGCGGAAACGACGCGCCGGCCAACGTGCGGCCGATCTCCCGCAACTGTGTTTCAATCTGCTGTTGGGTCCGAAGTCCGGCCAGCCAGGCGTCGACGCTGCCCACGGCGACGACCGTGGCGAGCATGACGCCGGCCATCGGCAGCAGAATCTGGGATCTCAACGGCCAACGCACGGGCACTCTCCAGACAGCGAATCAAGGGGGCTCTGACGACGATCTTAACCTTCCCATCAGCGCATCGGCCGGGCGTACTCACCCGGCCGTGGATCGAAGCCTTCGGACGACCATCTTAAGCTACGCGCACGTTTTCTGGCCGAGGGGGCACCGTTCAAGAGGCAGGCTTTTTCGAAAAACTCGGACTTTTTCGACGCC
>CAYUFW010000173.1:8570-17006 GCA_964443915.1 uncultured Pirellulaceae bacterium
GCCCCGTGTTTCGGCCCGCCGCGCGCGATGGCGGTCCTTTGGTCTGTCGATGGATTCGACATGGCTGTCGAAAACTTCGCGGCTGATCCAGGAGTCTTCGGCTGATGGGCGCAGCACGCACATGACGCAATCGTATGCGCCGTTGCCACTTCGGACGAAGCAAGCGAGCTTTCGGTTTCCCACGGTTCCGCGGCGTGGTATTTGCATCATGGCAGCGTGGCCGTGTGGCCGCGAGAGATTTGGAATGTCAGGTAGCGAGGAGAAGAACGTGGCTTGTCCCCGTCAACGCCAACGAGCGGGTTTTACACTTGTGGAACTACTGGTCGTGATTGCCATCATCGGCATCTTGGTCGGCCTGCTGCTGCCCGCCATCCAAGCCGCGCGGGAGGCCGCCCGGCGCACCCAATGCTCCAACAACTTGCGGCAAGTCGCCTTGGGCGTGCTCAACTACGAAAGTACTTACCGCTGCCTGCCGGCGAGCACCGTCCTCAATCTGAACACCACGTCGACGGCGAACAACTTGGCCTGGGGCGTTCACGGACGCATCCTGCAGTTCCTGGAGCAAGGCGATCTGTACAACCAGGTCGATCTGAATAATGCCTGGGATTTCCAGGCCGCGATCGACGGCCTGCAAGTGCCCGTCTACGCCTGTCCCAGCGATCCGCAAGCCCGCAAGCTCCGCGATCCGGGCGGCGGCAAGGTGAAACTGTATCCGACGACGTACGGCTTCAACTTCGGGACGTGGTTCCTGTTCGATCCCGCGACCGGCCGTGGCGGCGACGGAGCGTTCTATCCCAACAGCCACCTCCCTCTGGCCAGTTTTCTGGACGGCACCAGCCAAACCCTCCTGGCGGCGGAAGTGAAAGCTTGGCAGCCGTACACCCGCAACGGCGGTCCGTCCAGCACGGCGGTCCCGAACGACGCCACGTCCGCGGCGCCCGTGGTGGCGTCGGGAGCGCAGTTCAAGGACACCGGGCATACCGAATGGCCGGACGGCCGCGTCCACCACACTGGGTTCACGGCCGTCTTGACGCCGAACACGGCCGTGCCCTACACGTCCGGCAGTCAGACGCTGGACGCGGACTACAATTCCTGGCAGGAGGGCCTCAACGGCAGCGCCGGCGCAACCACGTACGCCATCATCACCTCGCGCAGCTACCATCCCGGCACCGTCCAGGCGGCGCTGGTCGACGGCTCGGTGCGGTCCATCCCACAGACCATTGACTTGGGCGTCTGGCGAGCGCTGGCGACTCGGGCCGGTGGCGAAGTGATGCCGGCGTTCTAACCCGCCCGTTCGCGATTCGCAGACACCCCGTTGTGCGCGGGTCTCCCGACCCCGCACGCAGTTCGACCGGCAGGTCTCAAGAATCGGGGAGATCTGCCGTCGGTCCTTCCGGCGAGGTCGGGAGACCTGCGCCGAACTCGCCCAGACCTGCGCCGAGCGCCTCTGCGGGCGGGGGACCTGCGTTGGGCGCGTCCTCCGGTCCGGCATCCCACATCTGCACCCACGCATCCCAGCTCAGGCGGGAGCGGCTGAAGAAGACCTCGTCGAGCGTCGCCGGTGGCACTTCGATGATCTGATACAGGGGCGGCATCCAGGAAGCGTTGGCGGCCACGTCGCGGAACCGGTACAGTTCCGCCGCGGCGTGCCGCCCGTCGCGCCACAGCAGCAGACCCTCGGCGTTGACGTCGTACCAGTTCACATTCGGCCCGAAGCGTGCGGCGACCTGCTCCCAGACCAGATCGACGCCGGCCAAATGGTACAAGCCGTGGACGGCCTGCAGAAACGCCTCGCGTTGTTCGGCAGGCACCGCGTCCAGCCAGCCGCGTTGGGCCAGCGAAACAATGACCCAGCCGGCTCGCTCCTGAAACGCCAATTGCACGGGCTCCCGCCCGGCACCGGGATGTCCGATCTCGACCAGGATCTGATTCGTGGCCAAATGGATCCGGCTCAGCGTCAAGCAACTGCCACGCCAGACGCGGCTTTCGGCCAGCAAGGTCAGCAACTCGCGATCCACGAAGGAACGGACCGATTCTTCGACGTTCCGCAAGCGGTCCAGCTGTTTGTGGACGAAAGGCCGCTTGCCCGTTTCCTGCAAGCTGCGGCCGGCGTGGCGGAGCCTGCCAAACAGCTTCGGCACCGTCCCCGAATGGATGCCCGGACGCAGCAGCCGCAGCATGGTCTCGCCGTGGCCGCCAATCGGAACCGGCTTCAGGTGCCGTTGGCGGTTGGAGGCGTACAAGCGCCAGTTCTCTTTCAATTCCCAGACCAGGAACCCGAAGACGCCGGGGATCAGCCAGATCGTGGACCAAACGAGCGTATTGGCCCGCACGTCGCCCAGGTACGGACTCAATTGGGCCACGATCATGGGACCCGCCGGGATCAGCAACTTGTGAGACACCGTGACGACGGGAAAGTGCTTGATGGGGTTGATCTGCGGCTCCAACAGCAGCGTGAACACAAATGCCGTCACGTACGACACGAAGAACCAGACGCCGCCGCCGATCACCTTGACCAATACCGACAGACGGTTGTCGCCGGAACGGAACCGCAGCCACTCGTCCACCATGTACCGGACGCGTTCCAGCCCGTTCAGCAGAAAATGGAACGAGTCCATGATCCAGTGGAAGGCCGCCGCGAAGACGCGGATCCGCAACTCGCGCCAACCGCGGATCAATTGCTCGGTGATCAGTTGGTCCAAATAGCGGCCCAGCGGCGAGTTGAGGGCCAAATTGACGGCCAGGAACGTGATTGTCCACGTGCTCCAGGTGAACCAGCCGAGGAACAAACGGAACGGCAGCACCAGACAGACGGTAAAGATCAGCGGCTTCACCGCGTAACCGATCAGCACCGCATAAAACAGGCTATCGAAAAACCTCCGCACCCACGGCAGCTGCCACATCGAGACGGGCAGATCGTACACGAGCCAGCGGCCCCTCTGACCCAGCTCGCGGAGCAGGGCCAAGCACCCGCGGCGAAAACCCTCCCGATCGATCAGCAGCAGGAGAAAGGTCCCCAGCACGAGCACCGGAATGAGCGTCAGCCAGTCGGGACTGTGAGCGGCCACCTCGGCCGGAGGCAAGTCGGCGGCGACCCGTTCGAGCGTCTGAATTCCCGGACTGCCGTGCGGATCGTAAAACATGTGCGCCATGTGCCGTCCAAATTCCACCAGCAAGAAGGCCCCGCCGTACGGCAAAGCCAAATAGCGCGTGAGCAGGCGGCCAAAACCCGTGCCGAATGCGAGGGCACTCAATTGATGCGACCAGCGCAGGTACACCGGTCCCCGGTGGTACACGCCCGACAGGACGGTCGCCAACCGCCGGTCGATGCGCAACAGCAGGTCGCCGGTCACCAATTCCCAGAAACTGGTCAGATCCGACAGCTTGAGGTTGTTCTGGGACAACGCATCCCGCAGATGGCCCAGGCTCAGGTAGCCTTGCCGCACGATGCGGTCCAGCAATTCTTCGACAATCTTGTGAAGGGCGACGCGTTCCGGCACGTTTTGGGGACGCAGCCCTTCGGCCGCCAGGGCCTCGGCGATCAGCGGCCGCATGCGGTCGCGCAGCCGCCGCTGGGCTTGCCCGACCGCCACCTCGATCAACAGCGACAGCCTCGCCCGCGCCTCGCCCGGCAGCCGCGACGCGGTCAGCTTGGCCGCCGCGCTCCGCAGGTGCTTGACCGCCATGACCCCGGACAACAGCGGCAACGGTTGGCGGAGCGGTTCCCGCCCCCACGTGCGGCACCAGCGGAACAGGCCGAACTTGAACAGCCCGCGTTCGTGCTCCAGGCAGACCTTCTGCAGGTCGTGCAACACACGGGCTTCCGCCGTGCGGAAGCCTTGATCGGCGTGTACCAGCAACGGCCTCAAAGCGTCCAGCCAATCGCCGACTTCGTCCTCGCGCAAGCCGAGCGCCGGTTGCAGCCGGCGGACCAGCCGCTCCAACTCGGCTTGAGCCAGCGCCAGCGACTCCTGCACGCGGTCGGGCAGGGCCAGCCGTGCCGCTTTCCGCCGCAGGATCGCCGCCTTGGCCACGTTGCCAACCCCGCCGGCTTTCTCGGCCCGGGCGATCAGCCGCCAGTAGGCCGGCGGCGAAGGACGCAGCGGATCCGCCTCCTCCACCTCCGGTTCGAGCAACCCGGAGAAATCGCTGAGTCCGAACCCGTCGAAGTCCCGGACCGTCCGCTCGTCGGCGCCGGGCAGCCGCGTCGCCTCGTACAGCGCCCGGTGATCCACGTCCTGGGCTAACAAGTCCGCGATGCGATCGGGCTGCAACAGAGCCGGAAAATTCCAGGGCAGCTGCTCGGGAGCAAAATACAGCAGCTCCAGAAACACCGCCGCGAACTCGACATAGGTCGCCGCCTCCGACCGGGGCGGCAGGAGCATCTCGTCGCGTTGCAGCACCGCGCGAATCTCGGCGTATTCCGTCGAGCCGAGATCGCGGAGCCGCGCCAGCACCTCGTCGTCCGTCAATCGTCCGTCGGCGGCCCGTTGCTCCAACTCCCGGTGTACCCGGATGTGAAACAGAAGACGCCAGTACGCGCGGAGGATCTCTCCGGCGGGCCGCTTCTCGAACTCTTCCTCGTCCGGACGCTCGATCAGCAGGACGACCTCCGGCAGGCGCCGCGAGGCTTCCAACTCCAACTCGAATCGGCTCACGCAATCGAACAACCGGTCCTGCGGCAGGAGATACGTCTGGCCGTGCGGAATGTGGAACCCCAACGTCCCAATCCGCCGGTCCAGCCGGATCACGCGGCGCAGCAGTCGCGGCGACACCAACAAAACGGCCGGGTCCACACGCACCAGAGCCGCCTCAAGTTCATCCAGCGTCAGACTTTGCGGCGCGTTCAAGCCAATCATTCTTCGTCCTGTCCACCACGGCGAATCCGGCTCTCGGTCGCCTTACTTAACTCTAAGATGCGATCTCCGTTGGCTCGCAGCAGCCCCCCAATTCGCCTCGCTCAGGCCCTGCTGGGGGTGACGATCCTATCGTCCACGCCGGAGATTCCGGCGGCCGCTGCCGGCCATGCGACATTATAAGCATCCGGTCGGCGATTCTTGGACGGCTGACCGCCCCGAAGCCCGGCTTTTTCGGAAAAGGGCAGCGATGATCGCAGGGCGTAGGCCAACCAAGGTCGTTGAGCAACCACGCGGTGTTTCGCTATACTGGTGCAGGCGGCAGGGCCCCGTCTCGACGGTCCTTGCACGGGCCGAGGAAAACCAACTCTGGAAAAGGAGTGCAACTCATGGCGACGGACGTGTCGACAACCGTTTCCTGCCTCGAACAGATCGGCCAAACCGCCGGACTCGTTTGGCGGGCGCTCAGCGAACAAGGCCCCCAATCCCTGGCCAAACTGGTCAAGTCCATCGACGCCCCACGCGATCTGGCCATGCAGGCGGTCGGCTGGCTGGCCCGCGAGGACAAAGTCTGGATCGAGGACTCCAAACGTGGACGCATGATCGGCCTGCGATGAGGCCGATGCGTCCATCGGCGGCTCGCCGTCACGGCACACACCGCAGCGACGCGGAACAGCCCGTTTTCCGGCAGGCCCGTTGAAGTGGGACCGGAACGGCCTTAGATTGGGCTTCTCCAGATCCCCGTTGAAAGGCTATCCCCGGCCGTTCACGGGGCTGGGCTCCTCCACTTGCACGAGAACACCATGAACGAAACCGCTGCCACTTCGCCGGAACAACCACAACCCCGCTGGCGTCCGCTCAACTCCCGGCAACGCCGCGTCATCGGCGTGTTGATCGAGAAGGCCAAGACGACGCCGGACGCCTATCCCATGACGCTCAACGCCCTGGTGACCGGCTGTAATCAAAAGAGCAACCGCTCGCCCCAGATGAACCTGAACGCCGAGGACGTCCAGCAGGCCGTCGATGAACTGCGGGAAATGGGGGCGATCGTCGAAGTGCAGGGCAGCGGACGAGTCCCCAAGTACCGGCATCAAATGTACGAGTGGCTGGGCGTCGATAAGGTCGAGCTGGCCGTGATGGGGGAACTCCTGTTGCGCGGCGAGCAGACCGTGGGCGAGTTGCGGTCCCACGCCTCGCGGATGGAACCGATTCCCGGCTTGCCCGAGCTAAAACCCATCCTGCAGTCGTTGACGGCCAAGAATCTGGTGCTCGCGCTCACGCCGGAAGGCCGCGGGCAAATGGTCACGCACAACGTGTACAAAGACCGCGAACTGGGGGAGTTGAAGGCTCACATGGCGACATACACGCCGCCTCCGGAGCCCGCCGACGAAGCGGAATCCCGGCCGCGAACCGGCGGCGGAGTCACCTCCACCTGGTCGTACGTCTCGCAGGAGAAGTTCGATGAACTCCGCCAGGAAGTGGCCCAGTTGCGCGACGAAGTAGCCGCCCTCCGCGACGTCGTGGCCAAGCTCGAACCGCTAACCCACTAGTCCACGTAGTCCGGTCTCCACGTAGTCCGGTCTCTCCGAGACCGGCTGCGAGTCTCGGAGAGACTCGCCCACGTGTTCCTCCTGACCAATCGGACCAGCGCCATGACCGAACGATACCGCGTCCGGCTGGACAAAGAACACCACGTCTTCTGCGCCGGCCATTTCATCACCTTCGGCGGCGACATCTGCGAGCGGCTGCACGGCCACAATTACCGCGTGCAAGTCGAAGTCGACGGGCCGCTGGACGAAAACCACTACGTGATCGATTTCATCGCGCTCCGCGACGCGCTCAAGGCCGTCACCGACGAACTCGACCATCGCATGATGCTGCCCACCGAGCATCGCACGATCCGCGTTCAGGCGGACGAGCGCGAGGTGCTGGTGACGTTCGAGGATCGCCGCTGGGTGTTCCCCCGCTGCGACTGCGTCCTGCTGCCGCTGCCCAACACCACCGCCGAATTGCTCGCCCGCCACATCGGCCGGCGATTGCTCGAATCCCTGCAAACCGAAATGGGCCTCCAGCCCGAGCGGCTGCAGGTCGCGGTCGACGAAGACAACGGGCAGTGGGGAATCTGGGAAAGGATGAAGGATGAGGGATGAAGGATGAAGGGAGAAGGGATGAAGGATCAACGATTGGGCTGGCGGATGAGGTTGTCACGTAGGACAGGCGGCGTTGCGGTCGTGGCGGCGTTCGTCGTGGCTCTCGGCGCGGGCCCGGTTTCGGCCGCAGATTCCACCGCCCTGCAGACTTACCAGGCCCGCGACACGCTGGCCGAACCGGCCGACCCGCTGCCCGACGCGGCGTCTTGCCTGCGCGATTTGGCCTGGACGCCGGCTTCGTTTTCCGTCACCTGCTGCCGCGAACCGGGGGCGGCGTATGACTTCCTCGTTCAGTTTCCTTCGCCCATCGCCAGCGGCGACGCGGTGAACGACCGGGTCGCGATGGAGTGGTACCTGCCCCGCGACGAACAGGGGGCGATCCGCACCGCGCCCGCCGTCCTGGTCGTCCACGAATCCGGCCGCTCGATGCCCGTCGGGCGGCTGTTTGCCCGCAGCTTCCAAGCCGCCGGGATGCACAGCTTCCTGGTCCACCTGCCCTACTACGGCAAACGCAACGCCGACGGACGCGATCCCAAACCAGACCAGCTGTTTACGCTGATCCGCCAGGCCATCGCCGACGCCCGCCGCGCCCGCGACGCCATCGCGGTCCTGCCGCGCGTGGACGCCCGAACCATTGCTGTGCAAGGCACCAGCCTGGGCGGCTTTGTGGTCGCCACGTCCGCCAGCCTGGACCGCGCCTTCCAATCCGTCTTTATCATGCTGGCCGGCGGCAACCTGTACGACATGTTCCAACGCGGCCAGCGCGAGGTGGCCGAGGCCCGCCGCGAATTGGCCGAGGCCGGAATCACCGACGCGCAGCTCAAGCGCCTACTCTGGCAAATCGAACCCACGCGGGTCGCCCACCGCCTGGACCCGCAGCGCACGTGGCTCTTCTCCGCCGAACAAGACCAGGTCGTGCCGATCGACAACGCCGCTGCCCTGGCCGCCGCCGCCCACTTGCCCGACCGCCACCACATCCGCGTCCCCGGCAACCACTACACCGTGATCGTCTACTTCCCCGTCATCCTGCAACAAGTGACCGACCAGATCCGGGGCCTGCACGCGGATTCCCGCCCCGAGGGACAACCCCGCCCCACGAGCACCGCCGCGCCCTGACAACGCCTCTGTGCTGTCGATCCCCAAAACACAAACATAGCGCGCCGGCAAGTGCCTCCAAGCCCAATGCCTTCACTTGCTCGCGCAGCATGCCTGCTCCGGCAAAGGGAATCTGCCACTTGCTGCTTCCGGAATTCCCGGCTGGCATTTCCTGGCCTCGCGCCGAGGTCGTAGCAAACGGTAATCGCGGACCCTCGTTGATTTCGTATCTGCCCAACGTCACTCCCCCTGTCTTGACAATTCGCCCCAACTTGCTACAAGCTGCACTTTCCGAAAACCTGAAACTGCTATGCGGCGAGTTTCAGAAACAAGCC
>CAYUFW010000174.1:0-16867 GCA_964443915.1 uncultured Pirellulaceae bacterium
TGCTGATGTTTGTCAACGTGAGCGATCAGCCGCTGAGCGTGGCCTGCGATTTCGCGGCCGATCAGTACGGTTTGTCTGGCGAAACGTTCGAGGCGGTGGAACTGTCGTCCGAGGGCGAGGGCCGGAAGTGGACCGCTCCGCGCGCGTTCCGCCGCGACGTCTCGTTGCCGCCCCGCACGGCGTGCGCGTGGCAGTTCAGCGGCAGGTAGTCGTCCTTTCCGGAGTAGAATCGCTGTAACTCCTTGCGATAACTGCAATTGACGCGAACCGGATTGTTCGGATAGGATTTGCCAGCCTTCTTGAACGTCACGCAGGAGGGGTGACGCCGGCTGTTTGTTTGGCTCGGAGTGAAGGCGGTTGTTCTCTGTCCTCTCGTCCTCGCCAAGCGGGCCAATAAAGAATGGAAACCACCGCCAAAGCCGACCGCCGAGAATGGTGGGTCAGATCCCGTGCTTGGATTTCGATCCTGCTACTGGTGCCGTTTGCGGTGGCCACGCTGCTGTCCTGGCCCTTTGTTCGTGAGCATTCGCTGTGGCATCTCCCACTGGAAGCGGCGGGCTGGACGTGCTTCCTGATTGGTTTGGGTTTCCGTTGGTGGGCGACCTTGTACATCGGTGGCCGGAAACAAGCGACGGTCGTTTCGGACGGGCCTTACTCGCTCTGCCGAAACCCGCTGTACGTCGGTACGTTCTTGATGACTCTCGCGATTGCCTTCTTCGTGCCGAGCCTGACCTTCGCCGCCGGCTTGACGGTGGCCTCGTTGTTTTACCTGAGCGTGACCGTGTCCGCCGAGGAGAAATGGCTGAGGCACACGTTCGGCGACGAGTACACACGCTACTGCCAGGAAGTTCCGCGGTTCTTCCCGCGAATTCGGAGACCGCGGACGCTGCCCGTCATCGAGGTGATTTCGAAAGGGTTGAGGGCGGAGTTGATCCGCGCCGCCCGCTACGTGTGGGTGCCGTTGCTTGCGGAGGGAGTTGCTCATCTGCGGTTCGAGACGTGGTGGCCGCACCTGTGGAGATTGCCGTAGCCGTCAGGCGATAATCGTGTTCCCGAAGCTCATCACCAGATACGTGACGGCCGAGTTGCTGAAGGTCTTCCTGGCAACGCTGACGGTCTTTACCCTGCTGATGACGATGGTGGGACTGGCGCAGGAAGCCGTTCGGCAGGGGCTGGGACTGCTGCCGATCGTGCGGATCATCCCCTACACGCTGCCCAACGCGTTGGTGTTTGCTCTGCCGGGGACGATTTTGTTCAGTGTCTGCAGCGTCTTCGGCCGCATGTCGGCGTCTCGAGAACTGGTGGCGATGAAGTCGCTGGGCATTTCCCCGACCGCGGTGGTTCGGCCAGCGCTCGCACTGGCGTTTCTCGTTAGCCTGATCACGGTTTGGTTGGTCGACGTAGCTTTCTCCTGGGGCCATGCGGGGATCCAGCGCGTGATTCTGGAGTCGGCCGAAGAGATCGCCTATGGCGTCTTGCGGACCCAGCGCTCCTACAGCACGCGGCAGTTCTCCATCACCGTCGGACGCGTCGACGGCTATCGCCTGCTGCAGACGACCGTCACGATTCGCCGTCCCGGCGGTCAGGACGTGACGATGACGGCCCGGGAAGCCCAGTTGCACGCCGCCGTGGAAGAAAACGCCCTCAAGATCACGCTCACCGACGGCTTCGTCGAGATCGGCTCCCGAGCCGTCATTCGCTTCCCCGACACGGAGGAACACCTGATTCCGCTCACCACGCGTGAAGAGCGCGAGCAGGCGGCCCTGCATCCGTCGCACATGCAGTTGTGCCGGATTTCCGACGCCAAACAAGAGCAACGCGAGCGGATCGAGCACTGCGAGCAGTCCCTGGCCACCGACGCCGGCTATCAGCTGTTGACGGGCGATTTCCAGCTCCTGGCGGACGCGGCTTGGCAGCGGCGGTTGAGCGGCTTGGACCGCGAGCGGCAGCGTCTGCACCGCCTGGAGACGGAGCCGTTTCGGCGCTGGGCCAGCGGCTTCAGCTGTCTGGCGTTCGTGATCGTCGGCGTCCCCTTGGCCATTCGGCTGAGGAATGCGGATTTCATGACCACCTTTGGCGTCTGCTTCTTGCCGATCCTGATCGTGTATTATCCGCTGTTCGCCTTCGGCCTGGATCGCGCCAAGCTGGGGCTCCTGCCGCCGTACTTCGTGTGGCTGGGAAACCTCGCCTGTCTGCTCATCGGCGTCTGGCAACTGCGCAAGGTGGCTCGATACTAGCGGGAGAAAACGGCACAAGCCCGGTGCGGCGACAAGGTCCCTCGCCGGCGCGTCGGGCTTGGATCGTTCCCCATCTCTTCACCGCGGCCGCCGCCGATTGTGGGCGATCAGGCCGGCCACGTAAGCCGCTTTGAAGCCGGCGTCGATGTTGACCACGCTCACGTTGGATGCGCAGCTGTTGAGCATGCCCAGCAGGGCGGCCAAGCCGCCGAAGCTGGCGCCGTACCCGACGCTGGTGGGCACGGCCACGACAGGGCAATCGACCCAGCCGCCGACGACGCTGGGCAGCGCCCCTTCCATGCCCGCGACCACGACCACGGCATCCACATTTCGCAGCTTGTCCAGATGCGCGGGCAGCCGGTGCGGCCCAGCCACGCCGACGTCGTGGATCATATTGACTTCGATTCCCATCCAGTCCAGCGTTTCTCGCGCCTCCTCGGCCACCGGCAGGTCGCTCGAACCGGCGGTGACCACCGCGACGCGGCCCGCCGGCGCGGCTTCGGCCGGGGCCACCACGGTCCCCGGCGCGGCGATGCGGAAGGTCCGGGCCGTCGAGTTGTAGCGGCCTTCGGGGCAGGATGCCGCCAGCGCTTCCGCTTTCTCCGCACTGATTCGCGTCGCCAAGACCGGCACGCCTTCGTCCAGCAACCGCCGGAAGATCTTGTTCAGCATCTCGACGCTCTTGCCTTCGCCGTACACGACTTCGGGAAAGCCGCAACGGCGGGCACGGTCCAAGTCGAGAGTGACCTCGCCCAACGGCGCGGACAGCGGACGCGCGACCGTCCGGACGAACTCGTCCACCGACAACGTTCCGCCCGCCAGTTGCTGTGCCAACTGCTCCAAGTCCGCCGTGTGCATGGTGCTTCGCCTCAAACCCACTCTAAGCCCGAAATCCGCCGCACGCGTTCCTCGTAGTCCCCCAGCAGCCCGCCGACCACGTCCCAGCCCTCGCGGCGCCGCACCTCGATGTCCCCTTGCTCGTTGATGCGGACGATCGTGTCGTCCGTAATCCCCACCGCCGCCATGTCTGCGGCGCCGAGTTCGCCTTCGTTCACAATCTGAGTCAAGCTCTTTCCGGTGATCTCGACGAATCTCATAGCTGGCGACTCCTGCAAAAATGGAGCGGAAGCGACCCGATAGGGAGTCTACACCGAGAGCGGTCCCGACGACAAGATGGCAAACGGTGCGACCGCCTGATGCCCCTGGTTCCCGATTTCTTGTCTTCCTGCGAGCAGTTTCGTAGGACGGAATGGCATTCCGCCCTGCTTTGGTTGCGGCCTAGACCTGCATCACCCGGCAGCGGACCGTTTCGGACAGGGCCAGCATCGCCTCGACGCCGAGTTCCTCGGCCCGCGCGTTGGCTTCCAGGTTCTGCTCGCGCAGGATCTCATCCACGGCGGCCTTGTCCAGCTGCCCTTTGAACGCGCTCAGCAACTCGCTCCGCAGGAACTTGCGGCGGTGAAAAAAGACCGATCGCACAAAGGAGTGGAAGAAGTCCAGGTCGGCGATTCGGGCGCGTTTGTCGGGGTGGGGGAGGATCTGCAGGATGGCCGACTCCACTTTCGGCTGCGGCCAGAACACGGTGGGCGGCAGCACGCGGATGATCCGCACGTCGCACTGGCTCTGAACCCAAATGCTCAGCGCCCCGTAGTCCTTGGTGCTCGGTGCCGCCGTGATGCGATCCGCGACTTCCTTCTGAATCGTGACGGTCATCGAGACCGGCAGCAAGTCGGCGTTCAGCAGATTGGACAGCACGGGCGTGGCGATGCTGTAGGGCAAGTTAGCCGCGACTTTGAACCGCCGGCCAGGCTGCTCGCCCAGTTTCTCCCGCACGGCGGCCAGCACGTCGGGATGGAAGCGGCTCTTGTTCTTCAACACGTCCTGCCGCAACATGGTCACGTTGCCGCAGTCGATCAGCGTCTCGGAGGCCAGCTGATGCAACTGCGGATCGATCTCGACCGTCACCACGGCGGCCGCCCGCGCCGCCAGGAGCGCCGTCAGCGAACCGGTCCCGGTGCCGACCTCCAACACCACGTCGTCCGGCCCCAGTTCGGCCGAGTCGGCCAACAACTGGACAAGGTTCAAGTCGATCAAGAAATTCTGCCCGCGCCGGGTGTCGGGGCGGATGCCGACCTCGCGGAACTTGCCGATCAGAAACGACGCCGTTTGTCGGGGAGATGTCATGAGTTCGTGGTTCGCTCGCGGAAAACAGGTCTGACGAGCGGTCCGGTGCTGCTCGCTGGGCAGCAGTCTGCGGGTTGCGGCGAGAATTGTCAACCGCATTCTCCAACCGCGGGCTTGCTTCTTGTCGTCCGGTGGGGTACGACGATGGCGCTTGCTGCTTCCAACCATTCTGCCGTTGCGTCCCTTATTTGCGGGAGCCTTCAGCCATGATGCAATTCAGTTCCGCGCTCTCCCTGATCGTCTGGACGTGCCTCATCGGAGCGGCTGCTGCCGGCGAGCCTGCGGCCAGTGTCGAGCCCTTGCCCGGTACGCAGCCGTTGACGTGGACCGACGATCTGGCGTCCCGCCTGGTCGACGGCGCGGACCGGTTTCTGTTACGCAAATTGGAGGCTTCCATCGGCGAGCGGGCCAAGCACTGGCAACGGGATTTCACCTCGCCGCAGGCGTACCAGAAGTCGATCGAGCCGAATCGCAAACGGTTGGCCCACATCTTGGGCGTGCGGGACGAGCGGCTTGCCGGCGACGGCCCGGACATCGTCGCCGCGCCGGGGCAGCCGACCGAGGTCGGGCGCGGGCCCGGCTACAAGATCTTCGCCGTGCGCTGGCCGGTCATGCGCCTGATCCACGGCGAAGGACTGCTCTTGCTTCCGGACGGAAAACCGCCGGCCGCGCGCGTGGTGGCCATCCCGGACGCGGACCAGACGCCGGAGATGATCTGCGGCCTGACGGACGGTGTGCCGACTGCCTCGCAATACGCCCGGCGACTGGCGGAAAACGGCTGCCTGGTGTTGGTTCCTCTCCTGATCAATCGCGAACTGCAGGCACGCCACGGCCGGGCGACGGTCACCAACCGCGAGTTTCTCTACCGGTCGGCTTTCGAGTTGGGCCGGCACCTGATCGGTTACGAACTGCAAAAAGTGTTGGCGGGCGTGGATTGGTTCGTCAAGGAGGCGGGCCAGACGCCAGCGAAGGTCGGCGTCATGGGCTGGGGCGAGGGCGGCATGTTGGCCCTGTACGCCGCCGCCCTCGATCCCCGCATCGATGCCGTGTGCGTCAGCGGACATTTCGATTCGCGGCAGGACATCTGGCAGCAGCCCCTGGACCGCAACGTGTTCGGGCTGCTGGAGCAGTTCGGCGACGCGGAACTGGCTTCCCTGATCGCGCCGCGGCCGTTGATCGTGGAAGCTTGCCGCGGGCCGGAGTTGGAACTGCCCAGCAAAGGCGGCGCGCCGGCGCGGCTGGTGACATCGCCACTGGCGAGCGTCCAGGCCGAAGTCGCGCGAGCCGGGGAGTTGGCCCGCATGAAGATCGACCTGATCGCCGTCGATGGCGGCAACGGGCCGTTCGGTTCCGATCAGGCCCTGCAGCGATTGCTGCAAGCGCTCGGCCTCGACCTCCGTGCCGCGGCACCGGGACCGCTGGAGCGGCTGCACGCCGCGTTTGCCCCCGCGCCCCGGCAGGACCGCCAGATCCAGGAGATCGACGATCACAATCAGTGGCTGCTGGTCGAGAGCCCCTACGTCCGGCAGCAGTTCATGAGCAAGCTGGACACGAGTTCGCTGGACAAGTACACGCAGTCGGTCGAATGGTACCGCGAGTTTTTCCGGCGTGAGGTGGTCGGCTGGTTCGACGACGAGCCCCTGCCGTTCAATCCCCGCACGCGGAAGAGCTACGACAAGGAGAAATGGACCGGTTACGAAGTGGTGCTCGACCTCTGGCCCGACGTGTTCGCGTACGGCATCCTCTTGCTGCCGAAGGATCTCCAGCCCGGCGACAAACGGCCGGTCGTCGTTTGCCAACACGGTCTGGAAGGCCGGCCGCAGGACATCGTCACCGGCGATCACTCGGCGTATCACGATTTCGCCGCCAAGCTGGCCGAACGGGGCTTCATCACCTTCGCGCCCCAGAACTTGTACATCTTCAAAGACCGCTTCCGGACGTTGCAGCGGAAGGCGAACCCGTTGAAGAAATCGCTGTTTTCCGTGATCGTGCCGCAGCACCAACAGATCGTGGATTGGCTGTCCACGCTGCCCAACGTCGATCCGCAGCGGATCGGCTTCTACGGCTTGTCCTACGGCGGCAAGAGCGCGATGCGGATCCCGCCGCTGGTCAAGAATTACAGCCTGTCGATCTGTTCGGCCGACTTCAACGAATGGGTCTGGAAAAACGCCTCGTCGCGGGCGCCGCAGAGTTACGTCTGGACGGGCGAGTACGAAATCTTCGAGTTCGATTTGGGCAGCACGTTCAACTATGCCGAGATGGCGGCCCTGATCGCCCCGCGCCCGTTCATGGTGGAACGCGGCCATTTCGACGGCGTGGCGCCCGACGAGACGGTGGCTTACGAATTCGCCAAGGTGCGGCACCTGTACAGCGCCCGCCTGGGCATCGGCGACCGCTGCGAACTGGAATGGTTCGTCGGACCGCACACCATCCACGGCGTGGGCACCTTCGACTTCCTGCACCGGCACTTGAAGTGGCCGAAACCGTAGCGCCTCGTCAACCGAGGCCACGGCAAGCGGACCAGTTGGGCGCGATCCGGCCTAGCGAGTGCCGGTTCGGCCCGTGGCCGTGTCGTACAGCAACCGGTACTCGTCGGCCGCATTGTCCCAGGAGAAAGCCACGGCCTGGTCGTGCAGATTGGCGAGCATGCGGCCGTAACACTCCGGCCGCTGGCTGAAGATGGCCATCGCTTCCAGCAGCGCATCGGTCAGGCGGGCCACGAGGAGTTCGTACACCGGGTTCGCCCGCCGAATCTCCGGGTCTGGTGCGCCCAGCAATTGACACCAGTACGCGGGCACGTCCGCCGGATCGAGCGACGAGAAATCCGCTTCGTACAGCAGTCCTGTGGCGGTGGCGGGATCGAGGTGATAGTTCCGCACTTGCTGCAGCAGGCCGCCCGTGGCGCAGGCCACCACGGGCGTGCCTTTCAGATACGGCTCGGTCGCCGCGCCGAAAGGCTCGTACAGCGAGGGCATCACACAGTACGTGGCGCCGGCCATCGTATCCAGGTAGCCCATGGTCATGCGGTCCGGGATGAACACCACGTCGCCCTTGCGCTCTGCGGCCAAGCGGTCCAAATCCGCGACCCAGCGCTCGACTCTGCCGGGCGATTCCAGGGCGAAGATGAATTTCGCGCGTCCCGGCTCGATCCGTTCCACCGCGCGGGCCAAGACGTCGAAGCCTTTCTGGGCCGGGTCCATGCGGCCGAACATCATGAAGACCGGCACCTCGGGCGGCAACTCGCCGAGGCTGCGTCCGGGACCGGCGTCCAGCCCCCCGCGCACATTCTCCGGCAGGTAGCCGGCGAAATTCTCCAGCAGATGTCGCCGCTTCTCTTCCTTTTGCTGGAGGATCGCGACTACGCTGCCGCGACGGGCCTCATCCACGGCGTCAGGCGAATACGCTCTGGTGCCGGCATCCAGGAACAGTCCGTTGTCGACGCCCACGACGCCCTGCCGCCGAAAAACCTCCTGGAGATGATTGGCGAAGAACGCCGTGTGTACCGGATGCGTCGTCAGTTCGCGGGCGAAGCTCTTGCTGACGGTCGCAAGCGGCGCGTCCAGCAGGGGCAACATGCACTCGTAGAACGTGGCGCGGCGAACGGGCGGCGGATCGTCTTCTCCGGCGGTCTGTCGCAGCGTCGGCCAATACCGCTCGTCCACGCGGCTGCTGATCAGGCCCAGTTTGCCCGGCGGTAATCCGCAATCGTACGGATTGTGAGAGGAAAGCACCACGGCGGCCGAGTGCAGCACGCCGTCGAGCAGGGCCTGTTTGACGGTCAGTGCGGTCGCGGCCATTTGCCAGTCCTGAGCGTGGATGACGAGATCGTCGGTCAATCCCAGGGCGGCCAGCACGTGCGGAACCGCAACAGATGCGAACAGGCTGTCGGCATCCAATCGCGAGGGGGCTTGGGGATGTTCGGGACTGGTATAGTCGTACGGGATGTTGCCCTTCGGGCCCCCGCGTGCCTGGAAGTAGTCCGGCGCCTCGAACAGCACCCAGCGGACGCCGTCCAGCGTGTGCTCCCAAAGCGTCAGCGGCACTCGCGTCTGGGCAAAGCGGACGCTGGTTTCGCTCGCTCCGGGGCACGGCCGCAAGGGACTGGGCGGGGTCCCAGGCGTCGCGGAGGGTCTCGCCGGTGCTGTCGCCAAAGCCGCATGGAAAGGACTTAAAACCAGGACTTTCTCGCCTTGCTGCTGAAGCGTCTTGGGCAGCAGTCGGGCCACCGCGAACAGGCCGCCGGCGCGGGCAAAGAAGTTCTCATACACGCACAGCACGATGGTCCGCCGATCTCTTTGGACCTGGCGCCGGGCGGACTCCAGACGCGGAAAACCCGTCTCCCCAAAGAGGGCCCGCAGCGCCCAGGTATCGTGACTCCAGTCCGAAATGTACTGAGAAAGTTCCGCATCCACCATAAAGTCGCCTCTATAATTAGGACGCTGCCAACGCGTGTTGACACCGCAATCCCGAATGTGGGTTAGTTTATCCGGTAAGCCTTGCGGCGGGAATCCGCCAGCGTCGATTCCGGCGTTTCATGTTCTTCCCAAGGTTGACTTTTTCGCGGCTGGTCGCCACGATCAACCGGAGCGGGACAATCCGTCGAGGCTTCTCATGCAAAATGCGAATCTCTTCACCCGGCTCAGGTCTTTTCGCCGAGGCTTCACCCTCGTCGAACTGTTGGTGGTGATCGGCGTCATTGGTATTCTCGTGGCGTTGTTGTTGCCGGCGGTGCAGGCGGCTCGCGAGGCGGCTCGCCGCACGCAGTGCGCGAACAGCCTGCGGCAGATCGGCTTGGCCGCTCACAGTTTCCACTCCGCCAGCAAGCGGTTTCCTCCCGGTTACCTGGGGCCTTGGCCGCCCGTCGAAGTCCCGCCGATCGGCGACCAGTTTGTCGGCGTGCTGCCGTACCTGCTGCCCTATCTGGAACAGGAGTCCGTCCGCGACCGCATCGAAATCGAAATGGACGTGGACAAGGTGAGGTCGGCGTGGTGGACTGATTCTTCCACCTGGATCATCTCGCAAGCGCGGCTCAGCTTCTTCCTCTGTCCCAGCGACGAGCCCTATGGCAATACGACGGGGACGTTTGTCGGCTTGCACACGTGGTGGGACCAGGCCGGCAGCAAGACTCCGCCGGGGTCCACCTGGTTGACCGGCGTCTACATGCCGATTTCGGCCGGCGGGATGAACATCGGCCGCAGCAATTACGTCGCCAGCGCCGGCGGGATGGGCCTGACCGAAAACGCCTACTGGGATCACTACCACGGTCCCATGTACAACCGCTCGAAGAAAGCGATCGGCCACATTCTGGACGGCACCAGCAACACGCTGATGTTCGGAGAAGCCTTGGGGGGCCAGTACGGGAGCCGGCGCGAGTACGCCCACACCTGGATGGGCAGCGGCGCCCTGCCGACCGCGTGGGGCCTGGACGACGCGGAATACTACCGGTTCAGCAGTTGGCATCCGGGAATCGTCCAGTTTTGTTTCGCCGACGGGTCCGTGCGACCGCTTGCAACCACGATCGCAGACGGTACGATGACGCGACTGGGCGGCATCTCGGACGGCGAGATGTCACCGTGAACGGCACAACGTCCGCGCATCTTCGTAGGGTGGGCCAGTCTGCGTGGCCCAGCGGCGGGCACTGGTAACCGTGCGGTGGGCCGCGAAGACCTGGCCCACCCTATTTGGTTGCGGCCGCGGGCCGCGTTAAATCGCAATGAAACGCATCCTCGCACTCGCTTGGTTATCGATTTCGATCCTCATCGCCATGTCCGGCTGCGGCGGCAACACGGTCGAGATTCCGGAAAACCCGGACCCCATGCCCAAAGGCCCGCCCAGCGTGGCCGGTCAGCCGGCGCCAGCTGGCGGACAGGCGAAGCAGGCCGCTCCAGAGTAGTCTCCGGCCCGAATCCTTGAGGATCTCCGACGTCATCCGTGGGCCGGCCCTGCCATCCGTGGGTCACTGGCGCTTTCTCTTCCTGCGTTGCTGCCGCTGCCGACTCTGGCCGAAAGCCGCAGCGGGGCCTGTCGGCGGCGGCCTGTGCGTGTCGCGGCGGTGCTCCGCTCCGCCGCGCGACTGGTTGATGAACTGCACCATTTCCGCGGGCAAGCGCGAGTCGAACCGCAGCTGCTCGCCGGTCACGGGATGTTCAAAGCCAAGGGTCTGGGCGTGCAGGGCCATCCGCTCGTACGGCCAGCCGGGATGCCGGGCGGCGGCGGCCTGGTAGCGCGGGTCGCCCAGCACGGGATGTCCGGCCTCGGCAAAGTGGACGCGGATCTGGTTCCGCCGGCCGGTTTCCAGCCAGACGGCGACCAGCGTCGTGTCGGCCAGGCGTTCGACGATTCGGTAGTGCGTCACGGCCAACTGCCCGATCTCGCGATCGTCGGTCGAGTAACGGTTCAAGGCTTTGTCGGTCGCCAGGTAGCTGCGGAACTCGCCGCTGGCCTGGAGCAGATGTCCGGCGATGATCGCCACATACTGCCGCTCCGGCTTCCGCCCGGCGAATTGATCCCGCAGAAGCTTCTCCACATTCTGCGATTTGCCGAAGACCAGCAAGCCGGAGACGCCGCGGTCCAGCCGATGCACGGGAAAGGCGCCGCGTCCGCCTCCCGAGCGGCGGACATACTCGCTGACGCGTTCGGCCAGCGTGTAGCGTTCGCCGCGCGGGGTGGGCACGGTCAGCAGCTCCGGGGCCTTGTCCACCACGATCAGATCGCGGTCTTCGTGGACCACGACAAACCCGCGGTGCGGCCGCGCTTTCGGGAGAGGCGCGTAGCGGCGGCCGGCTTCGAAACGGACTTCGACCCGGTCGCCCGCCGTCAATCGCCACCCGGTCTCGTGCATCAACTGGCCGTTGAACGTCACGCAACCGTGGTCGAACAACCCCGCCACGTGCGAGCGCGTGCCGCCCGCCAGTTCCTGGACCAAGCGGTCGACCCGTGTGCCGACGTGCGGCGAAGCAGCACCGACGACGGCTTGACGCGTGATCCAGGGCATGACGGGACTCCTCGGTTCGACAGTCTCACTTCGGCGAACGGTGGGCGTGAGCCCAGCGGTTCGACAGTCTCACTTCGGCGAACGGTGGGCGTGAGCCCAGCGGTTCCTTTGATGCTGACAGCTTGGCCCTGCGGATAACCAGTGGGCTAACGCCCACCGTTCGCCGGGAACCGAGGCGATTCCGCCGAAGTTGTTTTTTCGTCTCGCGGGGCAAGATGGCCACTTTGAGCCTGCCATTGTTGCTGCGCGGGTGGCTCTTCGTTATGCTTATCTTGCCCGATGCGGCTGCCGACCGCAATGGAAGCAATCGGCTGCTCGCAGACGGTTCGTGAGGCAATCCGAGTTCTTGCTCTCTCTGGAGGACTACGATCATGACGCAGATTCATCGCCGTCAGTTCCTGACTCAATCCCGCGACGCCGGCTTGGGCATCGCCGCGGGTTGGACCATCCTGAACAACGCCGCCTCGGCGCGGGGCGCTCCCGCCGCCGACAGAGTCGTGCTGGGGCTGATCGGTGCCGGCGGACGAGGCAGCAATTTGGCGAACGACTTCGCCGCCCGCGGCGACGTCCACTTCGCTTGCATCGCCGATCCCGACACCAATCGTCACGCGGCGTTGTGCAAGGCGCTGGCCGAAAAGCAAGGCGGCGCAGCGCCCAAGGGCGTGCAGGACTACCGTGAACTGCTGGACGACAAGTCGATCAACGGCGTGATCGTGGCCACGCCCGACCACTGGCACGCGCTGGCGACGATCCACGCCTGCCAGGCCGGCAAGGACGTGTACGTGGAAAAGCCACCCAGCCACAATGCCTGGGAAGGCCGCAAGATGGTCGAAGCGGCCCGCAAGTACAACCGCGTCGTGCAGGTGGGCACGCAAAACCGCAGCGCCGAGTACAACATGGCGGCCCGCAAGTACCTTGCCGACGGCAAGCTGGGCAAGGTGCATTTCGCCCGCATCTACAATCAAAAGGGCTGGAACAACTTCCCGATGCAATCCGACAGCGAGCCGCCGGCGGGCTTCGATTGGGACCGCTGGAACGGCCCGGCGCCGGAGGCCAAATACAACGCCACGTACCACCGCAACTGGCACCACTTCTGGCGCTACTCCAGCGGCGACATCATCAACGACGGCATCCACCAAATCGATCTCGCCCGGTTCGTGCTCGGCGTGGACTACCCCAAGGGCGTGTATTCGACCGGCGCTCGCTACGAGCCGGGCGCCGCCGAATCGCCCGACACGCAAGTGGCCGTGTACGACTTTGACGACATGACCGTGACCTTCGAGTTGACGCTGTACACGCCCCACATCTTGAAAATCTCGCCCATCATCCGCCAAGCGCCGGACAAGTACCCGTACTGGCCGCAGTGCGCGACGCGGATCGAGATCTACGGCAGCGACGGCCTGATGTGCCTGGGCCGGCACGGCGGCGGCTGGCAAGTGTTCGGCCGGCCCGGCTTGCAGGAAGGCGTCGTGAAGGACCAGCAGAAAGGCCTGTTCCCCGATCCGGAGCACAAGGAGAACTTCCTCCAGTGCATCCGTTCCCGCGAGCTTCCCAACGCCGATATCGAGGAAGGCCACCGCAGCGTGCTGTGGGCGCACTACGCGACGATCAGCTACCGGCTGGGCGGCCAGAAGCTGGTCATCGATCGCCAGACGGAAAAGATCGTCGGCAACGAAGACGCCATGAAGCTGTTCAAGCGGGAGTACCGCAAACCGTACGAGATCCCGGATCAGGTCTAAGGGTCGTTCGAGGAGTTACGGTGATCGGTGACCGGTGATCGGTCACCGATCACTAGCCACTCACTTGGAATGATACGCGTGCAAGCCGTGGTCTATCACGCCCCGGGGGACATCCGGGTAGAGGACTTGCCGGCACCGGTCTGCGGTCCGGACGAACTGCTGGTCCGGGTAGATGCCTGCGCCGTCTGCGGGACGGATTGGAAGAGCTTCAAGCACGGCAATCCGCGGATCAAGGCCCCGCTGACGATGGGCCACGAGTTCACCGGCCTACTTTCTGTCTCGTCGCGAGCAGGGAAGTCGGCAACTGGATACGCGGCTAATCCGCAAACACGGTCTGCGCCAGGGTGACTGGGCCCAGGTCGTTCTCGCCCGGCTTGATGTCGATTTCCAAGCGGCCGCGCTTCCATTCGGCCTTCTTGCCGCCCTGGCGCAACTCGCTGACGTACCCCGCCTTTTCGTGCCAAAACTGGATCGTCCATTTTCCCACCGGCAGGTTCTTGATCGTCAGTTTGCCCTTGGCGTCGCTGACGGCCATGTACGGGTTCTCGCGGATCAGCAGCCAGGCCGACATCCAGGGATGGATCGAGCAACTGACGCGGGCCGGGAGCCGTTCCGCCAACAGGAATTTGTGCTCCAGCTTGCCTTTGGCCGGAATCGTGTAGTTGATCGGCGGATTGGTCAACGTGTCGATCTTGCAGTTGTGCCCGATTTCGTCGCTGTTGCCCAGGATCAGCGTCTGCGTCGTCTGCAGCAACAGCACGTGGGGATCGAACCGGCAACAGTTATTGTCCAGCTTGACGCTGGCCTTGGCCGTGGCGTCGTACGACGGATGCGGCTTGGGCGGTTCGTCGGTGCGGCCCAAGTACAGATACGCAAAGACATTGGGGATGCCCTTGTTCTCCGCGTTGACCACCAGCGACTCGTCGATCACGTGGAACTTGCCGCAAAACTCGGCGTCTTTCGTGATTTGCAGCGGCACCTCCTTCGGCAACTGGCCGTCGTAGACAAACGTCGCCGAGAGATCTCCCCATTGCTGAGCAGGCAGCAAAGCCGCGGGCAGCCAAGCCACCAGAACCGCGAACAGGACCAAGGTCAGGCGTTGCATCGTTCCGTTCCCCTCTGTTTGTGTTTGCCGGCTTCCGGCAAGACAACCTCCAAAATGGCTGCCGAGAGTGTACCATGTCTGGACCGGGCATGGTATACCGCACGCAGTTGCGGATGCCCCGTCGGGCGAACCTCCGCCGTAATTCGAAGCGTCAGCGAGGAGAGGAGTAGCGGGATGATCGACGATTCCGGAAAAGCGTTCCCTTCGCGTCGAGCGCTGTCACACGTTGTGGCACGACTCGGGAGAGCCATGCTACGAGGACTGTTTGTCGTCGAGGCAGCAGTTGCCGTTATCGCCGCGGCGGCAAGTGTGGCTGCTGCACCGCGGCCGGAACTGAAGGACTTGCCCGAGTATCGCGGCGGTGCGGTGCGGCCGGCGACGGATTGGCTGCTGGACGCGGCGCCGTTCCAGGCGGGCGTGTTCCGTGGGGCGGGGCCGAATGAACTGGTGCTGGCCAACGCACTGATCGCGCGGACGTTCCGGCTGGCGCCCAACGCGGCCACGGTGGGGCTGGACAACCTCGTGACCGGCGAGGCGGTGCTTCGCGGCGTGAAGCCGGAGGCGATCGTCGAGATCGATGGCCAGCGGCACGAAGTCGGCGGCTTGACCGGCCAGCCGAACTACGCCTTTCTGCGGCCCGAGTGGCTGGATGACCTCCGCGCCAATCCGGCGGCGTTTCAGTTCGCTGGGTTCGAGATCGGCAAGCCTACGGAGCGGTTGACGTGGAAGCGCGTACGCCACCACGGGCCCGACGTGAAATGGCCGCCGGATGGCGTTTCGCTACGGCTGAATTTCGTGCCGCCTGACGGCCGCAACGTCCGCGTCTCGGTCTGCTACGAACTGTACGACGGCCTGCCGTGCTACAGCAAATGGATCACCGTCGCCAACGGCACCGACAAGGCGCTCCGCGTGGACCGCTTCTCCAGCGAAATCCTAGCCGCCGTGGAACGCGTCTCCGAAGTGGACGAACTGACCGCGGGCAAAGTGCCGCCGCCGATCCATGTCGAAACCGACATGGCTTTCAGCGGTATGATGGCGGTCGGCGCGAATCGCCGCTCATATCGTTGGCTGCCCGACCCGGACTTCCACACCCAGGTCAACTATGCGAAGCTGACGCCGTGCCTGCTGGATGTCGGCCCCGAACTGGGGCCGGCTCAAGAGGTGAAGCCGGGCGAGACGTTCGAGTCGTTCCGCGCCTGGGTGCTGCCCTTCGACAGCACCGACCGCGAGCGGCAGGGACTGGCCGTGCGGCGGATGTGCCGGACCATCGCGCCGTGGGCCACCGAAAACCCGCTAATGATGCACTGCCGGTTCGCCGACGAGCGCACGGTGATGGCCGCCATCGACCAGTGCGCCGCAGTCGGCTTCGAGATGCTGATCCTCACCTTCGGCAGCGGCTTCAATCTGGAGGATCCCCAGCCGGCGACGCTGGCCACCGCGCAGAAGTACGCCGCCTACGCCCGCAGCAAGGGCGTCGAAATCGGCAGCTACTCGCTGCTGGCTTCGCGCACCGTCGGCGGCGGGAACGACGTGGTGATGCCTCCGGGGCAGAACCCCACGTTCGGCCACTCGCCGTGCCTGGGCAGCGCGTGGGGCGAGCAGTACTTTCGCCGCCTGTACGACTTCCATCGCGAAAGCGGCTTCACGCTGCTGGAGCACGACGGCTCGTATCCGGGCGACGTGTGTCAGAGCGACCAGCATCCGGGCCATCGCGGCTTGGCCGATTCGCGGTGGACGCAGTGGCGGACGATCTCCGACTTCTACAAGTGGTGCCGCCGCCAGGGCATCTATCTGAACGTGCCGGACCACTATTTCCTGGTCGGCTCGAACAAGACCGGCATGGGCTACCGCGAGGTGAACTGGTCGCTGCCCCGCGAGCAGCAGGTGATCCACACGCGGCAGAACATCTTCGACGGCACGTGGGAGAAGACGCCCAGCATGGGCTGGATGTTCGTGCCGCTGACCGAGTACCACGGCGGCGGTCCGGCGGCGACCATCGAACCGCTGGACAAACATCTGGACCACTACGAGCGGATGCTGACGGCCAATCTGGCACTGGGCGTGCAAGCGTGCTACCGCGGCCCGCGGTTGTTCGACTCGGATCGAACCAAAGCGATGGTCAAGCGGTGGGTGGACTGGTTCAAGGCCCATCGCGACATCCTGGAGAGCGACCTGATCCACGGCCGCCGCGCCGACGCCCGCGACCTGGACTGGATGCTGCACGCCAATCCGAAACTGAAGGAAAAGGGCTTGCTGGTCGTGTTCAATCCGCTGGAGCAGACACTCCAACGGACGCTGCGGGTGAACGTCTACCACACAGGCCTGTCGGACCAGGCGCAAGTCAGCGAGGAAGGCGGCCCGCCGAAGACGTTTTCCGTCGGCCGCGACTACACGATCGACCTCCCGGTCCAAGTGCCCCCGCAGGGAATGAAGTGGTTTGTGCTGAAGTAGCTCGGTGCGGCGCATGTCCGAGACGGGACGTGGCGACTACGCCCGCGAGCGCCACGATTGGGCCGGCACAACGTCGCCGGCCGATTTGCGATCGCGGGCCAAACACAAATCCGAGAACGACGACGCGTCTGAGCCATGACTTCGGCGTGATTGACGA
>CAYUFW010000175.1:0-409 GCA_964443915.1 uncultured Pirellulaceae bacterium
TGCCCGTACGAGCGGCGGCGGAAGTCGCTTTGCCGCCCCCGCCCGAGACAGGCAATCTGCCGCTGATCCTGGAGCAAGCCGGCGATCACTGGCTCGTGTACCCGTTGGGCACCGCCGCCCAACCGGCGCCGTTCGGAGTCGCCGTCGACGTCGGCACGACGACCGTCGTGGCGGTGCTGGTGGACTTGACCAGCGGCGAGATCGTCAACACGGCTTCGGCGCTCAATGGACAGGTCCGCCTCGGCGACAACGTCCTGACTCGGATTCAGGTCTGCATTACGCACCCGCGGATGATCGGGCGACTGCAGCACGCCGTGGTGGCGCGAACGCTCCAGCCGCTGGTCGAGCAGTTACTGCGGGAAAGCGGGGTGGCTGCGGTTCCTGCGGCGGCCCAGCACGGGCTGATAGG
>CAYUFW010000175.1:419-13831 GCA_964443915.1 uncultured Pirellulaceae bacterium
CGGGGTGGTTGCCGAGCAGATCGCGTCGCTGGTCATCGCCGGCAACACCACGATGCTGCACTTGTTTGCGGGGATCGACCCGAGCGCCATGGGCATGGTGCCTTTCACGCCCCAATTCCTGGAGCACCGCGTGCTGCGGCTGGCCGACTTGCCGCTCCGCGTGCGCTCCCGATCGGCGCCGACAGCGAAGGAGTCCGATCCTCCCTCGCCGGAAGCCGCCACCCCCGCCGCCGAACGCGATCCGCACGACCCGCGCACCCCGGCAGTCCACCTCCTGCCGGGCGCCGCCGCTTACGTCGGCGCCGACGTGATTGCCGGCGTTTTCGCCAGCGGGATGTTCTACCAGAGCGAGACCAGTCTGCTGGTCGATGTGGGCACCAACGGCGAAATCGTGCTGAAGCACGGCGAGCGTTTCCTGGCTTGCGCCACGGCGGCCGGCCCGGCGTTTGAAGGTTCCGGGTTAAGCTGTGGAATGCGAGCCGGGCGGGGCGCGATCAGTCACGTGCGTCTGGAGAAGGACTCGACCGCGCCTGAAGTCGAGGTGATCGGAAACGTCCCGCCCGTTGGAGTCTGCGGGACGGCCTATGTGGACTTTGTCGCGCAAGCCCGGCGGGCGGGCATCCTCCGGCACACGGGCCGTTTTGCCCCGGAAGCCGATGCTCATCCGCGCGTGCATCCGGGGAAGCACGGCCGCGAATTCGTCGTCGCCGACGGCGCGGACGGCAAGCCGATCTATGTCTCGGAGTCGGACGTGGCCCGTCTGCTGCAGGCCAAGGCCGCCATCGCCGCCGGGATCTTCTGCCTGCTGAACCGCGTCGGCCTGACGCCAGCGGACGTGAGGACGCTCCACCTGGCCGGCGGTTTCGGCTTTCACATGGACATCGACAACGTGATTCGCTGTGGTTTGTTGCCCGGATTCCGCCCCGAGCAGATCAGCCTGGTCGGCAATACCTCGCTGGCCGGCGCGTACCTGGCCCTGCTGGACAGCAGCGTCCTGGACGAGATGAAACAGATGAGCGCCGGCCTGGAGACGATCGAGTTGAACCTGGATCCGAATTTCGAATCGTGCTACATCGATCACTTGGCGGTTGTGAGCTAAGACGGTCTCCGCGTTGCGCCGGGAGGGCGCTCACCGCTCGGCGCAGGTCTTCCGACCTCGCCGCAACCGCCGACCGCGGGCGAACGCAAGAATCCCAGACAACCGGCAGATGATGGGGGCTTTCGCGGCGAAAGTCAAAGGGGAAGCGGCAGCCGAAACTCAGCCGGTGCCGGGTGGCTCGTCGGGGAAATTGTCCAGCCGCGGAATGACAACGACGCCGCCCGGCGTGATCGTGAAGCCGCGCCGCCTGTCCTCCGCCTCGTCATAGCCGACGGACATCCCCTCCGGTATCTGGACGTCCTTTTCGATAATGGCGTTGCGGATCCTCGCGTACCGTCCGACCCGCACGTTGTCGAACAGAATGGACCGTTCGATGTGCGAATAGCTGTTGATGCGGACACACGGTCCCAAAACACTGCCGACGACCTCGCCCCCGGAGACGATGCAGCCGGAACAGACGATGCTGTCCAGGGCGTGACCTTTGCGCGCCGGATCGTCGCTGCCGCTGAACACGAACTTGGGCGGCGGCAACACCCGTTCGTAGGTCCGGATCGGCCACGTGTCGTCGTACAGATTCAATTCGGGCTGGACGGCGACCAGATCCATATTGGCGGCGTAATAGGCGTCCAACGTGCCCACGTCCCGCCAGTACGCGTCTCCGTTGCCGTTCCGGCCGCGGAAGCCAAACGCCAGCACGCGATGCGAGCGGATGATCGAGGGGATGATGTCGCGGCCAAAGTCGTGCGAACTGTCCTGCCGATTGGCGTCTTCCAACAGTTGCTCGAACAGGAAACGCGAGTCGAACACGTAGATCCCCATCGACGCGAGGCAGTGCATGGGTGATCCGGGGATCGTCTGCGGCTCGCTCGGTTTTTCCTGAAAACCGATCACTCGGCTCTGCCCGTCCACCTGCATGACGCCGAACTGCCTCGCCGCATCCTTCGTCACCCGCAGGGCGCCGATGGTCAGATCGGCACCTTGGGCCTTGTGGTACTCGATCATCGCGCCGTAATCCATCTTGTAGATGTGGTCGCCGGCCAGGATGACGACGTACTCCGGGCGTTCCTTTTCGATGGTGTAGATGTTCTGGTACACCGCGTCGGCGGTGCCTTCGTACCAATGGGCGTAGATGCGCTGCTGGGGAGGTACGACGTCGATGTACTCCTGCAAATCGCGGCAGAAAAACCGCCGCCAGCCCAAGTCGATGTGCCGGTCCAAGCTCATCGATTTGAATTGGGTCAGCAGCAGCATGCGCCGCAAGCCGCTGTTCAGGCAGTTGGAAAGCGTGAAATCGATGATCCGGTAGGCTCCGCCGAACGGCACGGCAGGTTTCGCGCGGTCCCGAGTCAACGGCTCCAATCGCTCGCCTCGTCCGCCTGCCAGAATCACCGCCAGCGCGTCTTGCATGATCCGATCTCCGTCGTGACGTGTTGCGGGTCACGGGTCGCGCGTTACAGGTCACAGGTCGCGCGATGCGGGTTACGGGACAGACTCGCTCGCAACATCCCGCATCCCGCAACCCGCATCCCTCAACTCGCATCGCCCTCTAACGTTTACAGCGCCGCCCGACACGCGTCAAGCACCGCGCCAGCGTTCCAGCCACAGCTCGAGCATCAACAACGTCCATAAACGGTAGCAGTGGTTGAACCGGCCCAGTTCATGATCCTCCACCATGCGGCGAATCACTTCGGGTCGGAAGTAGGCGTGACAGCGTGCCGATTCGCTCAGCAGCACGTCGTGCGTCAGCGGCCGCAACTCGTCGCGGAACCAGTGATCCAACGGCACGCCGAAGCCCATCTTGCGCCGCGTCCACACCTCACGGGGCAATAAATCGTCGAAGGCCCGCCGCAAGATTCGCTTGCCTTGCCCGCGGCGGAATTTCCAGGCCGCCGGGAACGACGCCGCCAATTCGACCAGGCGATAATCGAGAAACGGCTGCCGGCATTCGAGCGAATGGGCCATCGAGGCGATGTCGACCTTGGTCATCAGATCGCAGGGCAAGTAGGTCACCAGATCGGCCAGCGAAAAGGCGGTGACCGGGTCGCGGGCGCGGGCCCGCTGCAGCGCCGCCTCCAGGAACAGCGCGGGATCGGCATCCGGCAGGGCCGCGAGGAACTCGTCGCGGTACAGGCCCGCCCGGCTGGCCTCGTTGAAGATTCCCACCCAGTCCAAGTAGCGGCGGTGCGGGGGCGTGCGGAGCACCTCGCAAAAACGTTTGAACCGCCGTACGGTCGATTTCTGCCGCGACGACGAGGGCAGCCGCTGCCAGAAACCCGCCCCGAACACCTGCCGCAACGGCCACAGGCGGTCGAACCGGGCGGCCAAGGCCACGGCCTTGTAACGCGGGTAGCCGGCGAACAACTCGTCGCCGCCGTCGCCGCTGAGCGCGACCGTGACGTGTTGGCGTGTCAACTGGGACACGTACCAGGTCGGAATCGCCGAACTGTCGGCAAACGGTTCGTCGTAGTGCCAGACCAGTTGCGGCAGAATCTGCACGCCGTCGGGCGTGACCTGGAACTCGTGATGCTCCGTCCCCAAATGCTCGGCGACCAGCCGCGCGTAACGCGTCTCGTCGTATTCCGCAATCGGGAAACCGATCGAAAAGGTTTTCAAAGGCCGGTTCGAATTCCGCTGGGCGAGCGCCACGATCAGCGACGAATCGACGCCGCCGGACAGAAAGGCCCCCAACGGCACTTCGCTCTGCAGCCGCATCACGACGGACGATTCCAGCGTATTCCTCAGCCAATCGATGGCCTCGGCCTCGCTCATCCGCACCTCGGCGTTGAAGTCCGGCTCCCAATACGGCCGCACTTGCACTTGGTCGTCCCGGTAAACGGCGTAGTGGCCGGGTGGGACTTTGCACATGCCGCGGAAAATCGTGAGCGGATGCGGCACGTACTGGTAAGTCAGATACTGGTCGAGGGCGCTGGGGTCCACGTCGCGCGGCACGTTGGGGATTTCCAGGAGGCTCTTCAGCTCGCTGGCAAACGCCAGTCGGCCCGGCTCGTGCCGGTAGACCAGCGGCTTCTTGCCCATCCGGTCGCGCGCCAGCACCAACTGCCGTCGCCCGGCATCCCACACGGCGATGGCGAACATCCCGTTCAAGTGCCGAAAGCAGTCGACGCCTTCGTCCTCGTACAGATGGACGATCGTCTCGGTGTCGCTGCGGGTGGCGAAGCGATGCCCGCGGCCCTCCAGCCGATGACGCAATTCCGGAAAGTTGTAGATCTCGCCGTTGAAGACGATCCAGACGGTCCCGTCCTCGTTCGCCATCGGCTGATGGCCGTGTGCGACGTCGATGATGGACAGGCGGCGGAACCCGAAGGCGACCCCCGGTACGGCGCCGTAGGGCGGCTCCCAGCGCTGTTGGCTGACATAGAAGCCGTCGTCGTCGGGCCCGCGGTGCCGCAGGACGTCCGTCATGCGCTGCAGCACCGGCTGGTCAATCGCCAGGCGAGGATCGGTCCAGATTGCGCCGGTTATGCCGCACACAGATGCAAATCCCGGTCTCAAGAAAGCCCTGGACGGTCGGCCCCGCAGAGATCAACTCCCAATACGTCCGCCGCGTCCGGCGGGCGTGTTGCCCGCTCTCAGATCGTCCGATCCGGTGCGGTCACGGCGGGTCGCCGCGGGGCTGGACAAGAGCGTCACGTGGTCACGAATTCCTTGAGGCCATGGATTTTGACAAGGTAGATGATAAGCAAAACGAGACCTGCTGGACCCGCAATGTAATTCACACACGGAATCATGCAGCAAGCTCCACAGATCGCATACCACAGGCCCACCTTCTCACCGCAATCGCCGTGCTCCGCCTTGCCCTGAGCGGCAAAGTACTTTTGAAAAGACCGGGAGACTTTTGGAAAAACGAAGAAGTTCCAAATCAGGTTGAACAGCGGTATCAGCAGCAACCAGACCTTCCCGGGTTCGATTTCACGGTACTCCGGCGGGATGCGTTTCAGCGGACCGGAGACCAACAGGGCGATGACCACGGCAATCGCAATGCCTACCACCAGGCCCACCAGCGCCGCGCCGATGATGAGGATAAGACCCGCTGCGGCGTCCACTGCTTCCGGAGACCCCGGCTGAAAATCCGGCCCTTCGATGTCGAAATTGACATCCATGCCCCCCGTGTCTGGTTGTTCTTGTGCCCAGGTCACAGACGGCACGCCATTCAAACCGACGAAAACAACGGCACCCAGCAGCAGCGCGAACAGAGCCAAATTCCGCATTCCCAGACTCCTTCCGAGCGTAAGACGTTATTCGCAGACGACACAACCGTGACGCCCACCACCGAGGACAAGGTTGCCGACGTGAACATCCACAAGACGCCTGCGCCAGCATCCGCCAGATTGTATGATGCCTCGGCACGTTTGCAAACCCCGACATGGGGCCGACATCGCTATGGGGCGACGCCTTCGCAAGAGTCCGAGAATGCCGTTGCCGCCCCTCTCGGCTGCAACGCGCCACGGGCGCTCAACACCTTTTCTCCTTACCTCCCCGCCAGGTACTGCGCAAAGACCTCCGCACGACCCAAGGCCCAGTTGTACACGCTGGCGTCCCGCACGCACCCGTTGAAGTGCCCATACGAGCCCAGCCAGCCAAATCGCAGCGGCTCGGCGTTCGTGCGGATCGTCGTGGCCACGGGCTTTCCTGCGCCCGCTTCGCGGCCGTTCAAGTACACCCGCATCGTGGCCCCGTCGTAGGTCGCGGCCACGTGGCACCACTGGCCCGGCGCCAGGCAGCGGTCGGTGGGGTTGTAGATGTGCCGCGTGCCGTCAGACGCGTCCAACTCGAACCACACAGTCCCGCCGGGGCGGATGTGCATCCCGTAGGTGCCGGTTGCTTCGTAGCCCTTGCCCAGCAAGGCCGGATACCACACGTCGGTCGGTTCGTACTTGACCCAAACCACCAGCGACAAGGGGCCGGTCAGATCGAGCGCTTTCGCGTCGCCGAAGTCCACATACTGCTGCCGGCGGTCTTGCAACCGTACCACGCACCGCGTTCCCAGCCTCTCCCGCGAGGCGGCGTTGACCAATTTGCCGGTTCGCTCGACATCGTTCGCGTACACCGCTTCGCCCTGCGTCTCGTCCAGCTTCCATCGCGCCACCAGTCCCTGGGCGTCGAGCCGCTGGAATTCCGCACCCGAGGGCACGTTGGCGGGGATCGTGTCGGGAGCGTCCAGCGTCAGTTCGCGGAGCGCCGCCGGGGACTCGAACTCGCCGAAGCTGGGCGACCACATCGGCTGGTCGTCCGACAAGCCCGATCGCCGAACCAGGTTCAGGTAGAATCGTCCGCCCGACTTCACGCCGATCTGTGCCAGAGGCAGCGCCAGACGTACGCAGCAGAACTCTTGCCCTCGTCCGGTCGATGCCGTGATGTTGGCCGTCCGTCCGTCCAACTTCTGCACTCCCAGCGCATTCACGATCAGGTTGTGTACGGGGCCACTCGGCTGGCTCGCAAACAGCACCTGCCAGTAGTCCCCGCTCGTGATGTCGGCGCTGGGCTGAAGCTGCTTCGGGTCGCAGAGTTCCGCGAGTTGGACGTACAGATGCTGCCCATCATGGAGCAGCCACGCCGCCGGCTTTCTGCGCGTGGGCTCGGCGAGTGGCGAACGCCAGCGAGTCAAGGCGAGCGCTTCGGCACGGTCGATTTCCGCCGGCTGGCCCTGCAGCGAGCCCCGCGAGGCAAACGGCACTCGCAGCATCGAGACGCCTTCGCCGTACCGCGACTTGACGTGTTCCAAGTACTGCTTCCGCCCGGCCGTCATGTAGTCCCAGACGCCCAGTTCAAACAACGCCACCCGCTGTCTTTGCTCAGGCGTCTGCGCCGCCGCCTTGGCCTCGTCGATCAGCTTGCCGAGCACTTCCATGCGTTTCGCGTTGCCCAGATAGCCCCAGGCGACTTCCTCGGTCTGGTGATGGTGGCCCTCGATCTTGCCCGTGGCGATCGCCTCGGGGTAGTTCGCGGGATCGCCATACGTCTGCTCGACCGTCTCGTAGAACTTCCGCACCGGTTCCGCCGCCGGGCCGTACTGCCGCGTGAAGTACTCGTCCAACAGCGTGTCCAAGTTCGAGCTCGGGTCGTCCATCAGCCGGTAGGTGACGTACGCTTCCACCTCCTGCCCGTAGCCGCAGTGGAATGCCCCGCGATAGTCGAATTGCCGGAACAGGCCGAATTGCTCGCCGACGGCACGAGCGAAGAAGCCGGGGAAACAGTGGAACCGTCCGTTGTTCGCGACTTCGACGGGAAAGGTGTAGTACAGCCACAGGTACAGCGTGCGGCCGGGATACGCCTGCCGCCATTCCTTGAGCAATTCCACCTCGTGCTCGTACGAGGCGCGGTCGAAATTCAAACGATTGCAGGCGAAACAGTACTGGACGAGCACGTTCGGCTCCAGCTGGAACTTCTGCGGCGGCGCGCCGTGAGTCATATACGCCAGACAGACGATGTGCTTGTCCGGGTGTTTCGGGCGGACGATCCTGGCGACTTCGTTGACAAACTGGAAGAAATAATCGCTGTGGCGGCCGTTGGTAAAGAACGGGCTGTCGGCATCGCGGCCGGTGAGCCACCGCTGGCAAGCGGCGCACTTGCAGAAGTGGGAGTTGTCCATCGGCTCGACGCAGAAGCAGTCGCCGCCGGCCTGGGCTCCGGGATAGTTCTTGCCGGTCTCGAAGAACTCGCAGGCGTCCTTGGCCACCTGTTCGACCAGTCCGCGGCTCGTGTAGCACATCTGCGGCGGCTGGCCTTCATAGCCCTGGGCGAACCAGTCGGCGTGCCGGCCCTCGAACAGCTGCTCTTGTCCCTTCTCCTCCGCCCAGAACCGGCGGTAGTAGCCGTACAACGAGTGGTTGCCGGGGCAGACTTCACCGCCCTCGCGGTGCCGCAGACGGAAGAGCGAGTTCCAGCCGCGTTTGGCGAGGGTGTAGCCGCCGCCGTCGAAGCGTCGGTGCAGTTCCGGATACGCCGCCGCCTCCCACTTCTTCCGCCCTTCGCTGCCGGCCGGCCACAGCCCGGTGTACTGGTCGTAGTTCTCGCTGGCCGGATAGGCGGCATAGCGGTACTTCATGAACGGCGAGCGCTGGACGTCTGCGCCGGCGACCGTCAGCGTCGCTTGCCTTGGACAGTCGGTCCCGAACTCCGTCGGCGTGAACCAGCGGACGTTGCAGCAGCGCTCCAGAAAATCGTACACGGCGTACATCGTGCCCTGCTCGTCCCAGATGCCGGGCCAGGTGTCCAGCGCCTGCTGGTTCGGCGTCGGGTCATATTCCACGAGGCCGCGGTCGTCTTTGTCGCGGCCCACCATCACCAGTGCAGCGGGCGTGAAGCGGATCAGGTACTCCTGCCTTTGCAGTTGGTCCGGCTGGATCCCCCGCGCCCGCACGTGCTGGCTGTCGCCCACGAGGACAGCCAGTCCTTGGATCGGCTCATCCTCGTACACGATCGCGAAGTCCGCGCCCGTGATCTGCTTCAGGTGCCATCGCAGTTCGTGGGCCGCGAACTGAACCGCCCGCGTCGGCTGCCTGGCGATCACGATGGTGGCCGCAGGCTGACCGTCCCGCGCCAGTGTCAACTTCTTCACCTCGACCGGCGCCGCGAAGGCCGTCCGCGCCGCCGCCGCTACGAGCAAACCAACAACGAACAGCAGTCGCATCGTCAAGTCTCCTTCGATGGTCGACGCCGGGGTTGTCCCGCGTAACGGCAGTCTCCCCAGAGCGTCAGTTGATTTTCAGTCCTTCCAGCCCTGCCAGCTTCTTGGCCTTGGCATCGAAGCTCCAGAATGTGTCGCAGCCCAGCAGCAGGGCCGACGCCACGTGGAGCAGATCATAGGTACGAAACCCGTGTTTGGCCGTATGACGACGTGCCAGCATGTCGAAGACGGATTCAAGATCCTCCACCGCCAAAGGCCGCTCGCGAACCAGCAGGCCGGCTTCCGCTTCCTTGATGAAGTCCGCCTCGGCGAGCATCGCGGACTCGGAGGTCACCCGCAGCCCCTGCGTTCCTTGCCGCGTCTCGAAAATCAACCGCTGCAGGGCGTTGGTGAACTCCATCCGCAGCAACCACGTGACGGGCAGTGGCGCACTTCGAGCCTGCTGCAGGGACTCTAACAGCACGTCCGCTTCGGGGCTGTGCGGCAAATCCAGCAGGCTGTTGGTGAAGAAGTTCGTGTCGGCGTAGGCGATCATTCCTCACCCGCGATGATGCGATTGATGCGATCGGTCTCGGCGGGAGACGGCGGCACGAATCCGGCCGCCCGCAACCGCTGGCGAAGCTGCTGCCGGCGTGCCATGAGGCTGTTCACCTGTGCGGTCTTGGACGGCTCCGGGATTTCCGGCTTCAGCGAATACGAGCGTCCGTCGCGAGTCCTGATGCGCACGGCGCCGTGCAGGTCGCAGGCCGCCAGCACTTTCGCGGGCTGCCGGTTCAAATCGCGCAGGGTGAATGACTGGCCAAGGGAAGATCCGGATCGGGGTCGTTTCGATGTTGACGTCGTTTTCATGTCAGACATTTTGACAGACATCAAAACGTCCGTCAATCCTGCGACGAGGGCTGTCGCCAACCAGAATTCAAGCTGCGGTGCGGTTCCTGACTTGCCTCGATGAAGGTGGACTGCTCCAATAAGGTGCGTGCGCAGGCACAATTCGCGCTGATCCTGGTCCAAAGGAGAATCCCCATGTCGCCCCAACACGATTGCAGCCGTTGTTGTCTGAATCGCCGCCAATGCCTTCAGGTGTTGTCCGCATCCGCGATCGGAGCCGGCGCGCTGTCGAGTCCCTTGCGCATCTTGGGACAAGACTCGGCGGCCCCGGCCAAGACCGACTTTGTGGACGCCGCCAGCTTGCGGCCCAAGCCCGAGGCCCGCCTGTGCGGCGCGTTTCTGGAGCAGCCGCGGCCGTACTGGCTCGGCTGGCCCGGCACCACCTACGACCTCGACAAGCATCAGAAGGAATATCGCGGGCTGCTCGATCAGTCCGTCGCGCGGACTGGCATCAAGATGGATTGGGAGGCCAAGCCGGTCAGCGACGATGCTGGGTTGGACACCTGGATCGCCAAAGTCAAGCAGCAGAAGCCGCACGGGCTGTTGGTGGCGCTGCAGCACATGCAGTGCTGGAAATGGATCGAAAGGATCCAGAAGGAGACGGCGACTCCGCTGATCGTCTTCGCCCCCGTCGGCACGGCCTTCACCGGGCACGTCGGCCGCGCTGCGCGGCTGCCCGGCGTGCATATCATCTCGTCGCTGGAATGGCCCGCCGTGGAAGCCGGCTTGAAAATGGTCAAGGCCAAGCGGATGTTCGAGGAGACCCGCGTGCTGTGGATTCGCGGCAAAGACTCCAACGAGACCGTAATGGACCGCTTGGGCATCAAGGTCCGCGCCATCCCGCGCGATACGTTCAACCTGGAATTCGACAAGCAGCCGTCCACCGGCGAAGTGAAGGACCTGGCCAGCGACTTGCGGAAAAAGGCCCGGAAGATCGTCGAGCCGGACGAGACGGACACCGTCAATAGCATGCGGGCGTACGTCACCGCCAAACGTTTGATGGCGGCGGAAAAGGCTTGCGCCTTGAGCATGGATTGCCTGGGCATGGTCAGTGCGAAACTGGTGCCGACACCGCCCTGTGGCGCTTGGACGCTACTGCAAGACCAGGGCTTGACCGCCGGCTGCGAAGCCGACCTGTTCGGCGCCGTCTCGATGCTGATGACCAGCTATCTGCTGGACCGGCCCGGCTACATGAACGACCCTGTGCCGGAGACGGTCAAGAATCTGTTGATCGCATCCCACTGCACCAGCGGTACGCGGTTGGCCGGTTTCGAACAACCGCCCGCGCCTTACATCCTGCGGGACCACTCGGAATCGTCGCTGGGCGTTTCCATGCAAGTCCTCTGGCCTGCCGGCGAAGCGGTGACCTTGGTTCGCTTCACCAGCCCCAACGAGATGATCATCGACACCGGCAAGGTGGTCAGCAACGTCGATACGCCGCCCGCCGGCGGCTGCCGCACGTCGGTGGAAATCGCGATGGACAACATCGAAGACTGCCGCGACGTGAAGGGTTTCCATCAGGTCGTCGTGCTGGGCAACCATCGCCGCGTCCTGGAGGGCTTCTGCGAACTGTACGGGATCAAGCACGTTCATTCGCCCCAGCTGTCGACCTTTGCGGAAGGAGCCCAGACATGAGGAATCGGCTTTTGGCCTTCCTGGCGATTTCGTTCAGTGCCATGCTTGCGCCGGCAGCGGAGCCCATCTCGATCCACTCGCCCGGCTTTCCGCCCTCGACGCTGGACGCGGAGGGCCGGCTGGTCGAGGACTGGGGTTCGCTGGGCGTGACGCTCAGCGGCCAAGGCGTTGTCGACGGCCCCACGGTGCTGCAGGCCGTCAAGCTGGATGACGTGATCCCTGCCGCGCAAGCCGCCACGAATCGCGGCGCGGTCCGGCTGATCCGCACCGCCTTTCGCGCCCCGGCTTTTCCCTCGGGCGTGGACGTGTTGACACTGCGCGTGGAAGAGGCGCGAGGCCAGCCCGCCGAGGTCATGCTGGGGCTGGACCTGCCCGCCAACGCTGCGATCGGCCTGCGCACCGTGCAGCTGGGCGGCCGCATCGTGCTGACGCTTCCCGACGAGTCGCTCGCCAATCGCCCCATGCGCGAGTGGGGCTATTGCGACGAAGCGACCTCGCTGCCGGGCTGGGCCAAGCCGGCCCTCAAGTGCGATCCGGCCTTTCGCAACATCCGCGCGGGGATGGGAGGCGTCCCGATCGTGTATCGGTTTGCGGTCGAGCCCAAGAGCGCCGCGACGGTCGTGCTCGGCTTGTGCGAGAGCCACTGGGCCGAAGCCGGCCAGCGGCCCTTGTTTTGCCGCGTGGAAGGCGCCGCCGCACAGACGGTGGACCCAGTGGGCAAATGGGGTCAGCACAAGCCCGGCGTGCTGACGTTCGCGGCGCGCGACGAGAACGGCGACGGCAAGCTGGAAGTCGTCGTCGGCGCGGCGCCCGGCGCCAGGGACCGCAATCCGATCCTCAACGTGATCTGGATCTTTCCCGCGGGCGAATCGCCGAAGCTCGAACGTTTGCTGTCCGGCGACCTCAGCGCTGCAGCCGTGCGCTACGTCGACGTCGGCGGGGAAAGCGACCAGTCCATCTACCCGCCGGGTAAACTGGAGTACCGGATCGCGCTCCCGGCCCGAGGCGCTCAGGAACTGAGTCTCTTCGTCGCCTGTCCGGACAGTTCGGCCCCGCTCCCGGACACCAGCGCCTGGACTGCCGCCACGCTGCGCCGTGCGGCCTTCGACGTCTGGCGTGACTGGCCTTCCGAGTGACGATGAAAAACCGGTCTCCGCACCCGAAACCCGGCTTGCCTGCAGAAACCGGGTTTCGGGGTCGGCACGCCAGTCCGCCCGCTGCCTCCTACGCCGACGTCCCGCCTTCCGCTTCCGTCCGGATCTGTTCGTAGACCCTCTCGCGCAGGTGGCTGGTCACGGCCTGCTGGAGATTGACGTCGTTCAGGAACCGCGTCGTGATCTCGTCGTTCTGTTCCATGCGGTCGCCGAACGGAATGATCTGCGAAAGGAAGGCATACAGGTTCCGGAACGCCGTCACCTGCCCCCGGAATTCCTCCCGCACCTCTTCGTCTGGGATGGCCTTGAAGCGGCCGACCGCGGGATCGGTGTAGACGTACAGACGCGAATGGTCGTCCTTGCCGCGCGATGGCTTTTTCCGACGCGCCTTGTCCCCGGTTTCAACCATTCGACATCTTCGAATAGTTGCTGGCCCGAAAACCGGCCCTCTTCCGGGTCGCGGAGCATCTTCTCGGTCCTTCAAGGTTTCTTGCGGGCGATCCGACGGATGCATGGTCGCCGTGCCTCTGCCCCGAAGGGGCCGGACAAACCAGCCCAGGGCAAGGCGACGCGAGTTGTGCGAGCGTCGCCGCCGCCCTGGGAGTGGAATCCGTTGTGGAGAACAAGCCCTGAAAGGGCGGCACAACGGACGCGCCGGTTTGTTTCGCCCTTTCAGGGCTTGTTTGCCGATGCCTGCGTCCCCCAGGGCGGCGCTCCGCTCTGCCCTGGGCTGATCTGTCTCGACCCCTTCGGGGCGGCCGGCCGCATCGACGAAAACCTCTGACGGCCCGTTTTTTTGGCTCATTTGGTAACCTCCGCGAGCATCTGGACGATCTCGCGTTCAAGCTGCTTTATATCTGCCTCGATCTCCTCCAGAGGCCGTGGCGGCTGGTACTTGTAGATGTGGCGGTTGAGCGGGATCTCGTAGCCGACCTTGGTCTTGCTTTCGTCGATCCAGGCGTCGGGGACATGGGGGCGGACTTCCCGG
>CAYUFW010000175.1:13841-16742 GCA_964443915.1 uncultured Pirellulaceae bacterium
TTCCATCCGGCTGGCGGACATTTTGGCGGACTTCACCGCGACGACGCACTCGTGGATGTCTTCCTTGAGCGGCACATTCTCATAGTCGCGCAGTTCGGGACCGGGTTCGGGGTTGCCGTCCTTGTCTGTGCAGATGTCGGCGGTCTCGTCGCGCTCGGACAACGCGGACAGGATCGCCTTCTTGATCGGGGCCGGGACCTTCACCTCCGCGGCCTGGAATGCGGCGTCCAGGTCGGCAAGGAAGGCATCGCGGTTCTTGTACAGCATCCGCGACTTCAGCCTGCCCAACGCGGCCAGGATGGCTTCCTGCAACTCGCGGCCGGCCGCAATTTCAGCCTCGGCGGCTTTCGTGCCCTGCTTCTTGCGCGACGCCGCCAGATTGCCAAACGCGGTCTGCTCGCGCAGCCGCTCGATGCGCTCCGGGGACGCTTGGAAGTTCAGCCGCAACGGCCGCTCGACGGTGATCTTGCGGAAGCCGAAATCCTCGTTGTCGAAGATCTTCGAGTGCTCGCCGCCGGCAAAATCCCCGTAGATCCGCGTAATCTCCGCGATGTGGTCGTCGGAAATCTCGTTCCGCTTGTTGTTCAAGCTCTTCCGCATCTTGCGGTAGAATTCCACCGCGTTGATCAGCTGGACCTTGCCGCGCCGCTCCAGGGTCTTGCGATTGGTCACGATCCAGATGTAGGTGAAGATGCCCGTGTTGTAGAACAGCTGGTCCGGCAAGGCGACGATTGACTCCAGCCAGTCGTTTTCGATGATCCAACGGCGGATTTCGCTCTCCCCGCTGCCCGCGTCACCGGTGAACAGCGGGGAACCGTTGAACACGATGGCCAGCCGCGTGCCGCCCGCGCCGACGGGCTTCATCTTGCTGATCATGTGCTGCAGGAACAGCAGCGACCCGTCGTTGATCCGGGGCAGGCCGGCGCCGAAACGGCCGGAAAAGCCCTGCTGTTCGTGTTCGCGGCGGATGGCATCCGTCGCCAATGTCGGGCAAGATACGGACACCGCCGCAAGCCGATTTCAGCCGTGCGGCTTGCGAAACCGCACGGCACCGGAGGGGGTAATCTAACCACTGGGATAACGCGCTGCAACTCCCGTGGCGTGCCGCGGACCGGCCCGTCCCGCCGACGCGGCGGCGTTGATCTGGAGAACGTTGGCGCGGGGAACGTCGGGCAGGGGAGACGTCCGGGGCGGGCTACTCGCCCAGCGTCGATTTCTTCCGCAGGATGTGGTGGTAATGCTGGGCGAAGCGGTGGGCTTCGTCCCGCACGTACTGCAGCAGTCGGAGGGCGAAGGCGTGGCGGCTGAGACGTAGCGGCTCGTCCGCGTCGGGCAGGTAGATTTCCTCTTCGCGTTTGGCCAGCGACAGCAGCGTGGGCGGCTCGATTTGCTGTTCCCGAAAGGCGGCCAAGGCGGCGTTCAGTTGGCCTTTGCCGCCGTCGATCAGGAGGATGTCGGGAAAGATCTCGTCCTGGTCGCGCAGCCGGCGGAAGCGGCGCGAGACGACTTCGTGAATGCTGCGGAAATCGTCGATGCCCGTCACCTGGCGGATGCGGTAGCGGCGATAGCCGGGTTTGAAGGGCAGCCCGTCGATGAACTGCACCAGGCTGGCGACCGTCTGGCCGCCGCCCAGATGCGCGATGTCGACGCCTTCGATCGTGCGGGGCTCCTGCGTCAGATTCAGCACTTTGCGCAGTCCGGCCAAGCCCTTCTTCGGGTCCACGTAAAAGACTTCCGGCTGGGCGTGCGTGTCCAACTCGCCGCGGTCATCGAGCGTCTGGAGCATCTGGATTTCGTCGCGCAGGGCGGCGGCTTTCTCGAACTGCAGCGTCTGGGCCGCCTCCTGCATTTCCGCCCGCAGTTGCGCCAACAGCCGTTCCTTGTGGCCGTCCAGGAACATCTGCAGCCGCTTGATGTCCCGCCGGTAGTCCTCTTTGCCGATCCGCAGATTGCAGGGCGCGGTGCATTGGTGGATGCTGGCCAACAAGCACGGACGGAACCAGCGCCAGCGTTCGTCGTTTTCGTCGATGTCCAAGCTGCAGGTGCGGAACTTGAAGATCCTCTGCAGCACCTGGACCGCGCCGCGCAGGGCCCCGGCCGAGGCGAAAGGACCGTACAGCTTGACGCCGCGGTCCTTCGGCTCACGCGTCACCTCGACCCGCGGAAAGTCCTCGCGGGTGGTGATCATCAGGTACGGGAACGTCTTGTCGTCCTTCAGTTCCTTGTTGTACTTCGGCTGGACGTCCTTGATCAGCCGCGCCTCCATCAGCAGGGCGTCGACTTCGCTCTCGCATTCCACGTAGTCGATGTCGCAGATTTCCGAAATCCAGTACGCCGTCCGTAGTTCCTCGGCGGCCGTCTTGGAGAAATAACTGCCGGCTCGCGAGCGGAGGTTCTTCGCTTTGCCCACATAGATCACGCGGCCGGCGGAGTCCTTCATCAAGTAGACGCCGGCCGTCTGTGGAAATTCGCGCACCTTGGCGGCGGCCCGCCGAAACCCGAAGTCATGGGCGGGCTCGTCAGGGGCCAGTTCGTCAAGGGCCGGCTCGTCGTCGGCAGCGGCCGGTTCGCGTTCGGTCTGATCGTCATTCATGGTGGCCGTCCAGGATCCGGGCGACGTCCTCTCGCAACGCCCTCAACTGTTCGTCGAGCGGCACATGCTCGGCGAGTTCCCGATCCATTCTCCGCAGTCCCGCCAAATCGTCAACATCATACCAGGCCGGCAGCAGCCCGCAGCGAATGCCGGCGACCTGCAACAGCGACTGTGTCTGGCTCCAGACGAGCGGCGTGCTCCAAGCGACGCCCGCGAAGATCGGCGGCACCGCGCCTGCTGCGCCCACCAGATAGTACCCGCCGTCGTCAGCCGGGCCCAAGACGACGGGAGACGTCTTCAGCAAATCA
>CAYUFW010000176.1:0-321 GCA_964443915.1 uncultured Pirellulaceae bacterium
AATGCCCAACCGCCCACCACAACCCATCCACTCCCGCGACGTTGTCGTAATGGGTCTGGACGTACGTTAGCTGCCCCGTCGCCGCGTTTCGGGCGAACACGGCGACCGCGTCGTCGGTGCTCCCCGCCACGTAGACGTGCTCGCCTGCCGGGCTGGCCGCCACGGCATAGGCTCCGTCCAGCCCACCGATCCCGCCTTGATCGTCCTGGATCGAGGCGACAAACGATAGCAGCCCCGTGCCGCCTTGAGCGATCGCCGGGTAGGTCCGCTCGTAGCCGGCCGGCGGGATCTGGGCGACTCGATACGTCCCGGCGTCCAGTC
>CAYUFW010000176.1:425-16567 GCA_964443915.1 uncultured Pirellulaceae bacterium
GTCGGATCGTCTTCGGCGCTCAGCACATAAGGCTCGTCGTCGTTGCGCTGACCGTCGTCGTTCAGGTCCAGGTAGACCGTGACGCCAGCCAGTCCCGGTTCCCCCGGATCACCGGACAACCCGCCCACGTAGACGAACTGGCCGGCGGCATCGACGCTCACGCTGCCGGGACTGGGGATTCCCGTGACGGTTGCCTCCAGGTGCGACGCCGCCCCGTCGACGTGGATGACCAGGAGCTGGTTGCGGGAGTAGTTCGTCACCTAGGCCCGCGAGCCATCGGGCGAGAAGGCCACCTCGTCGTCGTACGCGCCGGTGGGGACCGTCACCTGCGCCGTGACGCTGCGGGTCGCCGTGTCGATCAACACGAACCGGCCATCGTAGTAGTTGTAGATGCCCAGTTGCAAGCCGTCCGTCGCCGGACCGGAGAGCGACAGACCCGTGTCGTCGCTGAAACGGAAGCGGGCATAGGTCACGCCGGGAGGCGTCTGCGGGACGGCGAAACTGAGCGCGTTGGCGCCCGGCCCCAGAGCTTGATCGGCAAAGACTTGCTCCCCAGCATCGGACCAATCGCCGTCGCTGTTGAAGTCGATCCAGGCGCTCAGGTAGCCCGCGGCCGAGGCGGCCACCGTCAACCCAATCGTTGCCGGCCAAGTCCTCGAACGTCCCGCTGTCCGCCAGCACGTAGTAGCCGGTACTGGGCAGCAAGTCCGCCGCGGGATCGATCGTGGCGACATCGGCCGAGAGCGTCACCCGGCCGCTGGTAACCGGAATCGTTTCGACGGTCGAATTGTCGGATGTCTTCTTGACCGTGAGATTGCCCGCCGCCGCCTTCTGCACGGGCTCGTTGAAGTGGATCGCCAGATTCGCGACCACGGCGACGCTGGTCGCATTGTCGGCCGGCGTGAAGGCGTCGGCCGTCGGCGGGCTTTTGTCGATCCCGCCGCTGACCAGCAGCGTGTAGTCCCGCGTGAACGACGTACCCATGTGGCCCACGTGAACCGTATAGGTGCCGGCGGCGGGGGCGTCGATCAGGGCGGCGTCGTTGCTCAACTCGGCGACGTCGTTCGTCCATTCGCGGCTCCGCAAGGCCACTTGCGTGGCCATGCCTTGGGCACTTGCGACGACGCCGGAGGCCCCGATCGTCCCGCCGACGTGCGTGCTGTGATCATGGAAGCTGCCGCTGTCGGCCAGCGTCACCCGGCTGCCGAACTCCTGGTGCGTGTTGCGGATCAGCCCGGCATCCCACACGCCCACCGTGTAGCCGTTGCCGGTCAAATTCAGGCCCAGGGTGCCGCCCGGCTGGAGTTGATCGGTGTTGGCCGTGTCCGCGGCGTTGACGTTCAACGGCGTGCGGATCCGCAACGCATCGGGCGCCGGGCCGCTGGCCAGACGCAGCATCTCCCCGTCGCCCAGTTGCACCAGTCCGTGCGGCCCCCGTCGAGCTGTAATTCCGCGCGGGTTGCTTCGCTGACGATCGTGTCCACGGTCAGCACGGGCGGGACCAACGGCTCAAGCAGATTTGTCGCTGCGGTCCCCGGCTCCCCAGTCCCCAGTTCCCAACCCCCAGGCTCCTCCGCAGAACCGAACTCCAGCGCAGGACCCGAGTTGCCAACCAACAGGCGGCGGGACTCCAGGATTTCACACAACAGACGGCGATGAAACCTGGTTTTCCTCCCGCGTGCAGGCTTTGCCCGTCGAGCAGTTCGGTATAATCCCATGATCTTCGCCCCTTATCGATGTCCAATGAACGCGCATCCGTCGCCCGCAGAGTTGCCGGAAGAAAAAGTGGATTTAGAGAAGGACGACGTGAATCCGCGACCTCGTTGATAACGAACCGTTCCCATTGCGTCAACCACATCGCGCGGCAGCCGTGTCGGTGCCGCTCGCTCGCCCGCCGCGACCATCCCGGCGTCGCACCGACGTAGGGTGGGCCAGAGCGGACCAAGCCGCCGCAGTGGGAATGATCGGACGAGTCGCAGCCAGAGAGGCCGTTGGTGCGGGGCGTCTGAAGAAGCGGGACAAGATATTGGAACGTGTGGGGCGGCTCGCGCTGGAGCTGAGTCGACGTGCGGAAGACATCCGGGTGGCGCCGTTGCCGCACCCCGCCGCCGCAAGGTAGGCCGGAACAAGTCCGCGCCGTTCCGGCAGAGATGTAGGCCGTGCCACAACATTTTGCGATCGGGATACGGGTCATGTTGAAGATCATTGGGTTTCTCTGGATGTCAATGCTGGCTGCGTCGTGTGCGGCCATGTTGGTTCGCCTGTCGGAGTTGGCTCCCGAACGCCGAGCGGGACAGTTGCGCACGATCGCCGTCGAGGTCGAATAGTCAGTGATGGGAAATGGCGACGCCTCCTACGTCGGCCATTTCGCATTGAAGTCTCTTCCCAGCAGCGACTTGCGGAACGTTGTGCATGGTCCCAAGTTGCGAAACTCCGTCGAGATGGGGTACAATCTTTCGGTGGGCCTGTTTAGAACCGCTAACAAAACCGAAATCGGAGACCTTCGGTCGGCGGGGTCAGAGACCCGCGCCGAACGGTTTTGTTAGCGGTTCTTAGGATTGGCCGGCCGGGTTCACGGTGGAGATCTTGAAGCACTGCAGCAGCGATTGGCACGGCGATGAAAGTGAAGCAAGTCCGGCCAAAACGCGATGATCGCGTGGTGTTCTTCCGGGGCTTCCTGCGACGGCCGCGGGAGATCGCCTCGCTGGTGCCCAGCTCCCGGTTCCTGGAACGCCGGGTCGCGGAGCTGGCCACGGTGGCGGCTGCGGAGACGGTGGTGGCCGCGGACACGGTCGTGGAACTGGGGCCCGGTACGGGAGGCACGACGCGCGCTCTGTTGGCGGCCATGTCGCCGCACGCTTCGCTGTTGAGCATCGAAATCAATCCCGATTTCATCCCCACCCTGCGGGCCATCGACGACGATCGTTTGACGGTCCATCACGGGACCGCGGAACGGCTGGCGGAAATCCTCCGGCAACACGCGCTGGACTCGGCCGATGCGATTGTTTCCGGGATCCCCTTCTCCCTGCTGCGACCCGAAGCGCGGCGGCGCGTTGTCGAATCGATCTGGTCGGTGCTGGCGCCGGACGGACGTTTCGTCGCGTACCAAATCTGCGGCCGCATCGAGACGTTCGCGCGGCCTTTGTTCGGACCGGCTCGAGTCGCCGTCGAGTTCCGCAACTTGCCGCCGCTGCGGATCTACGCCTGGCGCAAGGACGGCAGCGGCTGAGTCAGATCCGGTACGCGCGGACTTCTTCCATCAGGCGATTGACCGCGTCTGCATTCGCCGCGCCGGCGACCTGGTACAGCACGCCGCCGGGCAGCCCGTGCCGCCGCAAACGCTCGACGAACGGTTCCCAGGCGACGGACACGACCAGCGGCACGTCGCCCGTACGGGCCTGCAGTTGGCCGAGCACCTCGAACGCCGGCGGATAGCCGCGGTCGTCGCCCAGATAGATGGCCTTCAGGCCGCGGACCGACGACACCGCCTGCAGCAGGTGCCGGCCGTTGCCGTGGATGTGGACGACGCCGCCGTCGTAATGTCCGAGAATCCGTTCGACCGGCTCGCGGCCCCAGGTTTCAAAGTAGTCCACCGACGTCATGTGGAACGGATCGACGCTCTCCGAAACGATCCGGCCCTCGATCCACTGGACCATGTTGCTGGCCGTGCCGCCGGCCAACAAACCGGCCCGCTCGAAGAACGTGTCCTGAACCAGAACGTTCAACTCGAAAGCAAAATCGACCGCCCGCCGAACCAGTTCCGGCTGCTCGATCAGGCATAGGTAGGTGTTGCTCGCGCCGACCAGTTCGAACACGAAGTTCAGGCTGTCGATCAGAATAAAGTGGCTGACGCCGAACTTGCCGGCGGCGGCTGCGACGAACGCGTCCAACTGGGCCAAGTACCGCTGGAACCACACCGCCGCGCGGTCGATCCGCAGCCGGTCGAATTCGGACAGTTCCTGCAGCAGCGGCGCGACCATGGAGGAGATCCAGCCGTTGTCCGGATGGGCCATGAAGCGGACTTCGCCGCCGACCATGCCGCCGTACAGCCCCTGGTCCATCTCGCTCAGGTACGCGGCGGGAATCGAATCGTCCTCGACGTCCGCCCGCGCGGCCAGCAGCCGTTCCCAGAACGCCACGCGCGTCGCCGGATCGGGATACGCGCACGGGCCGTCGCCATAGGTTCGGGCGAATTCATTGAGCGCCGGATGGGGCATCTTGAAGGTGGCGAAAACCTGATCCGCCGCCCGGCGCTGGTACAGCCGGCTCAGGCGGGCGACGACGTCGGCGGCGTTGCGTTTGAATTCGAGTTGCAGCATGGCATTCCTTTCCAGCGAGCGATTGTACGAATTCCATCCGCGCAGGTGAACTTAGCCGGCTGCGCCGGAACCTGAAACCCTAATCTTTCACCCAATCTTTCACTTTATCTCTTTCTCACTGCCATCGAGCCGGAGGGAGATTAAGTGAAAGATTAGGTGAAAGATTACGGTGCTCGTCATCCCAAGCATAGTGGATTCGCCACTGTTACAAATCCCTACTGATTCGAGTTGGTTCGCATCAGCATCGTCGTAGGTCGGGACGGAGTCCCAACCTACTTCGGTTTCGGCTTGAAGATCACCGCGGCCAGCGGCGGCAGGACGACTTCGATCGAATGGGGACGGCCGTGGCACTCGATCGGCTCCGCTAGGCGGCCGGGGAAATTGCCCAGATTGCCGCCTCCATAGTGCGTCGAATCGCTGTTGAAGATCTCCGCATACCAGCCGCTTTCCGGCACGCCGATGCGATGGCGCAGCCTGGGGGCGGGCGTGAAATTGCAGCAGATCGCGAGAAAATCGTGCGGGTCCCTGCCGCGGCGCAGGTAGGCCAGCGTGCTTTCCTGGTGATTGTGGCAGTCGATCCACTCGAAGCCTCGGCCCTGGAAATCCAACTCGTACAGCGACTTCTCGGACCGCAGCAGGCGATTCAGGTCGGCCAGGCACTTCTGCACGCCCCGGTGCGCGGGCCCGCGAAGCAGGTCCCACTGCAGGTCGCCGTCGCAATTCCACTCGTGCCACTGGCCCCACTCGCTGCCCATGAACAACAGCTTCTTGCCGGGATGGGTCCACATATAGCTGTACAGCAGCCGCAGGTTCGCGAACTTCTGCCACGAATCGCCGGGCATCTGGTCCACCAGCGAACGCTTGCCGTGGACCACTTCGTCGTGCGACAGCGGCAGGACGAAGTTCTCGTGAAAGGCATACAGCAGGCTGAACGTGATATCGTTGTGGTGGTAGCTGCGGTGGATGGGCTCGTGCTTCATGTACTTGCGCGTGTCGTTCATCCAGCCCATGTTCCATTTCAGACTGAAGCCCAAGCCGCCGAGGTACGTCGGTCGCGACACGCTGGGCCAGGCGGTCGATTCCTCGGCAATGGTCAGCACGCCGGGGAACTGGACGTGCGCCTGCTTGTTGAACTCCTTGATGAACTCGATGGCATCCAGGTTCTCCCGGCCACCGAACTTGTTGGGAATCCAATCGCCTTCCTCGCGGCTGTAGTCCAGGTACAGCATCGAGGCCACGGCGTCCACGCGCAAGCCGTCGATGTGGTACTTGTCCAGCCAGAACAGGGCGTTGGCGATCAGGAAGTTGCTGACCTCGTGCCGGCCGTAGTTGAAGATGTGCGTGCCCCAATCGCGGTGCTCGCCCTGCCGCGGATCGGCGTGCTCGTACAGCGCCGTGCCGTCGAAACGCGCCAGTCCGTGCCCGTCGCGCGGGAAGTGAGCGGGAACCCAGTCCAGGATTACGCCGATGCCGTTTTGGTGGCAAACATCGACGAAGTACATCAGATCCTGCGGCGACCCGTGGCGCGCGGTGGCCGCAAAGTAGCCCACCGTCTGATAGCCCCAGCTGCCCGTAAAAGGATGTTCGCTCACCGGCAACAGCTCGACGTGCGTGTAGCCCATTTCCCGGCAGTAGGAGACTAACTGGTGCGCGAGTTCCCGGTAGCTGAGCCAGCCCACGGGATTGCCCGCCGGCCGCCGCCAGCTGCCCAAGTGGACCTCGTAGAACGACAGTGGCTGTTCGAGCCAGTTGACATTCGGCCGCCGCGTCATCCACTCGCCGTCGTGCCAGGTGTGGCGGCCCAAATTTGTCACCACGCTGGCCGTCTTCGGCGGGCACTCGGCGGCAAACCCCACGGGGTCCGCCTTCTCGACAATTTCGTGGCCGTGACGGACCTGGTACTTGTACAGCGCCCCCTCGCCCAGGCCGGGAATGAAGAGTTCCCAGAAGCCGCTGGGGATGTGCTTGTACATCGGGTGCCGCCGGCCGTCCCAGCTGTTGAAATCGCCCAGCACGCTCACGCCGCTGGCGTTGGGCGCCCAGACGGCGAAATTGACGCCTTCCACGTCGCCCACCCTCCGCAATTGCGCGCCCAGCTTGTGGTACAGCCGCCAGTGCTGCCCCAGGTTCAGCAGGTAGCGGTCAAAGTCGGTCAGCAGCCAAGGATAGTTGTACGGCTCTTGCATGGCAGATCTCCAATTCCCCCATGATGATTGGCGAGGGTCAAATCTGCAAGTCACACGGCGGCATCATGGGGCGCGTCTACGTGCTGCCCGTGGCAGAGTATCCCCAGGGCACCAGCGTGCCGATGTTTTTCGATTTCCCTGCGCCGACGAACTGGCAGGAGCACCTGAAACGAACGAAGTGCGGGGCGACGCCGGTCGGACAACTGCCGGTCGAACGCACGTGCCGCTGCGTTCTGGTGGCGGGGCATCTGGCGGACAGCGTCACCGGGGGCATGAACGAGCACGGCATGAGCATGGGCATCGAATACATGGGCATGAAGCCCGTCCTGGCGAACGAAAAGGGCAAAGTCAGCACGTGCAGCAGTCACTGGACGACGTCCTTGATCGCCAACGGCCTGATGCGGGCGAAGACCGCCCGCGAGGCGATTCGCCTGATGGGCGCGATGGCCGAGAAGTACGGCTTCACGTACTACTGGGCTCCGGCCGCGGGGTGCGCGATCCCGGTGGTGGACCGGCAGGAAGCCTGGATCATGGAGATCTTCGGACCGGGCAGGGACTGGACTCCCGACAGCGGGAAGCCCGGCGCCGTCTGGTGCGCGCAACGCGTCCCCGACGGGGAGGCCACGTGCAACGCCAACCGCAGCCGGATCGGGAGCGTCGACCTCGGCAATCCGAACGACTTCTTGGCGTCGCCGAACATCCATTCGCTGGCTGAGGAATTGGGGCTGTGGAAGCGCGGCGAACCGTTCGTCTGGCACGACGTGTACGGCGTCGTCGGCGAGCGGGGAAACTCGTTGCGGGGATGGGCGGCCCTGAATGCGCTGGCACCGTCCCTCCGCTTGCAGGCCACCGGCGATGCGGCGAAGGACCGGTATCCCTTCTCTGTCAAGCCGGATGGCAAAGTGGACGTCCGGACCTTGACCGGGGTGATGCGGAACTGCTACGAAGGGACGAAGTTCGACGTGACCGGGCACCCGGCGTTTCGCGCCGGGGGGAAGCTGAGCCCGTTGGCCCGCCCCTTCGGTTCCCGCGACCTGTTTGATTTGGTGGGCGTCCAGCCGGAACGTTGCATCAGCACGGAGACGAGCGGCTACGTCTATGTATCGCAGGTCCGGGATAGGCTGCCGGCCCCGATCGCAGGCTGTATGTGGTTGACGCTCGGGCCGGCCGCCACCAGTTGCTTCGCGCCGGTCTACTGCGGGACAAGCGAGATTGCCGAGTCGTGGAGCCGGCCCCCGGACTTCACCCGCCTCACCCGGACTCAGGTGCAGTGGAAATTCCAGCTGGTCGAGGATCTGGCCGGCCTCAAGTCCCAGGAGGCGATCGAGGATGTCCGGAGGGTGTTCGGTCCAGCCGAAGAACGGTTTCTCACACTCCAGAGCGAGTTCGAGGATGCGGCGGTCCGGGTGTGGAAGAACCACGGGGCGGCCGCCGCGGAACAGTTCGTCACGGAGTACAGCAACTCCGGTTTGGAGAACGTCGACAGGGCCTACGGCGAGTTGGTCGAGTTCTTGATGTTCCAGTACCTCTACAGCTACGCGAAGGTCGCACCCCCAGCCCTGCCGCAGGTTGGCACGGTCGCAGTGCCGGCGATCCCGGACGGCGGCGGCCGGCTGGACATTGTGACCAAGCCTTACACCTGGGACACACCGCGCGTCGACCTGTGGCTGAATCAAGGAGCCGCCCGGCCGTAGCGCAGACCACGGCGAGCGGGGAATCGCCGTGGCAACTGGACAGTCGTCTTGCCGGCTGTTACCATCGGGCCGTGTTGCTGTTCGGAGCGTATCCGAGCAGCGTGCCAAGGGGGAACTGCGAGGACACCGGAGAACCAACCATGCAACGTCGCCAATTCTTGAAGACTGCCGCCGCCGGGACCGGATTGCTGATTCTGCCCAGCGGAGCCCGCGCGGGCAAGAACGCACCGGGCAACAAGTTGAACGTCGCGCTGATCGGCGTCTGGGGCCGCGGCCTGGCGCATTACGACATGCTGGCGGAAGAGAACGTGGTCGCGCTGTGCGACGTGAACGAGGCGCGGTTCCCGGACGCCCTGCAACGGTTCCCCAAGGCCAAGACCTACGTCGACTGGCGCAAGTGCCTCGATCAGAAGAACATCGACGCCGTGGTCTGCTGCACGGCCGATCACACCCACGCCTTCATCGCCAACTGGGCGCTCAACCGCGACCTGCACGTGTACATGGAGAAGCCGCTGGCCATCACCGTCGAGGAAGCGCGCATCGTGCGTGCGAACTGGCTGAAGAAGAAAGACAAGCTGGCCACGCAGGTCGGTATGCAGCGCCACGCGATGCAGAACTTCAACCGCGTGCGGGAACTGGTCCGCGACGGGGCCATCGGCGAACTGTCGGCGGCCTACGCCTGGGGCGACCGGCAGATCCGCCGCGCCGGCTACCTGCCCGCAGAAGGCCAGCCGCCGGCCGGCTTCCACTTCGATCTCTGGCTCGGACCGTCGCCGGAGCACCCCTACAACCCCGGCTATTTCTCCGGCGGGGCGGGCATGAACTGCCTGTCGTGGAACATGTTCTGGGACTTCGGCGTCGGCCAGATCGGCGACATGGGCAGCCACACGATGGACCTGGTGTGGAACGTCGTTGACGCCACGTTGCCGACCTCGGCGGAAGCGAAGGGCGAGAAGTTCAACCCCGACGTCACCCCGGTGGAGTGCGAATCGCACTTCGAGCACCCGGCCAACGACTGGCGCGGACCGATCCGCATCAGCTGGTACCAGGGCGGGCCCATGCCGCAGTCGCCGAAGCCTTACGTCGATCTGCGGAAGATCGACCACGGCGCGATGTTCAAAGGCTCGAAGGGCTACGTCATCTGCGACTTCGCTTCGCGGCTGCTGCTGCCCTTCGGCGACAACGCCGACCTGACCTACTACAAGCCGCGGACGCCCGACCAGGTGCTGCCGCCGCTGGGCCACTTCCAGAAACAGTGGATCGACGCCTGCAAGGACACGAGCCTCAAGACGGCCTGCGACTTCGAGTACAGCGGCAACATGATCGAACAGCTGCTGCTGGGCCTGGTCGCCTACCGCGTCGGCAAGAAGCTCGCCTACGACGGCGCCGCCGGCCGCGTCACGAACGTCCCCGAGGCCAACGAACTGCTCCGCCGCCAGTACCGCGCCGGCTGGACGCTTGACGGCTGAGCGCCGCCGGGCCGAGGGCCGCAGCCGTGAGGTTCCCCAGGTGGTTCACACCTCGGCGAACGCGACGACGTAGTTCTTGCCGAAGTGCTTAGCGCATTTGGGGCAGGTGGTGTAGAAGAAATACAGCTTCCGCATTTGCCTGCCCTGCGATTCCACGTAGCGCTGCGTTTCTCGGACCCACTTCCCCGCGTCCCGGAACGGGCCCTCGAAGACCTTCGTCAGGTAGTCCCCAGACAGCCGCACCATTTCCGCGTCGGGAACGTCCTTGGTGACGGCGAAGAAATGTTCGCCGCGCCAGGGCGACGGGTCGGTGGACAGCATCAGGAACTCGTCCGTCGCGGCCGCGTGTGCCTGCTGGATCTTGCTCCAGGTGCGTGTGATCACGGCGCCGATGTTCAAGGGGATGTGCATGAAGTTGATCGTCGTGGCGCGCACGAACAGCTTCTCGCGGAAGGTGAACTCCTGTCCGTCCCAAGGGGCCGGATCAAAGCGCGGACAACAGCCGGTTTCCGACCTGTCCATGTTGCATTTGGGCAAGGACTCGGTGCTCATGAGTTGGGGCCTCTCGTTAGCGGAAGGGAGCGAAGGAGTGTTCGTACGCGCATCTTCGTGGGTTGGGACTCCGTCCCGACCCGGTCGGGACGGAGTCCCAACCCACTTTGGTTGCGGCTTCAGGCCGCGTTTGGCTCTGGGAGAATTGCCTCCCTTTCCTCCATTGGGTATAACAACTTGCCGTGATTCCGGCAAGAATGTCCTCTGAGCCCAGGAGCCCGCCATGCAACGATTTCCCGTCACTGCGTCTTGTTCGCGCCGGCAGTTCTTCTCCCGCTGCGCCGCATGTGCCGGCTGTGCCGCGGGCGGCATGTTGCTGGGGCCACGTCTGGCCCGCGGCGGCGAAGCCTCGGGCGGCAAGCCGAAGATCCGGCTGGTCTTCTGCGAAACGACGAACGACAAGCCGATCTGGCCGAACATCGGCTATGACTTCGATGCCCGCCGCAAACGGGTGATCGCGGTGCTGACGGAGGGCTGTCCCGGCATCCAATTCCTGCCGACGCAGGTGATGGACGACCCGAAGCACGCCGACGACGTGCTGAAGGGGTGCAGCGAGGTGGACGGTTACCTCGTGTGCGTGCAAGGGCTGGGCTGGCGGAACGACATCGGCAAGCTGTGCTCGACCGGCAAGCCAACTTTGTTGGTCGACAATCTGTTCGGCGGTTCGGGCCTGTTCCTGACGCGATTGCCGCAGATCATGGGAGCCGGCAAACCGGTCGACTGGATCAGTTCCGCCGACGATCAGGACATCGTCGCCGCCGCGCGGAATTTCGGGCTGCTGAAACAGGGCAAGACGGCGGCGGACGTGGTTGCCGCGTTCCGCGCATGCCGCCGCCAGAACACGCCCGCCGTGACGGACTGGACCTGCCAGGGCGACCCGATCCCGGCGCCGAATTTCGACGCAGCGCTGCGGCAACTGCAGAAGACGAAAATCCTGGTGGTCGGCGGCGGTTGGGGCGGAGACGCCTTCCGCAAGGCGACCGAGCAGCTGCTGGGGCTGAAGCTGGTTCCCATCGCCTTTGAAGAACTGTCGGCCGCCTACGCTCAGGCCGACAAGGATGCGGCGTGCGCGTTCGCGGACCGCTGGGCGGCGGGTGCCCAGAAGGTGGTCGAGCCGGATCGGGCCGAGTTGGAGCGGTCCGGCGTGGCCTACGTGGCCATGAAGGACATGATAAAGAAGCACGGGGCCAGCGGCATCAGCATCAATTGCCTGGGCGGATTCTACGGCGGCCATATCCAGGCCTACCCGTGCCTGGGCTTCAGCGAGTTCAACAACGAAGGGCTGGTCGGCGGTTGCGAGGCCGATCAGATGTCCGCCCTGACCATGGCGACGATGGGCGCGCTGGTGGGGCGGCCCGGCTACATCTCCGATCCCGTGATCGATACCTCCAAGAACCACATCATCTACGCGCACTGCGTGGCGATGACCAAGGCGTTCGGCCCCCAGGGCGCGTCGAACCCGTACCTGATCCGCAGCCACTCGGAGGATCGCAAGGGGGCGGTGGTCCAATCGCTGCTGCCCGCCGGCTACATGACGACCACGCTGGAAATCAACCCGGTTTCCAAGCAGGTGCTGATGCACCAGGCCAAGTCGGACGGCAACAACGACAGCGACATGGCTTGCCGCACCAAGCTCGAAGGGCTGGTCAAGGGCGACATCGAGAAACTGACCGAACAATGGCGGATGGGTTGGCACCGCGTCACCTTCTACGGCGACCTGCGGGACACGGTCGTGGAGTTGGCCCAGCGGTTGAAGCTGGAGGTTATCGAGGAGGCGTGAGGCGGACGAGAAAGAACCTAACGCGGCCGCTGGCCGCAACCCAGTTGGCGAGCGGGGTTTGGGAGTCACCACGCACAGGAGAAAACAATGGCTGACGTTACACGTTTATTGTCTGGCCCCTTGCGAGTCACCGTCCTGTGTGGCGGCCCATCGGCCGAGCGGGAGGTCAGCCTTGCGGGCGGCCGAGCGGTCGCCGCCGCCGTCCGGCAGTTGGGGCACGCGGTCACCGAGGCCGACATCACGCCCGACGACCTGTCCGCCCTCGACGCGCCGGCCGACGTCGTCTTCCCCGTGCTTCACGGCCGGTTCGGTGAGGACGGCCAGTTACAGGAAATCCTCGAACAGCGCGGCCTGGCCTTCGTGGGCAGCGGGTCGGCGGCCTCGCGGCTGGGGATCGACAAAGACGCCTCGAAGAGGACATGGCAAGCAGCCGGGCTGCCGACGGCCCCCTGGGAGATCGTGACTCGCGGCGATTGGTCGCCGCCGGACGGACTGCAGCCGCCCGTAGTGGTCAAGCCCCTGGCCGAGGGCAGCAGCATTGGCGTCAGCGTCTGCGACACGCTGGAGTCGCTCCGGCACGTGCTGCCGCAGGCGATCTCCGATTTTGGCCGCGTGCTGGTCGAACGCCGGCTGGAAGGGCCGGAACTGACCGTGGGCATCTTGGGCCACGACCCGCTCCCAGTCATCCAGGTCCGCCCGGCCGCCGAATTCTACGACTACGCCGCGAAATACCAGCGGGACGACACCGCTTACCTGCTGGATCCCGATCTCGATCAGGCCACCTATCAGGCTATCCAAGAGGTGGCCGTAAAGGCCTTCACCGTCCTCGGCTGCCGCGATTTGGCGCGGATCGATTTCATCATCGATCGGCATACCGGCCCGCAACTGCTCGAAATCAACACGCTCCCCGGATTCACCGACCACAGCCTGCTCCCCAAGGCCGCCGGGCACATCGGGATCCCGTTTACCCGCCTCGTGGAGATGCTGCTGCAAATGGCCTGGGGACGGCGCAACCAAGACCAGCCATGACCGCCAAACTGTTCGTCGTCCGAGGGCACGGGAGGCTCGCGATGAAAGCCGAACTACAAACCCGAAAAGCCGTGCGGCGGATTGGCCGGCGAGAGTTCTTCGAGTGGAGCGGCTTGGCCGCAAGCGGGCTGTGGTATCCGGCGCTGCTGGCCGCAGCCGAGTCGCGTTCGGCTGTGCCGGCGGACGAGGAACTGGCCTGCGACGTGTTGATCGTCGGCGGCGGACTGGGCGGCTGCGCGGCCGCGCTGGGTGCGACCCGAGCGGGCGCACGTGTCGTGCTGACCGAGCCCACGGACTGGATCGGCGGGCAGATCACGCAGCAGGCGGTGCCCACCGACGACCACCGCTGGATCGAGTCCTGCGGTTGCACCGCGTCGTACCGCGAGCTGCGCCGACGGATTCGCGATCACTACCGCCGGCACTATCCGCTGACCGACGAGGCGCTGGCGCGGGCCAACCTCAACCCAGGCGGTCCGGGTCCGGTTTCACCACTGGCTCATGAGCCGAAGGTCTGCCTGGCCGTCCTGCAAGAAATGCTGGTTCCCGCGGTCCAGGCCGGCCGGCTGCAGGTGCTGCTGGACACGAGCCCCGCCGAGGCCGACGTCGACGGAGACCGCGTTCGAGCAGTCCGCCTGGTCAATGCGAAGGGAGGACGGCGTCTGACGGTTCGGGCTAAGTACTTCATCGACGCTTCCGAAACCGGCGAGTTGTTGCCCCTGACCGGCACCGAGTTCGTGACCGGCTCGGAGTCGCAGGCGCAAACCGGGGAGCCCCATGCGTCGGCGGAGGCGCGGCCGGCGAACATGCAGGCGTTCACGTGGTGTTGTGCCGTCGACTACCTGGAAGACGAAGATCACACGATCGACAAGCCCCCGCAGTACGACTTCTGGCGCCAATACCGCCCGCAACTCACGCCGCCTTGGCCCGAGCATCCCTTTCTTTCCTTCTGGTATTCCCGGCCCGGCACGCTGCAGCCGCTGGAACTGTCGTTCGTGCCGACCGTGGAGCGGTACGCCGGCCAACGGACGCCGACGCTGAACCTCTGGGTCTACCGGCGGATTCTCAACCTGGCCAACTTCCGGCCCGGCGCGTTTCCGAGCGACATCACGATCATCAACTGGCCCCAGAACGACTACATGTTGGGGAATCCCTTCGGCGGGTCGCCCGAGGAAAACGCGAAGCACCTGGAGGGCGGGCGGCAGTTGAGTCTTGCGCTGCTGTACTGGCTCCAGACGGAGGCTCCCCGGCCCGACGGCAAACTCGGCTGGCACGGCCTGCGGCTCCGTCTGGACGTGTTGGGCACCAAGGACGGTCTGGCGAAGTACCCGTATATCCGCGAATCGCGGCGGATTCTGGCTGAGACGACGATCCTGGAGCAGCACGTCCGGGAGCCCGCCGCCCGGAGCATTGGCCCTCACAAAGTCGCACCGCCGTTTGCCGATTCCGTCGGCGTGGGTTCGTACAGCATGGACCTGCACCCGACCACCGGCGGCGACAACTACTTCCACGTCGGCGCCTACCCGTACCAGATTCCCTTGGGTGCCCTGATCCCCAGGCGAATGGAAAACCTCGTCGCCGGCTGCAAGAATATCGGCACGACGCATCTCAGTAACGGGGCTTACCGTCTGCACCCCACCGAGTGGAACATCGGCGAGGCGGCCGGCGCGCTGGCGGCGTTTTGCCTCGAGAAGCAACAACCGCCCCGGCGGATCCGCGCTCGGGAATCGCTCCTGCACGAATTCCAGGACCGCTTGGTGCGGGCCGGCGTCGAACTGGACTGGTCCAAGCTACGGAGCTGAATCATGGCCACAGGTTTGACTCGGATCTCAGCGAACATCTCGGTGGAAACCAAGGAGCGAATGGAACAATACGTTCGAGCGTACGGCGTCAAGAAGTCTCAGCTGATTGAAACGGCTTTGTTGCATCACCTCCGTGCGCTCGACGAGATTCCCGCGGACGTTGTGATTCCTCCTGTCCTGGAGCTTGCTCGGGCATCGGGAGAGAGAGTTCTGGAACGTTTGGAGAACCCACCGGCCGCGACCGCAGCCATGAAGGCCCTGTTCGATGTTTGAGATTCGGCCCCTGCGACCGAAAGATGACCGTCAGACGTTCACGTCCGGTGACGCAGATCTCGATCGCTTCTATGGAAAGTCCTGGTGGTTGATGCCACGGCGAGCGCCGTTGAATTCTACAAACGCAATGGATTCGAACGCCTCGACGTCGTTACGGGTCGGTTGAGCGATCATCCGTCGCCGCTCCCCATGTTCGTGCCCCTTGCCTCGATTCCCGCCGAGCAGACGCGAAATAATTTCCCGTGGGACTTCCGGCCTGAGGGTAGCGTCTTCCGCTACTCAAGTAACCGAAAAAGCCGAATCAGACCCGCCAAAAAGATATTCCACCTCCGCGTTTGAATGAACGTAAGACTTGGTGCTGCGAGGAAATCCAGACTGGATTCCTCCCGTTTCTCCTGAACGTCGAGTTCCAGATTCCTGTCTCGAGGGACGGAACCGGAGGAACACCGTCGAACTACGGATAGGCAAACATGCTGCAGTCGGCACGTAACATCTCGACCTTGGACTGGCTGACCCCGAAGTGACACCAGCCATACTTGTACCAAGTCAAGGGCTCGTCCTTGATGACCGGAAGTCCCGTGTCTGCCCTGCCGGTGCGACGACCCGGCACGGGCGGTGCGGACGGCTCTTCAGCATCCTGCTTTGCGTCCTCCTCGACCAGAATCGCTTGAAGTCTGCCAAGAACTGGACTTCGTGTCGGCCGGACGGCTGGGATCGCTCGGGGGTAGTCGGCCGCGCATTGGCGAGCGGCCAGCACAGGTTCCATTCGGGCAACACCGTTGCCGTCCGTCTTTCCCGTCCCCAGAACGATCGGCTCCGCATCCGACGGCGCCCGGTAGTGCAGCGAGACTTCGGCCCCCGACGCCAGTGATCCGCTATCGTCGCCTTCACGAACCGTGAAAGTGGCGGTTACGCCTACCTGCGCGACCGCCTCCTGCAAGCGCACGAAATCCCGTGCCTCGCCATCCTCGTGCGTGCGGCGGCCGCTGGCGGTTGAGTGGCTGCCGCGTTCGCCGCGAAATCTGAGGCAGGCCGACACGG
>CAYUFW010000177.1:0-16492 GCA_964443915.1 uncultured Pirellulaceae bacterium
GCTACAGCGATTACTTCTGTGACTTGTCGCGGGAACTGCAGGACGAAATCATCGCCCGCACGGAACATACGGCAATGTAGCGCCACGTAGGCCGGTCTCTCCGAGACCGGCACATCGTAGACCGCTCGCTCCGCGAGCGGAATCGTGTCGCGGAGCGACACGTCTACGATGGCCGAGGGCGGCAGCGAGTCTCGGAGAGACTCGCCTACGTGCGGACCAGGATCACAAGAAAGGACGTCATGGCCGAACTGACTTCTGTTGAACGCGTGCTGCGAGTGCTGCGGAACGAAGAGCCCGATCGGATTCCGCACTTCGAATGGATCATCGACCATCACGTCCGCGAGGCGATCATCCCCGGCTGCAGCGTGGAAGAGTTCACGGTGCGCATGGGGCTGGACGCCATTCTCACGGGCCCGGATTTCCGCAAGCAACAGATCGGCGAGAAACGCTGCCGCAACGAATGGGGCGTGGTCACCGAGTACACGGCCGAGGAGCACAGCTATCCGGTCGAGGGACCGATCAAGAGCCTCGAGGACTTCCAACACTACACGCCACCGGACCCGCACGCGCCGGGGCGGTACGCGAGCCTGGAGCGGTTGGTCAAGAAGTACAAAGGCAAGCTGGCGATCGGCGTACACCTGAACGACGTGTTCTCGATCCCGCGCTACTTGATCGGCTACGAGGAACTGCTGATCGCCTTGGCGGCAGACCGGGACCTGGTGCGGAAGCTGGTCGAACTGTCGGTCGAGGTCAACTTGGAGATGGCCCAGGAAGTGGCCCGCCGCGGCGCCGATTTCGTGTTCACGGGCGACGACTATGCGTCCGCCAACGGCCCGCTGATGTCGCCTGCCATGTTCCGCGACATCTTCGCCGAACCGCTGAGACGCGTGGTCATGGGGTTCAAGAATCAAGGTTTGCCCGTGATCAAGCACACCGACGGGAACATCATGCCGCTGCTGGACATGATCCTGGATTCCGGCATCGACTGCCTCGACCCGATCGATCCGATCGCCGGGTTGGACATCGAGCGGATCAAACGGGACTATGGCCGGCGGGTGGCCTTGAAGGGCAACGTCGATTGCGCCCATACCTTGACCTTCGGCAGCGAAGCCGACACGGTCCGCGAGACCAAGGAGGTGATCCGCAAAGCGGCCGGCGGCGGCGGGTTGATCCTGTCGTCCAGCAACAGCATTCATTCCTCGGTCAAACCGGGCAACTATCTGGCCATGTGGAATGCGATCCGGATGTACGGCAAGTACCCGATCTCGCTGGAGACCTGGGGCGACGACACGGGAAATACGTTTGCGTGAAGAGGCGAACCATGGACTACCTCGTCGGCATCGACCTGGGCTCGACCAACCTGAAAGCGATCGTGTACGACGCGGCCGGCCGCGTGGTGGCCCGCGCCAGCCGGCTCACGCAGCGTTTCAATCCCGACCCGGAGCGGCCTCAGTGGGCCATCTGGAAGCCGGAACAGATCTGGGACGGCGTGGCGGAATCGCTCCGCGAGGCGACCGGCCAGTTGGACGATCCTCCGCGGATACGCGGCGTGGCGGTTACCGGCATGGGCATGGACGGCGTGCCGCTGGACGCGGAAGGCCGCTGGTTGTATCCGTTCATCTCCTGGCACTGCCCGCGCACGGAGCTGCAGTACAAGTGGTGGCTCGAGCACGTCGGCGCGGAAAAGCAGTTCGCCGTCGGCGGCAACCAGCTGTGGGTGTTCAACACCGTGCTGCGGATTCTGTGGATGATGGAGAACGAACCGGCGATTCTGGCCCGGACGAGCAAATGGGTGCTGATCGAGGATTTCATCAACTTCATGCTCTGCGGCGCGCTGGCGACCGACTACAGCATGGCCTCGACGACGCTGCTGTTCGACCAGCGGCGGCAGGCGTGGTCCGACGAGTTGATCTCGATTTCCGGCGTGCGCCGCGATTTGCTGTGCGACCCGCAGCCCAGCGGCACGGTGCTGGGGCAGGTCCATGCGGCGGCGGCCGAAGCCACGGGACTGCCCGCCGGCACGCCGGTCGTGCTGGGCGGCCACGACTACTTGTGCGGGGCGTTGCCCACCGGTGCCTTCCGGCCCGGCGTGGTCTGCGACGTGACCGGGACCTGGGAAATGGTCGTGGCGGCGATTCCCGAGCCGGTGCTCGCGCCCGCGGTGCGCGAGATGGGCATCCTGGTCGACTCGCACGTCGCCCGCGGCATGTGGGCGGCGATGGGGGCCACGGTGGCAGCCGAACAACTGGAATGGTTCCGCCGCGAGTACGGCCAGCCGGAGAAGCTGCGGGCCGAGCAGGAGGGCGGCGTCGATTGGGACTATCTGATGCAAGCCGCCGCCGCGTCGCCACCCGGCGCGCATGGCTGCCTGTTCCTGCCCCACATGTCCGGCAGCCATTGCCCGGTCGTGGATCATCGTTCGCTGGGCGCCTTCGTCGGCCTGCGGAACATTACGGCCAAGGGCGACATGTTGCGGGCGATCATCGAGGGCCTCGACTACCAGTTCCTGCAAGTCGTCCGCGGCTTGGAGCACTCTCTGGGTGTGTGTCCGGAGACGATTGTGGCCATCGGCGGAGCGATCAACAACGCGTTCTGGATGCAGAACAAAGCCGATGTCGTCGGCAAGCCGATCGAAGTACCGGAGATCGAAGAAGCCGTGGTCCTGGGCGCCGCCATTCTAGCTGGTATCGGCGTCGGCGTGTACCGCGACGTGGCCGACGCCTACGCCCAAGTCCACCGTCCCGGCCGCATCTACGAACCGGACGCGAGCCTCAACGCCCGGTATCGTCAGTGGTTTGCCGGCTACGAGTCCCTGTACCCAGCGCTCCAAGCGACGCACGCGCAAATACACTCGGGCGGCTGAAGCCCGCGGGCAAGGCAGCGAGGACGGCGATCGGTCTGCACCCGTGCTGCGGCCTTGACCGGCGGAGAACCTCCGCGATGGCCGCGGAAGCGGAAAAGTGCTCAACCTCAATGCGAACGTCGATTGGCGGCACGACCGTTCGGTGCTAGAATAGCCCCCCGAGAAGATTTCCCCGACCGACAGAGGTCGGGCCCGTCCCAAAGCGACGGGCCCGAGGCACTCCCCGCGACAGAAAGACCGGCAGCATGATCCTCTCTGGCGACATTGGCGGCACGAACACCCGGCTGGCCCTGGTCGAAAGAAATGCGGCGGGACGGTTCCAGTTCGTCGCCCTCCAGACGTTTCCCAGTCGGGAGTACCCAGGGCTGAACGAGATCGTGGTTCAGTTCCTCCAGGGCCAGCACGCTCAGGCGGAGGCCGCCTGCTTCGGCTGCGCAGGGCCGGTCGAGAATGGGCGGTGCGAGACGATGAATCTGACCTGGGTCGTCGACCAGCGGGCGCTGGCAGAATCGCTGGGCATCCCGCACGTGCGCGTGATCAACGACCTGGAAGCGATCGCGTACGGAGTGTCTTGTCTGGGACCGCAGGACATCGAAACGATCAACACCGGCGCGCCCGGCGCGGCGGGCCACGCGGTCATCGTGGCGCCGGGAACCGGTCTGGGCGAAGCAGGCATGTACTGGGACGGGCAGCAGTATCATCCGATTGCGACCGAGGGCGGGCACGCCGACTTCGCGCCGCGGAACGAATTGGAGATGGAGTTGCTGAGGTTCCTGTTGAAAGAGTTCGCTCACGTCAGCTACGAACGGCTTGTTTCCGGACCCGGTTTGCACAACATCTATCGGTTCCTGCGGGACACGCAACGCGGCGAGGAGCCATCCTGGCTGGCCGACGAATTGAAGCAGGGGGATCCGGCGGCGGTGATTTCGCAGGCCGCGCTGGCGAACCGCTCGCCGCTGTGCGGCCAGGCGCTGGATCTGTTCATCCAGTTGTTCGGCGCCGAAGCCGGCAATATGGCCATGAACTACATGGCCCGGGGCGGCGTTTGGCTGGGCGGCGGGATTCCCGTCAAGATTCTCACCCGCCTGAAAACGACGGACCTGTTCCTGAACGCTTTCCTCGACAAGGGCCGCTTGCAGAAGCGGCTGAAAGACTTTCCCGTCCGCGTGATCCTGAACGATAAGACCGGTTTGTATGGTGCGGCGCGGCACGCGGCTGACCGCTGAAAAAAGCCGAGAAGACCGTTTTGCCGCAGCCTTTCAGAGCCTCAGTTCGTACGATGCGCGCGTCACGCGCGCATCCTGGCGTGGCGAGCGGGGTGGCGTGAGCCTCCCGGTTCCCAGCAAGTCGTTCGGTTCAGAACCGGGGGGCTCACGCCACCCCGCTCGCCAAATGGGTTGCGGCCGCAGGCCGCGTCAAGTCTTGAGTTCGTCCTCGTCGTCGTGCAAGATGCGAACGGCGGGCGTGTCCAGGTCGTCCAACTGGCCGCGGCGGACGGCCCAAATAAAGGCGGCCACGCCTGCGGCGGCCAGCGCAACGGCGACCGGCAACAACACGTAAATCACGCTCATTTCCCGCCTCCCGAAGGTTCGCAACGCCGCGGCAAGACACAGGAAGGTACTTGTCGGCGGGCGAATGCAGAAGCCGGGCTTTTCCGAAAACCGGGCTTTTCCCCCAATCGCCCGCATTATAGCACACAGCGAATTCACGGAGTCCGTGGCCGCGGTTTTCGCTTGCTCAGGGCCGCGGCCAAGCCAATTGGTCTTCGGAGATCTTCCCTGCTTCGAGTAGAATTCGGGCAACCGTGATCCAGTGCCTGATTCGCTGTCCTTGATCCGAAATCCGCATCGTGAATCTCCGACGCCGACGTCCCAGCCACACACCGCCCAATGACGGCCGCTCCCGCTCCCAAGAAGTCTCTACGCCGCTTGCTGACCGGCGGGGAACCGCAACTGGCGTGGGAGACCACCGAGCGTTCGCCTGGACCCGCTCGACCATGGTCCTATCGTTGCTGAGTGGCCTGCTGTTGTGGGCTTCCTTTCCGCCGCTGGGTTGGTGGCCGCTGGCCTGGGTCGCGCCCGTCGGCTGGCTGATGCTCGTCCGCACCAATCCCTTGCGCGGCCGTCGTCCCTATCTGGCCATCGCCCTGACGGTCTTTCTGCACTGGCTGGTGCTGTTGCAGGGCATTCGGCTGGCTCATCCGGCGCTATATCTGGGCTGGATCGCGTTGGCGGCGTACATGGCCGTCTATCCGCTACTGTTTGTCGCGCTGACGCGCATCGCCGTGCATCGCTGGCGGATTTCCGTCATTCTGGCCGCTCCCGTCGTGTGGACGGGTTTGGAACTGGTGCGCGGCCACGCCATCACCGGGTTCTCGATGGCCCTGCTTGGGCACACGCAAGTGTCGTGGACTGCGCTGCTGCAGATCGCCGACGTGTTCGGCGCGTACGGCGTCAGCTTCCTGGTGATGCTGGTGGCGGCGTGTGCGGCCCGTGCGCTGCCCGCCGCGATCGGTGCGTCCGAGACCGGCCACTCGCCGCGGGCCGCTTGGCCCTTGCTGCCGGCTTCGCTCGCATTGGCCGTTGCGATCGGGTACGGCGAGTACGAACTGCGAGCCCCCAGCCGCTCGCCGGCGCCGCGCGAGCCGTTGCGAGTTGCCCTGATTCAGGGCTCATTCGATACGATCTTCGAGTTTGACGCCGAGCGCGATCGCGGCATCTTCGAGCGATATCGGCAATTGAGCGAACAAGCCGTCGCACAGCACCCGGACGTCCAACTCGTCGTCTGGCCAGAGTCCATGTTCACCGGCGACCTGGGGGAAATACTCATCGCCGGACCGATCGAGGTTCCCGCGGATGTGCCGTTGCCTGCTGAGGAATACCGTCAGCGGGTGCGGACGCGAGCCTTGACGTTCTCGTACAAAGTCGAGGATGTGGCGCGCCGCGTGAACGCCAGCCGCAACCCGCATGGGGACGCCTCCGGCAGAGGCGTCCATCTGATCGTCGGCACGGACACCCTGAAAGTAGGAGCCAACGTCACGCGGCGTTACAACGCGGCGATTTGCGTCAGTCCCGAAGGACAGTTGACGGGCCGCTACTACAAGATGCACCGCGTGATGTTCGGCGAGTACCTGCCGTGGGGCGACGTGTTTCCCTGGCTTTATCGAATCACGCCGATGACGCAAGGGTTGGACGCTGGTCAAGAGGCCGCCTGTTTCCCCGTTCAAGGCTGGAACCTGTCGCCCAGCATCTGTTTCGAAAGCACCGTCCCGCACCTGATTCGGCGCCAGGTGGAGACGTTGCGCAAGTCCAATCTTCCTCCCGACTTGCTTGTCAACGTCACCAACGACGGCTGGTTCTGGGGCTCGAACATCCTGGACCTGCAATTGGCCTGCAGCGTGTTTCGGGCCATCGAGAACCGGCTTCCCGTGATCGTCGCCGCCAACACGGGAATCTCCGCTTCCGTCGATAGCCGCGGTCGGGTCCAGCAGCAGGGCCCGCGGCGGGGAGAAGCCATCCTGTACGCGGAAGTCGGGGCGGATGGCCGCCTCAGCTGCTACCGGCGGATGGGCGATCTCCCTGCCGGACTTTGTGCTTTATTCTGCTTGGCAGCTGCCCTATTCGGTTTGGGAACGAGGCTTCGAAGGAATAAAGCCGGGCGGACGGGTCGATATTAGCCATAGTCCGTTTTCTTGCAGCTAATGGACGCCCGGTCTCGGGGCGATCAGGACGGATTCGGCCGGTTTTTTCGGTAAACGAGGACTAGTCTATCCATTTTGCCCGTGTTTTCTAGTTTCTAAATGTTTCGTTGACACTACGTTTTACGTAGAACTATACTAGTCTTGATTATCCGGTTCTGGGAGCCGTTGTAGGGAGAAGGTCATGACGCTGCTCGGCAAAGTTTTCACGGTGCTTGTTTTCATTATGAGCATCTTGTTCATGGGCTTTTCCGTCGTGGTGTTCGCCACTCACCGGAACTGGAAGCTGCTGGTGGACAACCCCACGGCGTCGGAAGGGGCTCCGTTGGGTCTGAAGCAGCAGCTGCAGGCGCAGGTCGAGACGAACAAGGGCCTGCGTGCCGAACTCGACTCGCTGAAGAACCAGTTGGCTGTCGAGATGGCGGCTCGCCGCAGTGCCTTGAGCGCTGCCGAGACGAAGCTGGCCGAGGCCCAGCAGCGGTTGTCGGCGAAAGAAGCCGAGTTAGCGGGCCTGCAATCGGCGCAGACGGAAGCGACGGCCGCCTTGAACCTGGCCGAAACGCGGCTGAAAGAGTTGGTGGCCGAAGTCCTGAAGCTGCGCGACGAGATCCGGGACGTCCAACTGAAGCGGGACGAGTTCTTCCAGCGCGTGGTGGCGCTGACCGACAAGAAACACGAGTTGGAGGGGGTCGAGCGGAATCTGAAGGAACGCGAGGCCCAGTTGATCGCGGAAATCAACAAGTACAAGCGCGTGACGGACGTGCTGGGCGTGAATCCGAACATCCCGGTCGAAACGATTGCACCTCCGCTGGACGGCATCGTCACGGCGGTCGGCGACAAGAATCTGATCGAACTGTCGCTGGGCTCCGACGATGGCCTGCGTGTGGGGCATACCGTGCAAGTGTTCCGGGACAACAACTATCTGGGTTCGGCGGTGGTGCTCAAGACCGACCCGGATCGGGCTGTCGCACAAGTGGACGACAAATCTCAACGCGGATTGATTAAGGTGCGCGATCGTGTCGCAACAAAACTTAGCCGAACCAAAACTAGCTAGTACGCCCGTCGAGCAGAAGCCACGCGCCAACATCTACACGATGCTGCTGGTGTTGTCGTTCTTCGCGATCGTCGTGGCCTGCGTCGTGCTCTGGCTGGAACTGAAGACGTACGGAGACTACCCCTGGTGGGAAACCAAGGGCATCGCTCCGCCCACGAGTTGGTTGATGCCGGCTGGGACGGGTGGCGGCGGGTTTGTCGAAACACCAGGTTCGTGGCTCGCGTAGGGACACGCAGGTGGAGCGGACCCGGGCGAGAGGCACGGCGGCCTTGACTAGGTTTCGGCTCTGCGACCTGGCGCGGTGCATCTTGCTGACAGACCGCTGACGGCGGAGACATCCAACAAAGCCGGCCCGTGCGATGGCATCGGACCGGCTTTTTCTGTGGAAAGGCGCGCTTGGGTGTCGGGGCAGCAAAGCTCGTCGATCCGTTTCAACTGTCCGTCGTGCGGCGGCCGCATGAAAGTGTCCCCCGGCCAAGCCGGACAGAAATGCCGGTGTGCGCGCTGTAACGCCGAGGTCCTAGCGCCGGCGTCGGCGGGTCATGACGCGCAAGAAGTCGCCCCGTCTCCTCCGACCGACCGCAGCCCGAGTCCGCCGAACGCACCCGCGGCGAACGCCGTCAGGAGCGGTCGGAGCGGCCCAACCCAACCCGCTTCGCCCTCGGTGCCCACGCCGTCCCCCGCGACGGCGACGGCGCAGGCCCGCCGCGTGGATCGGGCGGCCGAAGGACCTGCGCGGCCTGAACAAGCCCCAGTCGCCCCGCCTCCGGCGCCGGCTGTGTCTCGCCCCCAAGAGTTCGGCTTTGAATGCCGGCTGTGCCGAACGCGGATCTACGCTCGCCCCGAACAGATCGGCCAGCAGGTGACGTGTCCCGATTGTCACTCGAAGAACACGGTGAAAGCGCCCCGGCCGCAAGAGAAACCGCCTGTCGCGGCCGACGACGATGACGACGCGCTGCAGCTGAGTGAACCTATCGAGCGTCTCCCACCCGCGTACGTTTCGTCGGCGGACTTGGGCCACGTGGCCGGCAGTTCCTCACCAGGGGCGGAGTCAGCGCCCGCCCCTCCGCCGCGGCCCAGCGGGCCCCGAGACGTGATCGGCGACCAGGCCCGGCAGGTGATGGCCAAAGCCCAGGCCGAAGTGGAAGAAGTCGAACGCGCCAGGCCGCGTTTGCCCGACCGGCCGTTCGTCGCCGGCGTGACCACGTTCTTGTTCGACAGCGATGCCGTCCTGCGCTGGCTGATCCTGGCGCTGATGCTGCACGCGAACGTTTGCTTGTTCCAGTGGATCATCAAGCTGAGCGCCAGCCCCGGCGCCGGCCAGCTCTTTGCCCTGCTGATGATCCTGTTCGCGACCCTTCTGGCCTTGGCCTTCGTCGCCATCGCATCGGCCTGTTTTCTGGCGATCACGCAGGACACGGCCAATGGCTACGACAAGCTCGAACATTGGCCCGGAGCGCAGGTCACCGATTGGATGATGGACGTGTTCTACGTGGTGAACGGACTGCTGGCGGCGGCGCTCCCGGGCCTGTTCCTGGGCGGGGCAACGATGTGCCTGGGCGGCAAGGTCATGTCGGCTGTGTACGGGGGTACAATCAGCGCGATCGCGTTGTTCCCCATCTTTTTGATTTCGATGGCTACCGAGGGGTCCTGCTTTGCCATCGCCTCGCCTACGATTTGGAGCACGTTGCGGACCGCCCGGCATCGGTGGGGCCAGTTCTACTTGCTGTCGGCAGGACTGGGCGTGGCCCTGTTGGTCCTGGCGCGCTGGATGGCGGGCGGCGGCTTCTTCCTCACCGGCCTGTGCGCGGCTGCAGCGGTGGCGGTCATGATGATCTACTTCCGGCTGCTCGGCCGGCTCGCTTGGTGTCTAGCGGAGCAGAAGCCGTCCTGACGATCGCCGCCAAGCCCTCGCGATAGGACGGATACTGCAGCTGGCATCCCAGCTGGCGGAGCAACCGCTCATTGCTGACGCGTTTGCTGGCGCTGGCCCGCAGCGCTGCCGGCGCATCGTGCCGCGGTTCCCGGAACTGTGGTTCGGCGGCCCCGAGCAGTGCCGCCAAGTGGCGGAAGTAGTCCCGCCGAACCACCGGATGGCCGTCCGAGACACAGTACAGACTGGGCAGCGGAGCCCGCCCGTCGGCGGCGATCACGGCGCTGGCCGCATCGTCGACGTGGATCAGGTTCAGATAACCCTCGCAGGGCGCGTCAATCGGCAGCCCCGCCGCCAATTCCTTGCTGCGCGGGATGCGTCCCGGACCGTACAGGCCAGCCACGCGCAGCACGGTGGCTCGTCTGCCAAGCGGGTGCTGTTGCAGGAGCAATTCGGCCTCCCAACACGCGCGCCCCCCCTCCCGCGTCGGCACACACGGGGACGCTTCGTCCACCCAACTGCCGTCCGACTGGCCAAAAACGCCCGTCGAACTGACGTAGATGAACCGGCTAACGCCCTGCGGCAGATGCTCCAGCACATTTTTCAAGCCGCCCACGTACAGTTCCCGAATCGAATGCCCACAGCGGCGGTCATGGCCCACGGCGAACAAAACGGCGTCGGCAACTGGCAGTTGCCGCAGCGTCTCCGGTGTCATGATGTCCCCGACGATGGCTTCGATCCCGCGCGATTTCAGCGAGGAAGCTCTTTCCTGATAACGCGTTACGGCGCATACAGGAGTGCCCATCGCGACCCAACGTTCCGCGACGCGAAGCCCAAGATAGCCGCACCCAAAGATCAGCTTCTGCACCCGATGCACCCTCGGAAGACACAGAATAGGCGACTGGAGAACTCGGAGACAGTGTCTAAAATGTGTCAAACTGTTTACAAACCCGCTCTGATTTTGTATCCATTCGGATATATCGCGCAATCTGCCCAGTCTCCATGTGTTATCCCAGCGAACCGACGGAAATCGCCATGAGCCATTATGGGAAAGCTTGGTTTGGCTTCAATGGCCGCCGATGGATGGTGGCTGCGCTGGCGTGCTGCGTTTTGGTGCTCTTCTGTCTTGGTAGCGCGTGCGCCGAGACGGTGACGATGGCGATCGCCTCACCGGCATTGAAGAAGATCTTTGACGGAGGCCAGCCTGTGACGCTCGCGGAGTTGCGGTCGATGCAGCAGCACCAGCAGCAACTCTGCGACAAAGTGACGGCGTGTACCGTGGGAATTGTGATCGGCGCGTCGCACGGGAGCGGAGTCATCATCAGCAAGGACGGCTACATTTTGACCGCGGCGCACGTGGCCGGCGCGCCGAACCGCAAAGCGACCGTGATCTTGCCCGACGGACGGGAAGTCTCGGGTAAATCCCTGGGCGTGTACCGGACGCTCGACGCCGGCTTGATGAAGATCGACAAGCCGGGGCCGTGGCCGTACGCGGAACTGGCCAAATCCGACGCGGTGAAGGTCGGTCAGTGGTGCTTGGCCGCCGGACATCCCGGCGGGTTCGAGGAGGGCCGGAAGCCCGTCGTCCGGATCGGCCGCGTGCTGCTGCGGGACAAGTCCGCGATCACCACCGATTGTACCCTGGTGGGCGGTGATTCCGGCGGGCCGCTGTTCGACATGCAAGGCCGCGTGTTGGGCATCAACAGCCGCATCGGCCGATATATGACGGCCAACATGCACGTCCCGATCGCCGCGTACCACGAATCGTGGGATCGGCTGGTCAAAGGCGACGCTTGGGGGCATTTCCTCGGTGTTGGCCCGTACCTAGGCGTTCAAGGTGAACCGGATTCGAAGGACGCCAAGATCGCGCGGGTGATTCCGGGCACGCCGGCGGAGAAAGCCGGCGTCAAGCCGGGCGACGTGATCCTCAAGTACAACGGCGAAGGCATCGGCGATTTCGCATCGCTGCAAGAGCGCGTAGGAGACAGTCAGCCCGGGGAGAAGGTGACTCTGGAAGTCCTGCGAGACGGCAAACGCCTGCAACTGGACGTCGTGCTCGTGACGCGCGACGGGTAGCCACTGGAGGAGTGACGGGATGAAATCTGACAACGGTTTCGCGGCGAGCGCTCGGGCGACGTGGGCTTGGATTGCAGTCCTTCTGCTGTCTTCCTCCGTCTCCGCCGGCGAAACCGCCGAACGCGATGCGTACGTCATCAAGAATGCGTTTCGCGAGGCGGTGGACGCCCCGGCGCAGAGCACGGTCCGCATCCTCTGCGACGGCCGGCGGGCGGCTCTGGGGAGCATCGTGGCGGCCGACGGCTTCGTGCTGACGAAGGCCAGCGAACTGACGGGCAGAATCGTCTGCCATTTGTTCGATGGCCGGCGGTTGGAAGCGAAGCTCGTCGGCGTTAACGACGATTTTGACTTGGCTCTCGTGAAAATCGACGCCGACCAGTTGCCCACGGTCAGTTGGAGTGAAGCCGATCCGCCGGCGGTAGGCAGTTGGCTGGCGACGCCGGGCCTGGAAACCGTGCCCGTTTCCATCGGCGTGGTCAGCGTCGCGCCGCGGCCGATCGAACGGCGGATGCCCGCCTTGGGCGTGATCATCGAGGAGGGCGACAAAGGCCCGTTGGTGCGCGAGGTCATGCCCCGCAGCGGGGCGGTGAAGGCCGGTCTGAAGCCGAACGACGTCATCACGCAGTTGGACGGCAAGCAGGTCGAGAGCCGCCACGGGCTGATCCAGGCAATCCGCGGCCATCGCCCCGGCGACACCGTGCGTCTGCAGTTGCTGCGCGGCGGGCAAACCGTGAACGCCGACGTGGAGTTGCTGGATCTCACGGAAATCGCCAACGGCGAGACGTTCCAGGAGGAAATCGGCGGGCGGCTCAGCAAGCGGCGGACGGGGTTCCCGCTGGCCCTGCAGCACGACACGGTCCTGCAGCCGAATCAATGCGGGGGACCCGTGGTCGATTTGGATGGTAAGGTGGTGGGCATCAACATCGCCCGCGCCAGCCGCGTCGCCAGCTATGCCTTGCCCGCTTCTGCCGTCAAACCAGTGTTGGAAAAACTGCGCGCCGGCGAAATGGTGGCCGCCAAGGCGGCGAACTGACGAAACCAGTGTCGTCTTTCGCTCCGCGAAAGCACGTCCTTTCGCGGAGCGAAAGGCGACGATGGACCAAGAATCCGTCGAACGGCGCTCATCGGGCGTACCAGATCACCAGCCGCTCCAATTCGCCCAGGGCCGCCAGTTGCGAGACGCGCCGCCGGTGCTGCCTGCCGACCAGGGACCCGTAACCTTGACCGCGGTCGATGGCCGTGATGATCTCGATCACGTCGCCCGCCTCCGGTTCGCGGCCGCCGCAGAAATAGCGCAGCATCCACAGGGCCGCGGGATACGCGACCGCCAGCGCCCGGAACTTCTCGACCAAGGACCAGCCCGGCCGGCTCAGGACCGCGTATTGCTGGGAAACGGCCATCGTCTCGAAGTACCGCTGCAGCGGCCGTTGCAGGGCGGTGCCCAAGTGTCCCAGTTTGCGTTCTTCCACAGACTCGAAGGTCATCTCCGGAAAACCGTCGCCCCAGCGCGGCACCGGACCCTTGCCGCGGGCAAACGCCACGGCCGCGCCCGCCAAACGCAGCCGCTCGCGCCACGACTCGCTCGCGGCGAAACGCGGGTGCAGGCGGAGATACTCCGCGACCGTCTGACGGAACAGGACCGACGCGGCTTTGCCAGGAGCCGCACGCTCGCGGAACAAACCGACGACTTCCTCCCGGACGCCCTCCACCAGCAGCGTCACCAGTTCGGCCAGCTGTTGCCGATCCTGCTTCCTGATTCGGCAGCGGGCGAGGACATCACAGAAGCGCAAGCCATGCGCCAACCTGCGGACCAGCGGATACTGCTCGTCGGTCAGCAAACGTTCCAGGGCGCCGGTCACCAACAGCGTGTCCTGCCACGGACGCCCCACGCTGCCGCTGATCGCCGGCGGCCGCACGGCTTGGGCCAGTTGCGGCCGTTGCCGGACACCCTGCAGGGCCGTGCCGCGATGTTCGCGCAACTCGCGTCCCTGGTCCGCCGCGGCCGCTGGACAGCTGCGGCGCAGCGTCAGCAGGACCACGTCGTCCACCGGGACCAGTTGCAGCGGATACATGCGGCAAACGAGCGGCTTGGCAGCGAAGCCGAACCCCTCGTGAATCCGGCACCGCCCTTGCTCGGTCAAGAACACGCAGCGTCCGTCGTCGCGCTGAGCCAGACGATACCGCCGCCGCACCACGCCTTGCCGGACGACGGTCTGGACGCCCCGATAGTCCGGGTGCTTGTCCCATTCCTGGCTGCGCAGCCGCCGCAGATCGTCGTCGTCCAGCGGAATCACCGTGCCGCGGCAGCACTGGCCGCAGCTGGTGCAATCCCAGCGTTCGACAATCGGGAGAGTTTTGATGGGCAAAGTCGAATCGCTCACAGGCCGCCTCGCGGGAACCAATACGTTCTACTCCGCAGGTTCCGCGTCCGCAACGGCCTCACCGCCGTGGCGGGCCGTTTGGGGGCAGCTGAGCCTGATTCACCCCGCCGACGGTGGCCGGCGCGAAATCCTGGGCCTCGGGCGGCAGGTCGTATTTCTCGACGACCTTCTTCCAGCCGAACGGCGGCTTGGGCTCGTAAAACTCGCGGTTGAAGATGTTCAACTGCTGCAGTGCGACGCTCCAGTTCACCTCGCGGTTCTCGAACGTAAACGTCGAGCGGGCCGGGTTGCGGACGGGATTGAAGTTGCGGTCGAAAATCACCAGGCCCTTCGGCAGGAAATCGTCCTGGGCGATAATCACGTGGACTTTCTGGTAGTTGACCGCGTCTTGCCGCCACTTGGGATACGCCTCCAGCCAGTACTCGCCTTTCACGTCCGCCGGAACGGGCAATGGGTGGATCCAGTAGCGCTGCTTGACTTTGGCCGCCTCGGCGCCGAACAGGAACGGCAGCGGGCCGTCGGCGATCGCTTTGCCCCGCATCTGCGGCGGCAGTTCGCGCTGGACCAGTTGCTTGCTCTTGTAGTCGTGCTCGAACACCGACAGGCCGTCGCAAATCCAGTGCTCGCCAGCTTCATCGGGCCGTTGTACGAAATTCGACTTCTCCCCCGGCTGGGCGGGCGGCGACCAGTGCAGGATCTTCTCCACCTTGTACATGCCCTTGTCCGGCGCGGAGTACTTGATGCTGCCCTCGCTGTACGTCTTGAACGTGTTCTGCGGTCCGAATACCGGATCGTAGTCCCAGCGGCGGAAGGTACAGCGGTAACGTTCCACCGCTTTGCTGCGCTGCTCCCAGTATCCCAGCACATCGTTTAGAAACTTCTCCTCCTGCGCCGTCATGGGCGGGAACGGCGCGGAAGCGACGGCGGGCGGCGGGGCGGGATTGGCAGCTGGGGCTTGGGCCCGTGCTAGCTCGACTCCGGCCAGACACCAGATCAGGACAGCTGTCAGCAGCAGTACAACACGGCTCATGGTTCCCTCCCCCGGCAATTGCGAGACCCGTCCCCCTTCGACGCCAGCATTCCTGTTCAGCGGCCGGATTCTAGCATCCGCTGGCAAGCCACCCTAGAGCGATTTTCTTCGAAGCCGATCGAGCATATCCTGATGCTATCACCCGTGCTGCGGCACGGCCCCAACACCATCTTCCCTGGGAGGACCATCGATGAAGATCACCTTGACGCTCGGCTTCGTCTGCCTGGCACTTGCGCTCACCGGGCTGGCCTCACTGCCGGCCGACAGCGAACCGAAACCAGCCACCCCCGCCGGTTTGCCCGGCGCCCGTCCCACAATCGACGCCGCCCAGTTCCCGACGCTGCAGGCTGCATTCGACGCACTGCCCGCCGAGGGCGGCCTGGTGCGCTTGCCGGCCGGCACGTTCGAGATCAGCCAACCGCTGGTCGTGCGCACCGGGGACGTCTGTATCGAAGGGTCGGGCACGGCGACCCACATCAAAAACCTGAACGAGGGCCAGCAGCCGGCGCTCGTCCTGGAGCACCCCGACGGGGCCCAGAACCGCAAGAACGAACTATGGCGGATCCGGCTGGCCAACTTCCGCGTCACCGGCAACGAAAAGAGCGGCCACGGCATCGAGGCCCGGCTGGTCAACGAGATCTTCATCGAAGGCGTCACGGTCAGCCACCACGGCGGCGACGGCATTCGGCTGGATCATTGCTACGAGGACCCGCGGATCTGCGATTCGCTGATCACCTACAACCGCGGGACCGGGCTGAACTTGATCGGCTGCCACGATATCGTCGTGGCCGCGAACCAGTTCGAGGAGAACCAGGACGCGCTGCACTGCACGGACGGGTACAACCTGACGATGAGCGGCAACGCCCTGGACGACCACCTGGGACACGGCGTGGTCATTGAAAACACCTACGGCAGCGTCGTGGCCGCGAACATGATCGAAGAGTGCACGGGCACGGCCATCATCCTGGACCGCGACTGCTACGGCATCACGCTCAGCGCCAACGTGATCGCGCACAACGGCGGCGGCGTCGATCTGCGGGACGCCCACGGCTGTGCCGTTTCGGCGAACACCCTGACGCTCATGAAAGCCGACGCCCTGCGGATCGGCCCGGCCAGCGGCCGCATCGCGGTGAGCGGCAACAGTTTCTGCAACAGCTACATCGGCGACAGCGCGGTCAAACGCGGCACGGACGACCTGCAAGCCGCCGGTCTGGTGCTGGCCGGCGCCCAGGACGTGGGCATCAGCGGCAACGTCTTCTCCGGCCTGCGGACCAAAGCCTTCACGCTGGAAGGGGACGCCGCAGCCAACGGCGTGCTGTTTTCGGACAACATCACCGTCGATGCCGAGACCGATCTGGCGAAACTGAAGGACGCCGCCGGCAGCCTCGTGACGGACAACCTCGGACCAGACGGGCGCTAGTGCCGGTTCCAGTCGCCAAATTCCCGGCTGGCGACGAGACGGTAAGTAGATCCTATGAAACGTCGCGGCGGTTAAGTCCTATGGTTGAGTATTGTTGG
>CAYUFW010000178.1:0-16487 GCA_964443915.1 uncultured Pirellulaceae bacterium
GATCAACCTCCAATAACCCCTGGCACGGAGAGATCGCTATGCAGCTTCGCCATCTTCTTTGTCTGTCGTTGGTCTTGCTGTCGGCAGCGCCCGCCGCCGCCGGCACGAGTGCCAAACCCAATCTGGTGTTCATCCTCACCGACAACCAAGGTGCCTGGACGTTGGGCTGCTACGGCAATCCGGACATCCGCACTCCGCACATCGACCGTCTGGCGAAGGAGGGCATTCGCTTCACGCGGGCTCTGAGCAGCAACGCCGTGTGCTCGCCGACCCGGGCGACGTTTCTCACCGGGCTGATCCCCTCGCAGCACGGTGTCCACTGCTTCCTGGACCCCAAGTACATGATGGGGCCGGAGGCGTATTACACGCTGGCCGAGTTCACCACGCTGGCCGAGGTGCTGCAGGGCGCGGGTTACACTTGTGGTCTGAGCGGCAAGTGGCATTTGGGCGACAACCTGCGGACCGCGAAGGGATTCAGCTTTTGGATCACCAAGCCCGACGGCAGCACCAGCGAATTCTACGATCAGGACGTGATCGAGGACGGGAAGCTGCGCAAGGAGGAAGGCTACACGACCGAGCTGTGGACGCGCAAGGGGATCGAATTCATCGAAAAGAACAAGGACCAGCCGTTTTGCCTGTTCCTGGCTTACAACGGTCCTTATGTCTTGGGGAACCTGATGCTCAACCCGTCGCGGAATCGTCATGCCGAGTATTACCGCGGCCGGCACTTTGCCAGTTTCCCCGTCGATGCGATGCACCCTTGGCAACACGCCAACAAGCAGTTCCACAACCAACAGGTGGCCATGGAACGGACCGCCTGCGAAGTGAGCGGCGTCGATGACGGGGTGGGCGAGATCATGGCCGCGCTGGACCGTCATGGACTGGCGGACAAGACCCTGGTCGCCTACGCATCGGACCAGGGATGGATGGGCGGCCAGAACGGCCTGTGGGGAATGGGCGATCACACGCGGCCCATCGGCGCGCACGAATTGATGATGCAAATCCCGCTCATCTTCCGGCATCCGGCCCGGATTCCCGCGGGGCAGACCAGCGACCTGCTCGTCAGCAACTACGACTTCCTGCCCTCGGTACTCAGCCATCTGGGCCTCGGCGACCGGATGCCCCAGGAGCCGAAGTCGCCCGGCCGCGATTTTTCGCCCGTGCTCCGCGGCGAGAAGACCGCGTGGGAGGACGTGGTCTTCTACGAGATGGAAACGACCCGCGCGATCCGGACTGGCCAATGGAAATACGTCGCGCGTTTCCCGTCGGGCCCGTACGAACTGTACGACATGCAAGCCGACCCGCGGGAGCGTTTCAATCTGTTCGGTCAGCCCGGCACGGAAGCGATCCAGGCGGAGCTGGCCGGGCGGCTTGAGAAGTTCTTCGCTGACTGGGCCGATCCGCAATACGACCTTTGGAAAGGCGGACGCTCCAAGGCCCGGCGCATCACGCAATAGGCCGAGCAGGCCTGCGGCCGCGAGTTGTCCACCCCGGTCTTGGACAGACTCGCGAGGGCCCGGCTGCGTTTCCACTGCCTGGCCGAGCTACAGGATTGGCTGGATTTCGGTTGATCCCAAGATCTAGGTTGGACAGAGCACCAGCCGGTACTGCCGGGCCAATTCGACGTAGTAGTCTGCAGCGTGGCGGATGCGTTTCCCGTCGCGAGGTTCGGCTTGCCGTTTCACCTTGCCAGGCACGCCGATCACAACGCTGCCGGGCGGGATTTCGGTGTCTTCGGTCACGACGGCGCCCACGCCGATGATGCTGCCGGCGCCGATCCGGGCGCGGTTCATGACCACGGCCCGCATGCCGATCAAGACATCGTCCTCGACCGTGGCGCCGTGGACAATCGCCGCGTGGCCCACGGAGACGCGATTGCCCAGCGTGCAAGGGATGCCCGGATCGGCGTGCAACATGCACAGATCTTGGACGTTGGTCTGCCGGCCGATGCGAATCGCTTCCCGATCGCCGCGGATCACCGCATTGAACCAGACGCTGGACTCGGCCCCGATCGTCACGTTGCCGATCAGGCACGCGCGGGCCGCGACGAGCGCCGTGGGGTCGAGCAATTCGGGATGGAACGCGAAGGGGTTGAGCATGAGGGATGAGGGATGAGGGATGAGGGACGAAGGCAGACCTCGAAGGATGAAGGATTTCCGCCTTTCTTCATCCTTCATCGCTCATCCTTCGTCCTTTTTTCACTGCCAGCCGCCGCCCATGCCGCCGCCCAGGCCGCCGCCCATGCCACCGCCCATGCCACCGCCCATGCCGCCGCCCCACAGGCCGGTCTGGTAGGCGGATTCTGCTTCCATGCCCAGCAAGCCTTGGGAGAATGCCGGCGCGATGACGACGCGCGTGTCCGCGTCGGCGATGCCCATGCGGGTCAGCGCCCGGACGACAGCTTCGCGGCGTTTCATGTCCAGTTCCGAATCGAAATGCAGGGGATACTTGAACTGCGTTCTCTGTTTGGTTTGCGTCTGGCTCCGCTCCACGACGACGGGATACGTCGCACCGGCGCGCAGCTGTTCGGCGATTCTTCGGACGTGGTCTTCACCCGCCTCGTTCAAACGCAGGTCCTTGACTGCTACGCCGTCCTCAAAACGGCGGTCCTCGAATTCGTGTTGGTAGACCACGAACTTGGCGGCCTCGGAATTGTGTTCCTGCAAGTCCATGATCTGATCCACCTTCGTGCCCAGCATTTCCGGAGCCGGAGGCGACTGATAGAAGAGCATGGGCGTTTTGCAGCCCGCCGCGGCGAGAAGGCCCAGCAGAGCGCAAAACACAGTCCCGGCCGCGTTGGCAGTTCGAATCATCGCACGGTCCTTTCGTCAATTTCCGTTGCCCAGCGTATCGCTGATCGTAGCCGAATACCCGGCGGGCTGAACCGGCGAGGCGGCCTCGGGCGTCCCGCTCCGCAGCGTGTTCGTCCCCGGCGGAACGGCGGCCGGAGCGCCCGATCGCAATTGATTCAAGCCCAACTGGCCCCACTCCAACGGCCGGCCGCGGAGCGGATTGTCCAACGCGCCGCCGATTTGTCCTCCGGCGGCCGAACGGACCAGGGGAGCGTTCAACATCGGCCCCGACGGCCCGCCGGTGATGGGGCCTGTCGCGGGCGCAGGAGCGGGAGCCGACGACGGCGCCGTGAGCGGCTCCGGCGTGGGGATCGACTCGGGCGCCGCCGGCCCCTCGGCAGGCACCGGCCCCGCCGGCGTCGGTTCCGGCGTGGGGATCATCTCGAACGGCGTCGGCTGGCCCATCATCGGGTTGCCGATGCCCTGATCCACCGGCCCGGCGCTGATGACGTCGGGACGCGTCCAGCCGTAGTTCAGGTAGTAGCTGGCGTCCCGCTGGCGAGCCAAGCCCAGGGCGTCCCAGTAAGCCTTCTGCGGCCAGTTGCCTTCCGTCAGTTCGATGTTGTTGTATTCCAGCAGCGAACCCTTGCGGAAATGGACTTCGGCGATCGCCTTGTTGTACTCCACCAGGTTCGTGTAGAAATCGAGCTGGGCTTGAGCCCGCCGCTGCTGGGCGTCCAGCACTTTGTCCACCGTATCGGCACCACCCTTCCATTTGGCCGTCGCCGACTCGACTTCTTTCTCCGCCGCCGACCAGCGGTTGAAGTGCGTCTGCGCCTGGACGTAAAAGCTCTCCACGTTTCGGACGGCGGTGCTCAACAGGTGGATCGCGTTCAGTTCCATGTCCTCCAACTGGGCTTTATCTCGGGCGAGCCTCAACTGGACGTTGCGCACCCCGGCGAGTTCGCGGCGGAAACCGACGGGCAGAGCGAAGGTGAAGAAGATGTCAGCTTCCTGATACCTTCCCGAAGCTAACTCGCCGTAAGCGGTCGAGCCAACGTATTGACTAATGTCGCCATGAAAGTCTTTCCCTTCATTGTCCGCGCGAATCAGCTCATCGCCGACTCCAATCCAACGGTACAAGAGGCCCACATCCATTTGCGGCAGGAGTTGGTTCTTGGCCGCGACCAGTTCCAGTTCTCTGCCCTTCAGGACCCACTTCTTCTGACGCAATTCAGGACTTCGGACCAGCGTTTCGGTGCGAATGGCGGCCCATTCAAAATCGACCCGCGCCATCGTCGGCTCGTCAATCGGCCGAATCAGCCGACCATCGGTGGCGGCCAAACCCATCAGCCAGCGTAGTTTGGCTTCGGTGCCATACAAGTCCTGCAGACTCTTCTCGACCCCCGCTCGGAACTGGAAGTATTGTTCGCGCGAGTAAGCTTCCTCCTGCGCTGGTGCCACGCCCTCGTTGAACTTCTCATAGACGATCCTCCAAGCGCCCTGGGCGCTGTCACGGGCGGTCTTGGCTGTTTCGAGATTGCGGTACCATCGGCTCAAATCCCAGTAGGTGTCTTCGATGTCCTTGACCATATTCCGCACCGAAGCCTCGAATTGGGACAAGCTGATGTCTTCGTTGATTCGGGCCAGCATGATCGGAACGCGGTTGACCATGGTGCCACGGCCACGCAGTAGAGGTTGATCCCAGCGAACTTCAAACGCAGTCGTCCACGCACTGGTGACCTTCCTACCGGGACCGGCCGGAGAGTCAGCGTCTGTTCCTCCATTCCAGCGATCGTAATCCGTGAAATTGCTCATTGTGAAGCGCGCACCGTTGGCCGTCCTCTTGGCCAGATCGGTTCTCAGACCTCCCACGTAGGTATCCGTTAGATCCGAGAAGGCAGACGCCGCGATACCGCCCCGATTCTCTAAGCGATCTTTGCGGCTCAACAACGTACCGCTTGGCGAGCCGCCTCGGACGGACAACTGTGCGTCGAAATCCGCCAGCGCCGCCTCGACACCACCCGCTTGCTCAAGTGACGCTCGCCCCGACCCTGCGGAGGACGACTGGATCGCCGGATCAAAGACGGTCGAGGCGCCGCTGGTCCGCTCGACCAGGCCGTCGGAGAAAGTGATGGGGGTTACGCCGCCGAGGTTGCGGATTACTTTGCTGTTTTGTAGGGCAATCTGGATGCACTCTTCCAGCGTCAAATCCCAGATTTCCTTGAAGTCGGGGTTGGTCACGCTCAGCGGCTTCTCGCTCAAGGCGGTGTCGGGCAGCGGCTCGGCGCAGACGTCCGGGTATTCCATCTCCGTCGCCTTGTCCAAGAAGTGCGACAGGTCGCCGTCTTCGTGGAAGTAGAAGGGCTGCGTAGGGCTGCAGCCGGGGAAGATGGCCAGGGCGAGCATCAGCAGGGCGACGCGCGAAGTGGTTTGCCGACTCATCGATGGACGTTCCTAGAGTGGTGGCGTTTCGCGTGACCGTTGACGCCAACGGCCAAGGACGGACTCTCCCTCCACGGCCGGTCGGGTCGCCGGCCCGTGATCGCAGTCAAGGCCCCCCTTGACCGCTTGCATCCGCCCCGGTCGCCGCGCAAAGCGCGAACACCCTAGGCATGGCAATCGGCAAACCTGATATCGGTTGCCTAATCCTCAAACTTTTGGAAAACAACTTAACCGGCAAAGTTTTCCAGAAACTGACGGCACCGCTAGCAGTGCATCAGGGCCATCGGGCGCCCTTCGTGCCGCAATTCGGAAGTGAACGCCTGCCGGCGCCGCAGGTCGTCTCCGTACCCCCAGTGTCTCCGCCCCTGCCAGCTTTCCGTCAGGGCGGATCAGCAAGAGCGGGCCTGCGGCTCGCCGAGCCAGGAGTCCGGATTGCCCTGGTTACGGCTTGTTCAGCGGCCGAATCTGCACGTGGCGAAATTCGATGGCCGAGCCTTCGGAAGTGAGCAGGATCTTGCCCGGCGCGGTTTCGCAGCCCGTGGCGCGGTTGACCGTCTGGCCGTTGATCTCCAGCGTCACCATGGGGCCGTCGGCGACGATCTTGTAGTGGTTCCATTGGCCCGCCGGCTTTTCGACCGCGGCGGACTTCTTGACGTTGGTCAGTTTGCCCAACTGGGCGTGCTCCAGCGTCTTCTTGCGGTCGGCGGGGCCGTCGAGCACGTAGCCGTCCAGGCCCCAGAAATCACCCGCATCGCCGGCGTTGATTTGGGCTTCCAGGCTCTTCGGCCAGATCTTGTCCGGCCCCGTCGTGCGGATCAGCACGCCGCCTTTGCCCGGTTCCTTGCCGGCTGGCCAGCGCCAGTCGAGTTCGAGGACGAAGTTGTCGTAATTCTTCTCCGTGTACAGGTAGCCCAACGGACTGCCTTGGCAGTGCAGTACGCCCTGATCGTCCAACGACCAGACGTCCGACGTCTTGGCGTTGTCCTGGTGAAACGATTTCCAGCCGTCCAGCGACCCGGCCTGGCCGCCCGCGGGGATCAGCTGGCAGGCTTGGGAAGAAGCCTTCGGCGCGGCGCCCTCCGCGCGGACCGAGAAAGACAGCAGAGCAATCGCGACCGCCGCCAGGTTCAGCATCAAGCAACGCATGGCACTACTCTCCAGGAAAAAACTTCAAGCGATTTCGAACCGGCTCCTCCGCACTGCTACGGCAATCCGCACGCGGAGGCCGCCACTCGCGCGGATTCTACCAGCCGGTCGGGCCAACGGACACCGGGCGGGAGTCCTCCCGCGTAGCCCGGTCACTCCGTGACCGGAACCGCATCACAAACCAGCGCATCCACATTCCTGCCGGGATTCTCGCCCATCCGCGCTGTATTTCCGCGCCGATTTGGTACACTAACAACCGTTCATGCGTCCGCCAATCACCCTGATTTTTCTACCTGCGGAAAGGAACTACCCGTGTCCACGATTTCACGTCGTCAATTCGTGTTGGGAACCGCGGCTGCCGGAGCGGCAACGCTGGCAAGCCGATTCGGGCACACGGCGGAGGGAACGCCGCCGACTAAGAAGAAAGGCTCCGACGTCGTCACGCTGGGCAAGAGCGGCATCAAAACGTCCATCCTGGGCATCGGCACGGGTACGGTCGGCGGCAGCCAGCAGCGGGCGCTGGGCGAAGCCGGCTTTACCAAGCTGGTGCGCCACGCGCTGGATTGCGGCCTTCGCTACATCGACACGGCCGACGCGTACCGCATGCACTACCTGGTTTCCGTCGCGCTGAAAGGCGTTTCCAGCGATAAGTACTTCATCCAGACCAAGAGCACGGCCAAGCATCCGGAGGTGGCCAAGGCGGACATCGAGCGGTTCCGCCGGGAACTGGGCATCCAGACTCTGGACACGCTGCTGATGCACTGCATGTCCAAAGGTGGCTGGGACACCGACATGCGGCCCGTGATGGACGTGCTGTACGAGGCCAAGGAAAAGGGCCGCGTCCGGGCGGTCGGCGTGTCCTGCCACGGATATCCGCCGCTGGTCACGTCGTCGGAGTGCGATTGGATCGACGTACACCTGGTGCGGATCAATCCGTTCGGGGACAAGATGGACGACACGCCGGAAAAAGTGGCGGCGGAAATCAAGAAGATGCACGACCGCGGCCACAGCGTGCTGGGCATGAAGATCTTCGGCGAGACCGGCTTCGATTCGGCGGAGAAACGCCTGCAGTCACTCAAGTACGTCCTGGACCTGGGCACGGTCGACGCCTTTACGATCGGCTTCACCAGCACCGAGCAAATCGACGAAACGCTGGCCATGATCGAACAAGCGACCGCATAACGCAGCGTATCGTCGGACAGCGTAGACAACGTAGGGTGGGCCAAGTCTTCGCGGCCCACCGGACCACGGTCGCCATCCTTCAACGGCCGCATCTTCGCCCGAACGGTGTTACATCATGCCCTCGTTTTTCCCCTCGCATCGTCTCGTCTTCTCCGTCGCCGTCCTCACGGCACTCGTTCTGTCGCTGTTCGCCCCGGCGTCTCACCTCGTCGCCGCCGACGCCGCGCGTGCCCCGTCCGTCACCAAGTCCCCGTACGGCCACCTGCCCGACGGCACGCAAGTCGACCTGGTCACGCTGACCAACGCCCAGGGGCTGGAGGTGAAGATCATGACCTACGGGGCCACAATCACCTCCGTCAAGACGCCTGACCGTGACGGCAAATTGGCCAACATCACGCTGTACATGGACACGTTCGACGACTATCTGCGCGGCCATCCGCTGTTCGGCTCCGTCGTCGGCCGCTACGCCAATCGCATCGCCGGGGCCAAGGTGACGATCGACGGCGTGGAGTATCCCCTGACGCCCAACGCAGGCAAGATCCACATCCACGGCGGACGGAACGGATTTCAGAAGAAGGTCTGGCAAGCTGCGCCGCTGCCGCAAGACGGCGCGGCGGCAGTGGAGCTAACGCTGACCAGTCCGGACGGCGACGAAGGCTATCCGGGCACGCTGCACGTCAAGCTGGTCTACTCGCTGACGGACGACAACGAACTGAAGATGGACTACACGGCCAGCACGGACAAGCCGACCATCGTCAACTTGACGAACCACACTTACTGGAACCTCGCCGGCGCCGGCTCGGGTGACATCCTCGGCCACGTCCTGACGCTGTACGCCGATGCGTACCTGCCTGCGAACGACCAGAAAGTGCCCACCGGCGAGATCCGCAGCGTCAAAGGCACGGTGATGGACTTCACTGAACCGCAGCCGATCGGGGCGCGGATCAAGCAGGTCGACGGGGAGAACTACGACCACTGCTACGTCCTGAACAAGCGGCCCGGCGAACCGTTGTCGCTGGCCGCCCACACCGTGGATCCAAAAAGCGGCCGCGTCATGGACGTCTGGACCACCAAGCCCGGCGTCCAGTTCTTCACGGCTCGCATCCTGAACAACCCCCGTTGGCAAGCGGGCGGACGCCCGTACGCGCCGTACGACGGCTTTTGCCTGGAAACGCAGCACTTCCCTGACTCGCCCAATCAGCCCCAGTTTCCGTCGCCTGTGCTGCGCCCGGGGCAGACGTATCACCACGTGACCGTACACAAGTTCAGCGTGCAGAAGTGACCGGCAATCCGTCGGCCGCGTGAAACCGAACGCAGTCTGCGTGCCGCCATCATGGACACGACGTGCTCCACGACGCCTACAACCGGTCGCGATACCGCTGGCGGAAGGCGGCGACCTTTTCTTCCGTCCCGCTGCCCAGGTCTTGTTGCAGCAGATGCTCGCAAGCGCGCCGGGCGATGAAGAAGTCGTTCCCGTCCAGCAGGCGGGCGACATCGGCTTCCGTCTTCGGCGAGAAGAACTTCCGCTGTTCCAGCAAGCGCAGAATCAGATGGACCTGGAAATACGGCAGCCGGTCCAGGTGCGGCGTGAGTCCTTCCAGCGTGCTTCGAGGCAAGTCGCGCTCCGCCGAAAAGTAGTCCAGGATCAGCGGACTGTTCATGCTCTTCATGCGGCCGTAGGACTCGATCAGGCGGGCGTGCAGTTGCTCCTTGTCCTTCAACGCGCTGCTCAGGAATCGGAGCGCAAGCAGGATGTGCTCGCGGTCGCCACGCTCCAGGACGTGCAGCACATCGTCCGCGAACTGTGCGTCGGAAGGACGGTGGGCGATGACGTACTTGAGGGCAAAATCGACGTACGCCCGGTCCTGGGAACGCAGGAGGTGCTTCAGGTAGGCCGGCGTGCAACTCTGCTCGGTCAGTCGGCACAGCTTCGAGACGATTTCGCCATTGGCCCAGTGCCACAGGGCCCAACTCGTATAGGCCGCGTCGTGGACGACCGATTCCTGGACGGTCAACGGCGTCGCGCCCGAGATGGCGTCGAGACCCAGGTCGTTTTCGACGGGCTTCGCCAGGAAGGCGAGCGAGTGCCTGGCGAGAATCGAATCCCGGTTCTTGAGAATCGAATCGAGCTTGGCGTAGTCCTCCGCCGTGAACGGGACGTGTTCCTTTTTGGTCAGCGGCTTTCCCGGCGGACACTCCAATCGCTCGTAATAGCCGACCGCATTCCAGTGCATGGTCACTTCCACGATCTTGCACTTGCCGTCCGTGCAGACGGGGGTCGTGACGCGCAAGGCGTAGCCCGCCGGAAAGCCGTTCCGGTCTCGGACTTGAACCACGCGGTGAGCGCCGACCGTCGCCGCCGGCGACACGGGATCGGCCAGTTCCACGCTGAAAACGACCCGCTCCCAACCCGCGTCCGGCGGCGAGACCGCGTCCGTCGGGCGCTCCGCTTGCCCGCGATCACAGCACCACACGCCTAGCAGGCCCATCAACATCGCCTGGAAGAACCAAGATCGCCTCAAGCTCTTCTCCCTCACGATTTCACCAAGAACTGGTACTTCAAGCATGACGGCGTTGCCTCCCACCCCCGTCAACAGACGGACGTGATTATATCGCAAAATGGAAAACAGTTGGGGAGCGGCGCGTGCATTTGCGTTTTACGCCGGAGCAGAGGAGCGCGTGGCGGGCAGCCGTCGAGGAGGAACTGGCGGCCAAGGAAGAGAACATCGCGCACTGGCGCAAGGTCCACGCTGAGGCGGAACAACCTGGCTTCTTCGGCGACCTCCGCAGGGCCATTCTCTTGTCCCGGCGCCCGATTCATGAATTGGCTCAGCAGATTGGCGTTGCCCCGCGTCTGTTTTCCGATTTTCAGGCCGGGGACGCGGAATTGCCGTCGGCCGCCTTGGACCGATTGATCGCGACCCTGGACCTCCGCCTGATGCACGAGATCGCCCGCTGACCGGCTGCCGGGCGTCACCTGACTGGGAAACGGCCTGCCAATTGGCGGGGTTCTGGCACGTGGCCAGCCTGTGCCGCTTCGAGCCCGGCGAATTGGCTCCGTACGTCGAATCCTGCCGCCCCTGCCCCTGAACGCGGTGATCCTGTAGGCGGCGGATGGGCCGTTGCAGCGCCCGCCCCGTGTCGGTATGGTCATGGAAATGCCACCGGCTTCCGGTGGATCGTTACGCCCGCCGCTACAGACGGTCGCCCGCGTCGCGCGAATGCCACCGGCTTGCCCGGTGGATCGTTACGCTCGCCGCTACAAGCAAGGAGCGTCACACTCCACCGGGCAAGCCGGTGGCATCTGGCCTGCGGTTCGGCGTGGCATGTAGCTGCGAACGTAACGATCCCCAGGGCAAGCCTGGGGCATTCGCGGACATTCAGGAATAAGGAGACCCAGCGATGCCCTTGGTCAATCCACTTGGCATGTTGCAGGCCGCTCGGCAGGGCGGGTACTGCGTCGGCGCGTTTAACCTGGTCGATTTCCTGACGACGGAGGCGATTGTCCAAGCGGCGGAGGCCAAGCGGTCGCCGGTGATCCTGCAGACCTCGTCCGGCACCGTGAAACGGTTCGGGATCAAGAACATCGTGCAGATGGCCCGCATGGCGGCCGAAAACAGCCCCGTGCCGGTCACGCTGCACCTGGACCACGGCACGGATCGGAAGGTGATCAGCGAGGCGATCCGCTGTGGCTATACGTCGGTGATGTTCGACGGCTCGAAGTACCCGCTGCAGGAAAACGCCGCGCGGACACGGGAGATCGTCGACGAGGCGCACGCCCACGGCCTGTCGGTCGAAGGGGAAATCGGCGTCGTGGCCGGGGTCGAGGACGATATCGTGATCCACCAGGACAAGGCGATCTACACGACGCCCGACGAGGCGCTGGAGTTCCTGCGACTGTCCGGCGTGGACTTCCTGGCCGCCGCGATCGGCACGGCGCACGGGTTCTACAAGGTCCAACCGCGACTGGATATCGACACGCTCCGCAAGCTGGCCCACACCACCGAATGCCCGATGGTCGTCCACGGCGGCACGGGACTGCCCGACGACGTGGTCCGCGAACTGGTCGCCGCCGGGGCCGCCAAGATGAACGTCTCGACGCAGATCAAACAGACCTATATCGACGGCCTGCACGGCTACATCGAAGCGCACCGCACCGAATACAACCCGCTAAAACTGCTCGACCACGCGCGGCAGGAGCTGGTCGCCATGATCGGGCGGTACATGGAGTTGTTCGGCAGTGCGGGGAGGGTGGAGCGGTGACCCATGACCGATCACTCACAACGGACGACTGACCAATGACAACTGACGCCCCCCCTCGTTACCCTTGCGACATGCACAGCCATACGGTCCGTTCGGACGGCAACGATACGCCGCAGGAACTGATCGACAACGCGGCGGCGCTGGGGCTGTACGCGCTGGGCATCACGGACCACGACATCACGCCGCCGTTGGTGCTGGACCTGGCCGACGGGCAGCAGGTGAGCACCGTCGAGTACGCGGCCGGCCGCGGCGTACACCTGGTGCTGGGTTACGAGTTCTCGTGCGACACGTGGGTGGACGATGTCCACATCTGCGGTTACGGCCTGGACTGGAACCATCCGGACGTATTGGCCGAAGTGGCTGCCGCCGAGCGGAGCAAGAGCCGGGCGTACGAAGAGTTGTGCCAGCGGCTGACGGCGGCCGGCATGGCGATGGACTGGGAACGGGACATCCTGAACTACACGCGCCCGGACGGCCAGCGAGCCGTCCGCGATCCGGAGGACGTGCAGCGGAAGCACATCTTCGAGGCGATGGCCGCCAAGGGCTACGCGCCGACCTGGAGCGACGCCAAGATCCTGGTGCGGGACAATCCGCGGCTGAACGTCCAGCGGCGGAAGATTGATCCGCGTGAAGCGATCGCCCTGATCCATCGCTGCGGCGGCGTGGCCGTGCTGGCTCATCCGCACCTAATCGACGCCGTGGTCCAGGTGCCGGACCGGCCCACGCACACGCGGGATGAGTACATCGACGAGTTGATCGCCACCGGCTTGGACGGGATCGAAATCCGCTACAGCTACGACAAGACGACGTACAAGGGCACGCTGACGCCGGAGGAGATCGAGGCCGAGGTCCGCAGCCGCTACGCCGGCCGCTTGCGGATGCTCAGCGGCGGCTCGGACTACCATGCCGACCACAAGAAAGGCGCCAAGAAGGTCCGCACGCTGGGCGAACGCGGCTTGACCGTCGCCGAATTCGAGGAGGCGTTCGCGGGCATCCAATGATTGTCGTATTGGGAATCAGCCGTTGGGTGCCAGGGTGTCGTTCTGGGGACAACTAGCGGCCCGCGACCAGCGACGCCGAACCACGGACAAACTCGTTCGGGCGCGGCAGTGCCGTGCCGTGGTAGTGACGCCGCCGGACGGTATTGCCGTAGAAATGGAACGGCCGATAATTCCGGTAGATGATCGGCGTGGCCTCGATCCGGGCACGCTGCTGTCCCAAGGCGATCACGTTGCCGGCCCAGCCGGGCTCTTGAGCCGCAACGGTCGAGCACAAGAGGGTCAAACCGGCGGCCACCAACAGGGCAAAAGTCCACTTTTTCATGGGTGTCTCCTCTATCATCCCCACAAACCCCTAAGACAGGACGAAGGTCTAAGAAATCTTGCGCGATAGAAGGCGTTCGTCCAGTTTCGCCCGTGCCATAGACTGCGTAACCGTTGCCGCCGCGAACGCAGTTTAGCGTCGGTAAGGATTTTGCCGGCCGATTGAAGTACAGGGATTGGAAGGCGTATAATCGTAGCGGGCGGCGCGAGCAGGCGGCCGCCCGAGGCCCGGAACGACGCTGAGGCAGGCATGGCTTTTTCCATCCGATGTGTGTGCGGTCAGGCGTTTGACGTCCCGGCGGGGCGGGCCGGCACGCAACTGGTGTGTCCCTGCGGCCGGACGCTCGCCGTGCCGCCGCTGTCGGAATTGCGCAAGGCGGCGGAGGCGGGACAGGCGTGTTGCGCCGAGGTGTACCACGAGGCCCCGGCGGGCGGAGATGCGGCGGGCGGGGACGCGGCGAGCGGGGAGGCGGCGAGCGGGGAGGCGGCGGGGGACGACGTGCCCCGCGAGTTTTTCATGATCCTGGCGCCCGATCACGTCATCGCTCAGCGCGTCCATCAGGAAGCGTTCGTGCATTTCGTGGCGGCTTTCGATCGGACGCTGAAGTTGTTTGTCCGCAGGACCGAGGCCCAGTCGGGGGTCGACGTCCAGATCGGCTATGCCATGTTCCCCGGCGACCGGCGGCTGATCGATTTGCAGATCCAGCCGGAGACGCTTCCGCCGCACGTCGTGGCCGAGTTGAGGATGGAACTGGAAGAGCTGCGCCAGCCGCCGGTCGAGGGCGGGCCCGTCAGTTTCTGCTGCCGTACCATGCTCTGGGGCGGCGCGGCCGATCCGCATCAGCCGTTTGCGTTCCCCTTTTCCCGGCAGTTCACCAAGCGGACCGGGTCGTTCGATCAATTGCTGATGGAGGCAGCGGGACTGGCGTCCGGCAGGCCTGGTTCGCGCGCTGCTGCCGGCCGGGGCAAAGCGGGCGGCCTGCTGCGTTCGGTTTGGCGGCGGGCCAAAGGCTGGCTGAGCGGCAAGGGCCCCCGGTTCGCGAAGCCGCCGCGCCCGGCGCCGTCGGCTCCCGTCATTGCCCCCCCGGAAGCGCCGTTGCCGCCGATTCCCGATCCGGCCGATCCGGCCCGCGGCTACACGCTCGAGGAACTGACCGCGCTGATCTCGCGGTATCCGCGGCACGCCCAGTTGTACAACCTGCGGGCGGAGTTGTTCGAGCAGCGGGAAGCCTACGAGCGGGCGATCGAGGACTACACGGCGTGGCTGGCCCTGCGGCCCGGCCAGCCGGAGATCTACTCCCGCCGCGCGATGGCCTGCTGTGCAGCCGGCAGCCAGGAACAGGGTTTGAAGGACCTGACCGCGGCCCTGAAGTTGGATCCGGACCACGTCGCCGCGCTGGCGGGCCGCGGCATGATCTACCTGCAATTGGGCGCCTGGGACCAGGCGCTGGCGGACTTTGACGCGGCCATCGCCCGCGATCGGCGCAATCCGTCGCTGCAACTCCACCGCGGGCGGGCGCTGATCGCACGGGGCGATTATGCTCGGGCCGTCGAGGCGCTGACGCAGGCGCTGCACTTGGATCCGCATCACGACGCTGCTCACGCCTGGCGGGCGTTAGCCAGGCGGCGCGCGTCCGCCGTGCCGAGCGACGAGGCGATTCAGGCGATGCTGGCGGATTTCGACACGGCGATCGAGATCCAGCCGGACCACGTCGGCTATCACCTGTACCGGGCGGAGGTCCGCCTGGGCGCGGGCGACTTCGCCGGCGCCGCGGCGGATTGCTCCTTCGTGCTGGCCCGCGAACCGGAATCCGGCGAGGCCCACGCGTTGCGGGGCATTGCCCGGCAGCGGCTGGGCGATTCGGCCGGCGCCGTCGAGGACTGTACGGCGGCGATCGACCGCGAAGCGGCCTCGGCCGACGTGTACGTGGCCCGCGCCTTTGCCCAGGAAAACCTGGACAGCGGCGAGGAGGCGCTGGGCGACTGCGACGCGGCGCTGGAGTTGAATCCCCAGGACGCGGTGGCCTGCAACTTGCGCGGAACCATCCGGCTGAAAATGGGCGACGTGGACGAAGCGGCGGAGGACTTTGAGGCGGCGATCAAGATGCAGCCGGACTGGGCCCTGCCCTATGCCAATCGAGGCAACGTGTGCCGCGCCCGCGGCGACAACGAGGGCGCCGTCCGCGAGTACAGCCGGGCCCTGGATTTGGACCCGCAACTGGTCTTCGCCCATCTGAATCGCGCCCTGGCCTGGGCGGACCGGCAGGAGGACGAGAAAGCGCTGGAGGATTTTGCGGCCGCGCTGCGGATCGCCCCTGACGTTGCCGGGGCGTACATGGAACGCGCCTGGCTGCGGACGCGGCGCGAGGAGTACGACGAGGCGTTGGCCGATCTGAACGAAGCCCTGCGTCTGCAGCCCGATCTCGCGCCGGCCTACTTTCACCGCGGCCGGCTGCACTTACAGCAGGGCAATTATGACGAAGCCCTGCGGGATTTCGACCGCGTGATCGATCTGGTGCCGGATTTGGCCGCCGCCTACAGCAGCCGCGGCAGCGTGTGGATTCAGAAGGGCGAGCCCGACAAGGCGGACGCCGACTTCCAGCAAGCTATCGTTTGCGAACCAGGCATGGCCGAGGCCTTTGCCCTGGAGCGGCTGCTCCTGGAGGCCGCCTACCACGGCCGCCGGGAGGAATTCGACGAGGCCATCAGCCGGGCCACGGAAGCGCTTGAGATGGACGAAGCGTGCCTGCCGGCATACGCCATGCGCGCCGGAGCGCACTGGTACTCGGAACAGCTGGTGGAAGCCATCGACGACTACAGCCGGCTGATCGAGGAGGACGGAGACGATTTCCACGCCCTTGCCGGGCGCGGCCAGGTGTACGCCGAGCTGGGCGAATTCGACCTGGCTCTGGCCGACCTGGAGCGCGCCATCGCCTTGGGCCGGAAACGCGCGGGCAAGACCGGTTTGGCTTACGCCTACAACGGCCGCGCCCTGGCTCTGGCAGGCTTGGGACGGCTGCAGGAAGCCCTGCGGGACTTCGACCGCTCGTTGCAGGACTGCCCCGACAACGCCTGGCTGGACTACAACCGCGGCCTGGTTTTCCACCACCTGGGCCGCAACCGCGAAGCAGCCGCCTGCTTCCAGCAGGCCCTTGACAAGACCGACCCCGCGCTGCCCCCCAAGAAACGCCAGCGCGCCCGAGGGTTCCTGAAACGCTTTACCCCGTGAAGAGGTTAGGGAGGTGCGAGCTGTGTTGAACCGCAGAACGTTCGTGCAAGTGTTGGGGACGGGAACCGCGGTCTTGGCCGCCACGCGAAGTGCAAGGGCAGGGCAAGA